>JAVEVA010000144.1:0-3674 GCA_034005275.1 Thauera sp. | reverse complement strand
ATCATCTGCTCGGGCCGGTGCGCACCACCCAGTCCAGTTATCTGGAGCATGTCGGCGAGCTGATCACCTTCCAGTCGCGCATCATGGTCGAAGCCGGCGAAGCGGCAAATCAACTGGCCAACAGCACGGTGACCCTGATCAGCGTGCTGGCGGCGATTGCGGTGATTGTTGCGCTCGGTTTCGGCGTGTTCGTCACCCGCTCGATCACTCGTCCGGTCGGCGAGGTGCTGGGGGCCGCCAACAAGATGGCCAAGGGCGATTTCCAGTTCGAGCTCAATTCCGATGTCCGCGACGAGGTTGGTGAAGTGGTTCGGGCGGTGGCCGGGGTGCAGACTGCGGTGCGGGTGATGATTGACGATGCCGGGATGCTGTCGCAGGCGGCGATCGACGGCCGGCTGGCGACGCGCGCCGATGCGGCTCGTCACCAGGGTGATTTCCGTCGCATCGTCGAAGGGGTGAATGGCACGCTGGATGCGGTGATCGGACCGCTGAACGTGGCGGCTGATTATGTTGATCGGATTGCACGCGGCGCGATTCCGGCACCGATCACCGACAGCTATAACGGTGATTTCAACACCATCAAGAACAATCTCAACACCTGTATTGAAGCGGTGAATGCGCTGGTGAGCGATGCAGGGCTGCTGGCGCAGGCGGCGGTCGATGGCAAGCTGCAGACGCGCGCCGACGCCAGTCGTCACCAGGGGGATTACCGGCGCATCGTCGACGGGGTGAACAACACGCTGGATGCGGTGATCGACCCGATCAACGAAGTGAAGCGGGTGATGGTGGCGCTGTCGCAAGGTGATCTGACGCAGAAGATCAAGGCTGACTACGTCGGCGATTTCCGCGTGCTGCAGGATGCGGTGAATGCTTCCTTCGACAAGCTGGCGGAGATCATCGAGCAGGTGCGTGGCGCTGCGGATGCGCTGTCGAATGCGGCGGGTCAGGTGTCGGCCACCGCGCAGAGCCTGTCGCAGGCCTCGTCCGAACAGGCGGCATCGGTGGAAGAGACTTCAGCGTCGATCGAGGAGATGACGGCGTCGATCAACCAGAACTCGGAAAATGCCCGGGTGACCGATTCGATGGCCGGTCAGTCGGCGACCGAAGCGGCGGAAGGCGGCGAGGCGGTCAAGCAGACGGTGGAAGCGATGAAGGACATTGCCGGCAAGATCGGCATCATCGACGACATTGCCTATCAGACCAATCTGCTGGCACTCAATGCGGCGATCGAAGCGGCGCGCGCGGGAGAACACGGCAAGGGCTTTGCGGTGGTGGCGGCGGAAGTGCGCAAGCTGGCCGAGCGCAGCCAGGTGGCGGCGCAGGAGATCGGCGAGCTGGCGGGTGATTCGGTGAAGATGGCTGAACGTGCCGGCGAGCTGCTGGACGAGATGGTGCCGTCGATTCGCAAGACTTCCGATCTGGTGCAGGAAATCGCTTCGGCGAGCCACGAGCAGAGCACCGGGGTGGTGCAGATCAACAATGCGATGGGCCAGCTCAACCGGGCCACCCAGCAGAACGCTTCGGCTTCGGAACAGCTGGCGGCGACTGCCGAAGAGCTCGGTGGTCAGGCTGGCCAGTTGCAGCAGCTGATGGGCTTCTTCAGCCTCGCCGAGCAAGGCGGCTTCAAGGCGGCGACGGCGCGCAAACCGGCACCTGCGTCGGCGCCGGCCGAAGTCGCCGCAGCCAGCGCACCGGCCCCGGGACGCCGGATCAGCGGCAAACCGGTCAGTTTCGCCGAAGCCGATTTCGAGCGCTTCTGATCTCAACCCAGCAGTCGAGCGAAATACGCCATGAGCAAGATCGTCGCCAGCGGCAAGACACTTCCCGCCACCCAGCAAGGTGGCGGGGACAGCGGGCCGCAGCAATACCTTACTTTCAGCCTCGGCGAAGAAGTTTTCGCCCTGGGGATTCTCAACGTCAAGGAAATCATCGAATTCGGCAATGTCACCGAAATTCCGATGATGCCGCCTTTCATTCGCGGCGTGATCAATCTGCGCGGCGCAGTGGTGCCGGTGATCGACCTCAGCGCCCGCTTCGGAGATGGACTGTCGAAAATTTCACGCCGTACCTGCATCGTCATCGTCGAACTTGAAGGCGAGGAAGGCAGTCAGGATCTCGGCGTGATTGTCGATGCGGTCAACGAGGTGCTGGAAATTCCGCGCAGCGAGATCGAGCCGCCGCCGGCGTTCGGCGCCAAGATCCGTGCCGATTTCATCCAGGGGATGGGCAAGGTGGATGGTGAATTCATCATCATCCTCAATGTCGAGCGCGTGCTGTCCACCGACGAAATCGCCATGCTGGCTCGCATCGGCGGTGAGGACGGCGCAGCAGCAGAAAACTGATTGCCGTTGAGTGCGCAGTGCGGTCAATTCGGGCGAGGAATTTGAGGTGAAGAGCTGATGGAAGCTGGAAAATACGGTTGGCGCTCAATCCGTCTGCGCCTGTTTGCCTTGTTCGCGCTGGTGATCGCCTGTGTGTTGTATTACGCGATTGCCGACCTCGCCCGCCAGTGGCAGGCACGCAGCACCCTGAGCGCGAGCGTCCGCCTCAGCGAGTTCAGTGTCCATCTGAGCGGCTTGATTCATGAACTGCAGAAGGAGCGCGGCCTGTCCACCGGCTTCGTCGGCTCGGGCGGCAGCAATTTCCGTGTCGAGCTCGACGCCCAGCGCAGTGAATCCGACCGCCATCGTGCCGCCTTGCAGAGCTGGGTCGCCGAGTCTGCCGCGTTGCCACCTGCGGTGGTGGCGGCACTCGACACCGCCGGGCGCAGCCTGGCTGCCCTGGCGGGCAAACGAAGCGAAGTCGGCAGCCTCAGTCTCAGCAGCGGTGCCGCGTTTGGCTATTATTCCGACACCATCGGCGATCTGCTCGCAGTGCTCGAGCGCAGTGCGGCGGCGGCCGAAGCGGCCGAACTGGTGCGCGACATGACCACCTATCTGATGTTCGTGAGTGCCAAGGAGCAGGCCGGGCGCGAGCGTGCCGCCCTCAACGGCCTGTTTGCCGCCAACCAGCGCGCCTCGCTGGAACTGCATCGACGGGTGATTGCAATCATCACCGCCCAGGACGTCCATCTCGACGGTTTTCGCGCTCGAGCGCCGGAACAGTGGGCGGATGCGCTGGATGGTGTGCTGCGCAGTGCGGTCGGCGTTGAAGCTGAGCGCCTGCGTCAGCAGGCGCTCGAGCGGATGGAGTTCGGTTATTTTGCCGTTGAGCCGGCGCACTGGTTCGAGACCATCACCAGCAAGATCAATGGCATGAAGGAAGTCGAGGATCTCATCGCCGGCGACATCACCCGCCAGACGGCGGCCCTGCTGAAGGCAGCGAACTGGCAGCTGGCGCTGGCGGTTGCTCTCTGCGTGCTGGCGGCGGCGCTGGCGCTGGTGTTCGGCCTGCTGGTCAGTACGGTGCTCACCGGTCTGCACCGCGTGGCGCTCGCGGCGCAAGGGGTGGCTGCCGGACGGTTGGCGGACGAGATTCCGGTACATGATGACAACGAGCTCGGTGAGATCGAGCAGGCGCTGGCGGCGGTGCGCAACAATGTTCAGGCGATGATTGACGATGCCGGGATGCTGTCGCAGGCGGCGATCGACGGCCGGCTGGCGACGCGCGCGGATGCGGGTCGTCACCAGGGTGATTTCCGTCGCATCGTCGAAGGGGTGAATGGCACGCTGGAT
>JAVEVA010000066.1:0-17462 GCA_034005275.1 Thauera sp. | reverse complement strand
CCTCTGCCTCGGCAAAATTGCGTGCGGCGCTCGCCGCGCGTGCCGCAGCAATGCTGCGGCTGCCGGAATCAGCCCCCTCCCCCTCATCATCGGCATCAATCGCCTGCAACCAGGAGCGGAACTCGAAACGCTCGTACAAGCCACGCAGCGCGACGCGATCATCGCCACGCGCCTGCAGCTGTTCCAGCGCAAGCGGCAATTCGACATCGGTCGCCACCGTCACCAGCTTGCGCGCCAGCGGCAGAAAATCCAGGTGACGGCGCAGGTTTTCGCCGATCTTGCCCCCCACTTCGTCAGCGCGCGCAATCAGGCTGTCCAGATCACCAAACTGGGCAATCCATTTCTGTGCTGTTTTCGGCCCGCATTTCTCCACCCCGGGGACGTTGTCGACGCTGTCCCCCATCAATGCCAGGTAGTCGATGATCGCGTTTGGCGGCACACCGAACTTGGCTTCGACGCCAGCACTGTCGAGCACTTCTTCGCTCATGGTGTTGACCCACAGCACGCCGGGGCGCACCAGCTGGGTGAGATCCTTGTCGCCAGTGGAAATCACCACTTCCCAACCGCGTTCGACCGCTGCCCGGGTGAGGGTGCCGATGACGTCATCGGCTTCGACTCCGCTCACTGACAGCAGCGGCCAGCCTTCCGCTTCAACCGCTTCATGCAGCGGCGCGATCTGGGCACGCAAGTCATCCGGCATCGACGGCCGGTTGGCCTTGTAGTCGGGAAACCAGTCGTCGCGGAAAGTCTTGCCGGGGGCATCGAACACGCAGGCACGGTATTCAGCCTGATAATCGGCTTCCAGCCGGCGCAACATGGAGAGCACGCCGCGAATCGCTCCGGTCGGCTCGCCGCGCGAAGTGCGCAGATCGGGCAGGGCGTGATAGGCGCGGTACAGATAGCTGGAACCATCGACGAGCAGCAAAGTGGGCATGGGTGCAATCCTTGACGAACGGTTTGCGCGCAGGAAGGGCCAGCTGAGCGGGCCAACCATCTTCCGCCGCCGCGCCTGCGCGCAAGCGGTGCATTATGGCAGAGTTCGCCGCCCAGCCTGGCTGCTCACCGCGTTCACAAATTGAGCATCATGTCGTGCTCGGCCGGCTCGGGAGAGAAGCCGCGTTTCTCGTAATGCTTGAAAATCGCATCGACGATCTGTTCCGGCTCTTCAATGACCTGGATCAGATCAAGATCGGCAGCGTCGATCATGCCCTCATTGACCAGATGAGATTGCATCCAGTCAAGCAAGCCTTCCCAGAACGGCCGGTGCACCAGGATGATCGGGATTTTCTGGCTTTTCTTGGTCTGGATCAGCGTCATCGCTTCAATCAGTTCGTCGAGGGTGCCGAAACCGCCCGGCATCACCACGTAGGCGGCAGCGAATTTGACGAACATGAACTTGCGCGCAAAAAAATGGCGGAAAGTCTGCGAAATATCCTGATAAGGATTGGCGCTTTGCTCCATCGGCAGCTGGATATTGAGGCCGACCGACGGACTTTTGCCGTGGAACGCGCCTTTGTTGGCCGCTTCCATGATGCCGGGACCACCACCGGAAATCACCGAGAAACCGGCATCGGACAGCAGCCGGGCGATGCGCTCGGTAAGCAGGTAATACGGATGATCCGGCGGCGTGCGGGCGCTGCCGAAGATCGACACGGCTGGCCGCACTGCGGCCAGCCGGTCGGTCGCTTCGACGAATTCGGCCATGATGCCGAACACCCGCCACGACTCAAGTGCATTGAGATGAGCGGTGTTGATGTCAGGGGCGCTGCGCGGGAGCTTGTCTTTCGCACTCATGTTGTTGTTCTCGCGGATGGGCAGAACGATGATCCTACGTCCCGCCACCGGCCTGCACAAGGCGAACGCATCGCGGATCCTGCCGCCTGCAGGCGGACAAAGGCTAGAATGGGAGCCATTCTCCGGAGAACCATCATGCGTCACCTGCTCATCGCCAGCCTGCTCATCCTGCCCTTGCACGCCTTCGCCCAGCAGCCGCCTGCTCTTGAACCGCTGCCCGAGCCGCCGCCGCTGCTCGGTGAAGAGGCACTCGACGAACCGCAGGTCACCATCATCAAGCGTGGCGAGGACACCGTCACCGAATACCGCCTTCGCGGCCAGCTCTACATGGTGAAAGTCACCCCGCCGCATGGCACGCCTTACTACCTCATCGACCAGGACGGCAACGGCAAGATGGTGCGCCACGACGGCAGCCCACAGCTGAGCGTGCCGACCTGGGTGCTGAAGTCCTGGTAAGAAGGCGACAGGCTCCATGTCCGTATTCACCCCTGTTCCCGCTGCCGCCCTCGAATGCTGGCTGAAGGATTACGCCGTCGGCCGCCTGGTCGAACTGCAAGGGATTGCCGCCGGGGTGCAGAACAGCAACTTCTTCGTCACCACCACCCTCGGACGCTATGTCCTCACCCTGTTTGAAGACATCCCGCGTGCCGAACTGCCCTACTACCTGCACCTGATGGCGCATCTCGCTCGCCACGGCCTGCCGGTGCCGGGGCCGATTGCCAACCGCCACAATGAATATCTCGGCACGCTTGAAGACCGGCCAGCGATCCTGGTCGCCCGTCTCGCCGGCTCATCGGTGATGACGCCCGGCCCGGCACATTGCGCCCGCATCGGCGCGATGCTCGCCGGCCTGCACCTGGCCGGCATGTCTTATGGTCGCCGTCAGGAAAATGCCCGCGGGCGCAGCTGGCGTCAGCAAACCGCGCTCCAGCTGCGCCCGCGGCTCAGTGCTGCCGAGCAGACGCTGCTTGATGACAGTCTTGCTGCCGAGCAGCAGCTTGACTGGCAGACCCTGCCTGCAGGCGCCATCCATGCTGACCTGTTTCGCGACAACGTGCTGTGGGAAGAAGCTGGCGCGGAGCAGGCGCGCATCGGCGGGGTGATCGACTTCTATTTTGCCGCCTATGACGCTTTGCTGTTCGATGTCGCAGTCACCGTCAACGACTGGTGCAGCCAGGCTGACGGCCGACTTGATCCGCAGCGCAGCCAGGCCCTGCTGAGCGCCTACCACGCCGAGCGCCCATTCAGCGCCGGGGAGCACCAGGCCTGGCCGGTGATGCTGCGCGCGGCTGCGCTGCGTTTCTGGCTGTCACGTGCACTCGACTTTCATCAGCGTCGTGAAGGCGAACTGGTGCTGGTCAAGGATCCGGAGGAATACCGCCGCATGCTCGCCCTGCGCACCGAGCAGCCGGCCTGTCTTGCTGCCGAGCTCGGGACCGTGGCATGAAGCGATTTCAATACATCAGGAACCACCGGCAGCAGCCACCGCTGCGGGTCACGGCGACCTGAACTTTTCATCACCCTGTTTCCCCTCATGCAAGCAAACGTTCTCCCTTCTTCCCGCGGCTGGTACTGGCTGCTGGCCGGCTTCCAGCTCTGGCGGCGCAGTCCGGCGCTGATCGCCTTTGCCAGTTTCGGCTATCTGCTCGCGCTGCTGGTGATCAGCATCTTTCCTTTCATCGGCCAGCTCGCCGCCTCGCTGTTGATGCCGGCCTTGTCGATGGGGGTGATGAATGCCTGCCGGGCGCTCGACCAGCAGCAAAAACCAGGCCCGGAAGTGCTGTTTTCCGGTTTTCGCCACAATCTGCCGGCGCTGATCGGTGTCGGCGGCCTCTATCTGGTGGCCAGCATTGTCGTCCTGCTGCTGGTGAGCCTGTTCGATGACGGCAGCCTGGCCAGCATCCTGCGCGAGGGCGAATTCGAAACCGGCGGGCAGAGCATGGCCAATCTGCAACTGATCCTGATCATCGGTCTCGCCCTGTCCACGCCGGTGATGATGGCCTACTGGTTCGCTCCCATCCTCGCCGCCTGGTGGCAACTGCCCGCACTGAAGGCGATGTTCTTCAGCTTCTTCGCCTGCCTGCGCAACTGGCGTCCTTTTCTGGTCTACGCCATCGCGGTCGCGGTCTGCGGCGTACTGCTGCCCGGCCTGATCATCGCTCTCCTCGGCGCCCTGTCGCCCCTGCTCGCTTCGCTGCTGGCCCTGCCGCTGCCGCTGGTGCTGCTGCCGATGCTGTTTGCCAGCTTCTACACCTGCGCCCGCGATGTCTTCGGTCTGCCTGACACAACATGATGTCCGGCCATAACACCGCAGATACCGCCACCGCCCTCGGGCTGCTCGGCGGCACTTTCGACCCCATCCATTACGGCCACCTGCGGCTGGCCGAGGAAGCGCGCATGCACTTCGGTCTCGAACGCATCCGCCTCATTCCCGCCGGCCAGCCACCTCACCGCGCCCTGCCCGGCACCAGCCCGGCACAGCGCCTGCAGATGGTCGAGCTGGCTGCCGCCGGCAATCCGGCGCTCGAAGTCGACGCCGCCGAAGTGCTCAGCGCCGAAGCAAGCTATACCGTCCTCACCCTCGAACGCCTGCGCAGACAGTTCGGCAGCACCCGCCCGCTGCTGCTGATTCTCGGCGCCGATGCTTTTGCCGACCTCGAT
Organism: Thauera sp.; assembly: GCA_034005275.1. GTDB lineage: Bacteria > Pseudomonadota > Gammaproteobacteria > Burkholderiales > Rhodocyclaceae > Thauera. The sequence continues at coordinate 13,007 of JAVEVA010000066.1, read as the reverse complement.
CGCTGGCACCGCTGGGAAGAAATTCTCCCGCTCTGTCACCTCGCCATCGCCACCCGTCCCGGCTATCCCTGCCAGGGCAACGGCCTGCCGGCAGCCCTGCGGCCGGCACTCGCAGAACTGGCCAGCAGCCGGCTCTGCCACCAGCCAACTGCCGTGCACCAGCAAGGCTCCGGCCTGATCCTGCCTTTTCCGCTCACCGCGCTCGACATCTCGGCCACCCGCATCCGCAGCCTCATCACCGCCGGCAGCAGCGTGCGCTATTTGCTGCCCGATTCGGTTGTCGACTATATTGGCGCACAGCAACTTTATCGCGCAGCCGGGCCGCAATCCGCCCCGGCTATGCCGCCCATCCCTCAATCTGCCCAGCCCTACTGCCCATGAACGCTCCCGATCTTGTCCCCGTCATTGTCGACGCCCTCGAAGACATCAAGGCCCGCGACATCGAAGTCATCGACACCGCCGCCAATACGCCGCTGTTCGATCGCATCATCGTCGCCAGTGCCGACTCCGGCCGCCAGACCCGCGCGCTTGCCCATCACGTCAAGGACAAGGCGGTGGCCGCTGGTGCCGAAGTACTCAGCATCGAAGGCGAGGACAGCGGCGAATGGGTGCTGGTCGACCTGGGCAATATCGTGGTGCACATCATGCAACCCGCGATCCGCAGCCATTACCGTCTCGAAGAACTGTGGCGTACCTCGCCGGCAGCACGCACTCCGCTGAGCAACTGAGCAGCGCGGGAGCCGGCCTTGAAACTGCTCATGCTTGCCGTCGGCCTGCGCCAGCCAGCCTGGGTCGAAGCCGGCTTTGACGAGTTCGCCCGCCGCATGCCGCGCGAGCTGCCGCTGCAGCTGATCGAAGTGAAAGCCGAGCCACGCAACAGCGGCAAGACCGCCGACAGCATGATGGCTGCCGAAGCCGCCCGCATCGAAGCTGCCCTGCCCGCACGTTGCCGACGAGTGGTGCTCGACGAGCGCGGCAGCAACCTGAGCACTCTCGATCTGGCCAGTCGGCTCGAAGCCTGGCTGGCGGACGGCCGTGATGTCGCCTTCATCATCGGCGGCCCCGACGGTCTGGCCGCCGACCTGAAAGCCAGCGCCGACGAAAGCCTGCGCCTGTCCAGCCTCACCCTGCCGCATGCCATGGTCCGTCCGCTGCTGGCTGAAGCGCTGTACCGGGCGTGGACGGTGCTGCGCGGCCATCCCTATCATCGCTCCTGAGCCCTGCCACCATGCCAGAGATCACTTCACGCATCTATCTTGCATCCCAGAGCCCCCGCCGCCGTGATCTGCTGCGCCAGGTCGGCATCCAGTTCGACGTCCTCACCTTTCGCGGCGGCGAACGCGGTCAGGACGCCGACGTCGACGAAAGCCCGCTGCCGGATGAGGAAGTGGCCCACTATGTCGAACGGATTGCGCTCACCAAAGCCTGCGCCGGTCTGAAACGCCTGCGCTGGCGCAAGCTGATCACTCGTCCGGTGCTCGCCGCCGACACCACGATCGAGCTCGACGGCCAGATCATCGGCAAGCCGGCCAACAGCAGCGAAGCGCTCGATATCCTGCAACGCCTGTCAGGCCGCAGCCACCGCGTGCTCACTGCCGTAGCGGTGAGCAATGGCGAACGCACCCGCAGCCGGCTGTCGGTGAGCACGGTCAAATTCGGCGAGCTGAGTCCGCTGCAGATCCGCCAATATGTTGCCAGCGGCGAACCAATGGACAAGGCCGGTGCCTATGGCATTCAGGGCAAGGCGGCGATCTTCATCGAGGAAATCCATGGCAGCCACTCCGGCATCGTCGGCCTGCCGCTTTACGAAACCGCGCAACTGCTGAGGGAGTTCAACTATCCGCTGTAACGCACCTGACCACCAGCGCTGGCGATGAGCCATCGGCAAGGACAGCCGCTCCGGCGTGCTGTCCTTGCCCATTTCCCATTGCATACACGGCCATGAGTACCGAATTTCTGATCAATTTCACCCCACAGGAAACCCGCCTGGCGATCATCGAGCAAGGGGTGGTGCAGGAACTGCACATCGAGCGCACCGCCAACCGCGGCATCGTCGGCAACATCTATCTCGGCAAGGTGGTGCGCGTGCTGCCCGGCATGCAGTCGGCTTTCATCGACGTCGGTCTCGAGCGCACCGCCTTCCTCCACGTCGCCGACATCTGGAGTGAACGCCACCTCGGCGAAGCGGCGCGGCCGATCGAACGCATCCTCAGCGAAGGCCAGAGCCTGATGGTGCAAGTGCTCAAGGACCCGCTCGGCAGCAAAGGCGCCCGCCTGTCCACCCAGATCAGCCTCGCCGGCCGCCTGCTGGTCTATCTGCCGCAGGAAAAGCACATCGGCATCTCTCAGCGCATCGAAGCCGAAGCCGAGCGCGAAGCGCTGCGCCAGCGCCTCACCGCACTCATCCCGGCAGACGAAGGCGGCGGCTTCATCGTCCGCACCATGGCCGAGTCGGCCACCGATGAAGAGCTGTCGAGCGACATCAGCTATCTGCGCAAACGCTGGGCGGACATCAACGCCCAACCCGGCAAGCTGCTGCCGCCCCAGCTGCTGCATGAAGATCTCAACCTGGGCCAGCGCGCACTGCGTGACCTCGCCAATGCCGACACGGCACGCATCCGCATCGATTCGCGGGAGAATTTCCAGAAACTGAGCAGTTTTGCCGAAAAATACACCCCGCGTGTGCGGCCGCTGATGGAGCATTACGCCGGCGAACGGCCGCTGTTCGAGCTCTACAACGTCGAAGACGAAATCGAGCGCGCCCTCGCCCGCCGCGTCGAACTCAAATCCGGCGGCTACCTGATCATCGACCAGACCGAAGCGATGACCACCATCGACGTCAACACTGGCGGCTTTGTCGGTGCGCGCAACTTCGACGACACGATCTTCAAGACCAACCTCGAAGCCAGCCAGGCCATCGCCCGCCAGCTGCGCCTGCGCAATCTGGGCGGCATCATCATCGTCGATTTCATCGACATGGAAAACACCGAACACCGCGAAATGGTGCTCGAAGAATTGCGCAAGGCGCTCAGCCGCGACCACACCAAAATGAGCGTCAACGGCTTCACCGCGCTGGGGCTGGTAGAAATGACGCGCAAGCGCACGCGCGAATCACTCTCCCATCTGCTGTGCGAGCCGTGCTGCACCTGTGGCGGCCGTGGTGAAGTGAAGACTGCACGCACCGTCGCCTATGAAATCCTGCGCGAGCTGCTGCGCGAAGCCCGCCAGTTCAACGCGCGCGAATTCCGCGTGCTGGCCGCGCCGGATGTGATCGACCTCTTCCTGGATGAAGAAAGCCAGGCGCTGGCGATGCTGTCGGATTTTGTCGGCAAGAAGATCTCCCTCCACGCCGAAGCAAGCTGCAATCAGGAACAGTACGACATCGTGCTGCTTTGACGGTGGTCTTTTGGCGATGGCCTTCAGCTGCGTACCAGCAAGGCCTCAAACTCGGCAACCGGCACCGGCTTGCTGAACAGATAGCCCTGCCAGGCATGGCAATGGTTGCGCTCGAGGAAATCGAGCTGCTCCTCGGTTTCGACGCCCTCGGCAATCACCGCCAGTCCCAGGCTGGTGGCAAGCGCCACCACCGTACGGGCAATCGCCGCGTCGTTGGGGTCGGTGAGCACATCCCGCACAAAGCTCTGATCAATCTTGAGCTGGTCGAGCGGCAGGCGCTTCAGGTAAGCCAGCGAGGAATAGCCGGTGCCGAAATCATCAAGCGAGAAGCTGACGCCATAGGACTTGAGCCGCATCATCTTGTCGATGGTGTCATCCACATCATGCAGCAGCAGGCCTTCGGTCAGCTCAAGCTTGAGCTGCCTGGCCTCGGCGCCGCTGCTGGCCAGCGCAGCCAGCACCCGTTCGACAAAATCCGCCTGACGGAACTGGCGCGGGCTGACATTCACCGCCAGCATCAGCTCGGCAAAACCAGGCGTTTTCTTCCATTGCGCCAACTGGACACAGGCGGTTCTCAGCACCCAGTCTCCCAGTTCGACCACAAAGCCGGTCTCTTCCGCGAGCGGGATGAAGGTCGCCGGTGAAACCAGCCCGTCACGGGGGTGTCGCCAGCGCAGCAGCACTTCCGCCCCGCGGATGTAGCCGTGCTCAAGCTGAGGCTGATAGAACAGCTCGAACTGCTGCTGCTCCAGTCCGACCTGCATGTCGGCGCTGAGCGCGGCCCGCACATTGGCCAGTTCCTGCAGTGCCGGGTCGTAAAAACGGAAAGTATTGCGCCCGTTGAGCTTGGCTTCGTGCATCGCCAGATCCGCGCGACTGAGCAACTCGTCCACGCTCAGCTCATCTCCCGCAAACAGGCTCACCCCCATGCTCACCGTGGCCTGATAAGGCTTGCCACCGAGCTGCACCGGTGCCCGCAGCCTTTCCAGCACCCCTTCCCCCAGCGCTCCGGCGCGTGCGGCCGCGAGCACGGCATTGTCAGCGAGGTCTTCAGCAACGAGGATGAACTCATCATCGCCATGACGCACCACCAGGCCATTCTCGTCACGCAAGCGAGCAGCCACCTCGCGCAGCAGCTGATCGCCCTGATCGTGACCACGAGTTTCATTGAGCAGCTTGAAATGGTCGAGATCGAACATCAGCAAGGCGCCAAAGCGCTGCCGGCGCGCTCCGGCCTGCAGGATCTGCGGCAGGCGATCAAGGAGCTGACGCCGGTTGGGCAAGCCGGTGAGCGCATCGTGATAGGCGAGATACTGCAGCTCGGCTTCGGCCGCCTTGCGGGCGCTGATGTCCTGAATCACCCCCACGTGCCAGGGACGTTCCCCCACGCTGTCAAAGACGGGCGACACGGTCAGATCGACCCAGATCCAGCTGCCATTCTTGTGGCGCAGGCGCTTCTCGCAGTGATATTCGCTCACTGCCGAAGCCCTGAGCCCCGCCATCGCCGCCTCATCGGCTCCGAGCTCGTCCGGGTGAGACAGACTCTGAATCGACAAGACCATCAGCTCATCCTCGTGATAGCCGAGGATCGCACCATACTTGCGATTGACGCGCAGGAAATGGCCATTTTCGGAGTCGGTCAGCGAAATGCCCACCGCTGCCTGATTGAACACCGCCAGAAAACGGTCTTCACTGCGTTCCAGCGCCTGGTGAGTGCTGCGCACGGCATTCAGCGTGAGCAGATAGCGACGGGTCAGGACACTCGCCACCATCGCCAGCAACAGGGAGGCCAGCACCCCTCCCGCACTGATCCAGTGCGGCAGCTGGCGCTCCTGTTCCGACAGCAGACCCTGGGCCGGCAGGAAGCTCAGCTGCCAGCGCCGGTCATGCACCACCAGCTCGCGCTGTACCATCAGCGCCTCATCGGCACGGGTCGCCGACCACGACGGCGTGGTGCCCAACAGGATGGTCACGCCCGGCTCCGCCTCCGCCACACGCCCCAGATCTTCGATCTTCAAGGCCAGCCCGCGCAGGAAACCGGAATCCTCAAGGGCGCTCATCATGCTGCGCGCATGGATGGAGGCGGCAATCGCGCCGATGAACTCCGGCGCGCTCGGTCCTGCGCCTCGCCCGGCAGTGAACACCGGGAAACGCAGCAGAAAACCATTGGCCAGCTCACGCTCCTGAACCAGCGAGAACGGTGCGGAGACCACCGCCACGCCCGTCGCCCACGCTCTCAGCATGGAAGCCAGATTATTGGGCTGGGCATGAATGCTCAGCCCCCACACGCCATCATTGCCGGCATGCGGCCACAGATGTTCGACCACGAAGAGGTTTTCAAACCCGGGGCCGGGGTCAGGGTGAATGATCTGCCCGGCAGCGTAGCCCTTGGCCTCCGCCTGCTCCCGCATGCGCTGCTCGAACACCGACCGCCCTGCTGCAGGCACCCGGCGGGTAAAGGACAGATTCCGGATCTCGGGGTAGCTGACACGGACGTCATGACCGGCAGCGATACGTTCAAATTGCCGATAATCAAGTGCCGGATCAACCAGATAGAGATCACGCATCCCGGCTACCACTTCGGTATAGGCGAGAATGCGCTGATTGACCGCATTGACCGCCGCCTCGACCTGTTCGGCATGGCGCGCCTGAGCGACCCGTTCGACGCTCGTGCGCTGCTGCTCGGCGAGCACGTGGGTGAGCACCAGCCCAAGCATGGCAACGCCGATCGCGGGCAGCCAATGAACCACAGCACGCAGGATGGTGGGCAAGCTGTTCAAGGAGCAACTGTTCCGGACAAGGAATGAAACAGCATAACCCAGTTACCCTGAACACGCACAACAGCGGCTTCGCGCTAACATCGGCTTCTCCACTTTCAGCCCGGGTTCAGACATGATCGGACGCATTCACGGCACCCTGCTCGCCAAACACCCGCCTCAACTGCTCATCGACGTGCACGGCCTCGGCTACGAAGTCGACGTGCCGATGAGCACCTTCTACCAGTTGCCGGATACCGGCAGCAGCGTGGTGCTTCACACCCACTTCATCGTGCGCGACGACGGCCACTTTCTCTACGGCTTTGCCAGCGAAGAAGAGCGCAGCGCCTTCCGCCTGCTGCTGAAAGTCTCCGGCATCGGCGCACGCATGGCGCTAGCGGTGCTGTCCGGCCTCTCGGTGAGCGAGCTCGCCCAGGCCATTGCCGCCCAGGAAAGCAAACCGCTCACCCGCGTGCCCGGCATCGGCAAGAAAACCGCCGAGCGCTTGCTGCTCGAACTGCGCGACAAATTCACCCAACAGCTGGCAACGGACCGCCCCGCTGCAAGCAGTCCGGCGCCCAACCCCGGCGACGAACGCAGCGACATCCTCAACGCCCTCCTCGCCCTCGGCTACAAGGAACGCGAAGCGCTGCTCGCGCTCAAGGAAGTCCCTGCCGACACCAGCGTCAGCGACGGCATCCGCCTCGCCCTGCGCCGGCTGTCACGGGCGGCGGGCTGATCTGTCGCCACCTGATCCGCTACACTGTGCGCCATGATCGAAACCGACCAACTGCGCAGCACCGCGCCATCCTCCGCCGCCGAACGACTGATTTCTGCCACCCCTGCCGATCGTCAGGAAGACGCCATCGAGCGCGCGCTGCGCCCGCGCCGGCTGGCGGAATACGTCGGTCAGGCCAAGATCCGCGAGCAGCTGGAGATCTTCATCCAGGCGGCACGCCAGCGCAGCGAAGCGCTCGACCATGTGCTGCTGTTCGGCCCACCCGGCCTGGGCAAGACCACGCTGGCCAACATCCTTGCCGCCGAAATGGGGGTCAATCTGCGCCAGACTTCCGGGCCGGTGCTCGAACGTGCCGGCGATCTGGCTGCACTGCTGACCAATCTCGACCCGCACGATGTGCTGTTCATCGACGAGATTCACCGCCTGTCACCAGTAGTGGAAGAAATCCTCTACCCCGCGCTGGAAGATTTCCAGCTCGACATCATGATCGGCGAAGGCCCGGCCGCACGCTCGGTGAAAATCGACCTGCCGCCCTTCACCCTGGTTGGCGCCACCACCCGCGCCGGCATGCTGACCAATCCGCTGCGCGACCGTTTCGGCATCGTCTCGCGGCTGGAGTTCTACTCCGCCGAAGAGCTCGCCTTCATCGTCAGCCGCTCCGCCGGCCTGCTCAAGGTCGGCATCGATGACGAAGGTGCATTTGAAATTGCCCGCCGTGCCCGTGGCACGCCACGGATTGCCAACCGGCTGCTGCGTCGGGTGCGGGATTACGCGGAAGTGAAAGCCGGCGGTCAGATCACCTCTGCAGTCGCTGATGCCGCGCTGGCGATGCTCGACGTCGATCATCTCGGTCTCGACCTGATGGACCGCAAGCTGCTGTCGGCAGTGCTGGAAAAATTCGGCGGCGGCCCGGTCGGGGTAGACAACCTCGCTGCGGCGATTGGCGAATCGACCGACACCATCGAAGACGTCATCGAACCGTACCTGATCCAGCAAGGCTATCTGCAACGCACCCCGCGCGGCCGGATGGCGAGCCATTCGATCTGGCAGCACTTCGGCCTCGCCGCGCCACGTCCGGCCGGCAGCGGCGAGCTGTTCGAACCCTGAGCCAGCATTGAACGGACAAGCGCAATGCGGGCACTGCAGATCATCATGCTGCTGCTGTGTGTACTGGGCGGCGCCCGCCTGCTGCTCGACGCGCCGGCTTTTTTCATGCCGGCACGCAATCCGGCGATCGGCGTATTCTTCGACCCGCTCGCCAGCCGCCTGCTCGGTGGCGGCCTGCTTGCGCTCGCCCTCACCGGCAGCCAGTACCTGCATGCGATGTACTACGGCGGCCGCAAGCGCCTGCGCCGCAACCGGGCCGCCCAACTAGGCTACTTTGCCCTCCTCATGCTGGCACTGGCGTTGCTGGCTGCCGCCATGTGGCGCAGCGAAGTCGGCCCCAACCCCGACTATCGACCACCTGCGCCGGTTGGAGCAGCCGAAGATGGAGACATTCGGGCGCCCCGCTGAGGAGCACGTTTGACAGGACTGCAGACCCTGCCTTACCCTGACGGCCTTGTTCATGGTTGCCTGCCGCTTTTGCTGCAGGCATGAAAAGGGAATCCGGTGCCGCCAGTCCAGATGGACGACAGGGCGAATTCCGGAGCTGCCCCCGCAGCTGTAAGCGGCAAGCCGTGTGCCCTCTCCGCCACTGGATTTTTCCGGGAAGGCCGGCACCCAGCGATGACCCGCAAGCCAGAAGACCTGCCATGCGCATCACCTTCAACAGCTTGGGGCGGGGTGTCCCTGACAAGAGGCATGGCATACACCATTTCACTTGTTCGCTTGACTGATGATCGGATGGCAGGACACGGCCAGCATTGCGCGTGCCTGCAGTTCACCCGGCGCCGGCAGCCTACCCCCTCCATCGTGGAGCGCTGCCATGCCCGAACCGATCTGCCTTGCCGAACCTGAAACACGCCCAGCTGTTTCCGCCTCTCCCGCTGTTGCCCTGCCCGTGATCGGGCTTTCCGCCCTGCAGCGCTTCACCGCCGGTGATGCCGAACGCATCCGCCTCCACCTGCTCAGCCTCAATGCCGATGACCGCACCCTGCGCTTCGGCTACGGCATCGCCGACCCCGGCATTGCCGCCTATGTGGCCCGGCTCGATTACGAGCAGGACTATGTCGCCGGCCTGAGCCGTGCCGACGGCAGCATCGTCGCCCTTGCCCATGCCGGCATCCGCGATGGCGAAGCCGATTTCGGCCTCAGCGTCATTCATGAAATGCGTGGTCATGGTCTCGGCCAGGTCCTGTTCGAGCACGTGATCGCGCTCGCCTGGCAAGCCGGCGCCCAGCGCGTGCTCTGCCACAGCATCAGCCCTGCCGTGATCCACATGGCCAGCCGCCACGGCTTCCGTCGCCCGGGTGGCAGCCATGACGCGGTCCTGACTCTGGAACGCCCCACTCATCTGCCAGCACCTCTGCCAGAGCGCCACCCGGCGTCCTGAGCGCTACTTTCCCCGAATCTGTTCATGGAGCGGGTGATCACCGCAGGCGAATGGACGCTGTTCTCGCCCAATGAAGTGCCGGAACTGCACGAGCGCTACGGCGATGCCTTCCGCGCTGCCTATGAAGCGGCCGAAGCACGCGCCGCCGCCGGCGAACTGCGCCACCGCCCGGTCGGGCTGGGGATGATGGGCTTTGCCGACGCGCTCCATCGTCTGGGCATCGCCTACGCTTCGGATGCGGCGGTGGACTTTGCCGACCGCTCGATGGAGCTGATCTGCCACACCGCCTATTGGGCCTCCACCGAGCTTGCGGCCGAGCGCGGCCGCTATTCCAGCTACCAGGGCAGTCTGTGGGATCGCGGCATCCTGCCGCACGACAGCATCGACCTGCTTGCCAGCACCCGCCGACCGGATCATGCCGAACTCGCCCTTCAGCTCGATCGCTCCAGCCAGCTCGACTGGTCGGCGCTGCGCCAACGGATTGCCCGTCACGGCATGCGTAATTCGAACTGCGTCGCCATCGCACCAACGGCGACCATCGCCAACATCACCGGCGTTTCCGCTTCGATCGAGCCGGACTACCAGAATCTGTACGTCAAGTCGAACCTTTCCGGTGAATTCACCATGATCAACGCCCATCTGTTCGCCGAGTTGAAAGCGCTCGACCTGTGGGACGAAGTGATGGCAGCCGACCTGAAGTATTTCGACGGCTCGCTGGCGGCAATCGAACGGGTGATGCGCGCCGACTTCGATCTGCGCGATCGGGACAATCTGCACGAATTCGCGCTCTCCTACCTGTTCTTCGCGGCGATCTTCGAAGGCTGCTGGTTCTACAACGGCTTCTCGCCGATCTTCGCCCTGCAACGGCGCGGGCTGATGAAAGGCACTGCCGAACAGCTGCAATACATCATGCGCGACGAAGTGCTGCACTGCGCTTTCGGCATCCGCACCGTGCGCACCCTCATCGAAGAAGAAAACCTGCAGCTCGACCCGCAAGCCATCGCCGCGCTGTGGCTGGAAGCCGAAGCCGCCGAAAGCGCCTATTCCGACTTCCTCCTGCCCGAACCGATCCTCGGCTATTCCGCTGCCCAGCACATGGGTCAATTCCGCTACATTGCCAACCGCCGCGCCCGCCAGCTCGGTGTCGCCGAACCTTTCCCCGGCGCGAGCAATGTTCTGCCCTGGCTCGACGAACAGGCCAACCTGCGCAAGGAAAAGAATTTCTTTGAAACCCGGGTCACCGAGTACCAGACCGGCGGCGCGCTCAGCTGGGACTGAACACCGGAACAGCGGCAATCACCGGATTCGCTGCCCGGATCGGCACCAGGCTCAGGTATAGTCTGCTCCCCGACCGCAGCAATCCGGATCATGGCCCCCGTCCTTCAAGCCCCTCTCATCGTACGCGCCCTGCTGCTGCTCATTCTTGCCGCCGGGGCGTATTTTCTCAGCGGTTTTCTGGTGCCGGTGCTGGCGGCGCTGATCATCGGTTTTGCCAGCTGGCCGCTGTACAGCCGTGGCGTTGCGCGCTGCGGCGGCAATACCACCCTGGCCGCGAGCTTTGCGATCATCATCGTCATCGTCGCCCTGATCGCACCGCTCACCGTCGCACTGCACTACGCCTTGCAGGAAGCGGGCAACTTCATCTCCTGGCTGCTCGAAGCCAACCGCACCGGCGCCCCCGCGCCAGACTGGATCCGTGCGCTGCCAATCGCCGGTGACCGCCTCGCCGCTTACTGGGACGAGCACCTCGGTGTGCCCCATGCACTGGGAGAATGGGTACAGATCCTGAGTGGCGAGCACCTGGGCAACATCTACCGCATGCTGCTGAGTGCCACCGGCGATCTGTTCCGCCTTGCACTCACCACCTTGTTCATGCTGATCACCCTGTTCTTCATTTACAAGGACGGCACCCTGCTCGCCCGCCAGCTCGACCGCCTCGGCGAAAGCATCCTGCCGCGTCACTGGGAGCGCTTTTCGCGCGTCGTGCCAGCCACGGTGAGCGCCACCGTCACCGGCATGGGGGTGATCGCCATCGGCGAAGGCGTCGTGCTGGGCATCGCCTACTGGATTGCCGGCGTGCCTTCACCGGTGCTGCTGGGGGCGGCAACCGGTTTCATGGCATTGATTCCCGGTGGCGCACCGCTGTCCTTCAGCCTGGTGTCGCTCTACCTGGTCGGCTCGGGCAACCTGCTCGCCGGCCTGGGTCTGCTGGCCTGGGGCTCGATCGAGCTGTTCATCGTCGACAAGACCTTGCGCCCACGTCTGGTCGGCGGTCCGGTCAAGCTGCCTTTCCTGCCGACTTTCTTCGGTCTGGTCGGCGGCGTGCAGACCATGGGCCTGGTCGGCCTGTTCGTCGGGCCGGTACTGATGGCGCTGCTGGTGGCAATCTGGCGCGAATGGGTACTGAGCGTTGCTGAGATCAGCGCAGCCGACCAGCAGCCCTGAAAGCGGCCGGTTTGTTCAGGCCGGCTCAGCTTCTGGTTCGCCACCAGACCTGCTCGCCGGTTCGCCGGACTGCTCACCGAAGTGATCACTGATCCGCTCGCCCATCCGCTCACCCATCGCCACCGGCAGTTCGGGCGCCCAGCGTGAAGGGAAGCGGATCTGGCCACGGGGGAACAGCATCACCACCGTCGAGCCGAGCAGGAAGCGGCCCATTTCCTCACCTTGCTGCAGCAATACTTCGCCGCTGCGATAACTGCGCTTTTCAACATCCCGACGCCGCGGCGGATTGACCACGCCATGCCACACCGTGGCCATGCTGCCAACAATGGTCGCGCCGACCAGCACCATCACGAAGGGACCGTCCTCGCCTTCAAAGACACAGACCACGCGCTCGTTGCGCGCGAACAGACCGGGCACGCCGCGCGCGGTAGCCGGATTGACCGAGAACAGCGCACCCGGCACATAAACCATCTGTTTCAGTTCGCCGGCGCAAGGCATGTGGATGCGGTGGTAATCGCGCGGGCTCAGGTAGATGGTGGCAAACGCTCCGTCTTCGAAGGAAGCAGCCAGCTCGCGATCACCGCCAAGCAGGGCAGTGGTCGAATAGAAGTGGCCTTTGGCCTGGAAAATCTGGTCATGCTCGATCGGGCCGCACTGACTCACTGCACCATCGACCGGACAGACAAAAGCCGCTTCCGCCAGCGGCCGGGCTTCGGCGCGCAACGCACGGGTGAAGAAGTCATTGAAGCTGGCGTAGGCGGCCGGGTCCGGATTGGCCGCTTCGGCCATGTTGACGCGGTAACGCTTGATGAACCAGCGGATCACTGCCGTGGTGAGCGGGCCGCCACGCCAACCGGCGAGCTTGCCGGCAAGACCGGTCAGGGCTTGTTTGGGCAGCACATGCTGCATTGCAACTGTCAGATCCATGCTCATCACCAGGGCCACCGCAAAACACCGAAGCGACCATTATAGCGGCGCAAGCTGGGCGGGACCGGCGGCAAGGCTGGCATCAGACCGGATCCGGCCCCTGGCCGAAAATCTCCGCCACCACTGCTGGCGCCGAGGCGAACCAGAAATGAACATAGGAAGCGATCAGCGCCTGCTGACGGTAGACCGGCTCGCCGGCCGCACCTTCCGCCCGTTGCGCCTGCAACCAGGGCGACAAGGGTGTGTCGAC
>JAVEVA010000065.1:0-17498 GCA_034005275.1 Thauera sp. | reverse complement strand
GCCAGTGCGCCCCAACCATGGTCGCCATGAGTACAATTCTGGCCCGACTCACCCACTGATGAGAATTGCAGGCATGCCCACTGGCTCGGCACGGCCCTATTGGCGCGATGTGCTGATCACCGCGCTCGCGCCCATGATCTGGGGCTCGACCTACATCATCACTTCCGAGCTGCTGCCGCCGGACCGCCCTTTTACTGCAGCGGTGATTCGCGTGCTGCCGGCTGGATTGCTGTTGTTGCTGCTCACTCGCCGCTTGCCGGCCCTGCGCCATGGCTGGCGGCTGCTGGTGTTGAGCGCACTGAATATCGGCTTCTTCCAGGCTTTGCTGTTCATTGCGGCCTATCGTCTGCCGGGCGGTCTGGCAGCGGTGCTTGGTTCGATCCAGCCGCTGGTGGTGATGGCCTTGAGCTGGGTGGTGGCGCGGCGGGCGCCGGTGCCGCTGACGCTGTGGTCGGCGGTGGCGGGGATTGCCGGCATGGCTGTGCTGTTGCTCTCGCCGCAGACGGTGTTCGAGCCGGTGGGCATCACGGCGGCGCTGACTGGCGCGGTGTGCATGGCCTGCGGCATCTGGCTGACCCAGCGCTGGCAGCTCGAACTGCCGGTGCTGGCGCTGACCGGCTGGCAGCTGCTGCTCGGTGGTCTCATGCTGCTGCCGTTGGCGTGGTCGCTGGATGCACCGTTGCCACCGTTGTCGCTCACGCAGATTGGAGCTTATGCCTATCTCTGCCTCGCCGGCGCGGTCTTCGCGTACGTGATCTTTTTCCGCGGTGTGGTGCGTCTGCCGGCAGTCGCGGTCGCTTCGCTGGGCCTGCTCAGCCCGCTTACCGCGGTGGTGCTGGGCTGGGTGCTGCTGGGACAAAGCATCCGCGGCAGCGCGTTGCTGGGTCTGGTGGTCGTGCTGTTCAGCGTGTTCGGCGTGCAATGGACAGCGGCACGAGGGCGGCAGCCGCGCTGAGCTGATGCCTGGCGGGTGCTGCAAGCGGAGGACGGCTGCAGTATTGCGCTCGCCACGGAGTAGCAGAAGGACGAAGGAGGTGGCGGCTCCGTCCTTGTGGTTGGGCTGAACATTGCGGTATAACTTGCCGGCGAGCTTGCTGTTTTCAGCCCTGAGTCGTTCGCTTGCCCAGCAATGCTCCACTTTCAGCGCGGCGCTGTTCCGACCAAACGAGGAGATTTCTGATGAAAAAAATGAATGTGCTTGCCTTCAGCCTGTCCGTCGCACTTGCCGGTTTGGGGGCAAGCAGCCTGGCCCAGGCTGCGGACGAGAAGTTCGTCACCATCGGCACTGGTGGTCAGACCGGGGTGTATTACGTCGCTGGCCAGTCGATCTGCCGTTTCGTCAACAGCACCAGTGCCGAACACGGCATCAAGTGCAATGCGCCGGCCAGCGGTGGCGGGGTGGCCAACGTCAATGGCATCCGCAGCGGCGAATTCAACATGGGAGTGATGCAGTCCGACCACCAGTACAAGGCGATGGAAGGTCTGGCGCCGTTTGGCGAGAAGGTCGAAGACTTGCGCGCGCTGTTCTCGCTGCAAAGTGAAGTATTCACCGTGCTCGCCCGGCGTGATGCCAATGTCTCCGGTCTGGACACCATGAAAGGCAAGCGGGTCAATATCGGCAATCCGGGCTCCGGGCAGCGTGACACCTTCGAAGAGATCATGGCCAAGAAAGGCTGGGACAAGTCGGTCTTTGCGCTGGCGGCAGAGTTGAAGCCCGCAGAGCAGGCCAGTGCGCTCAATGACAACAATATCGATGTGATGACCTATTTCGTCGGTCATCCCAACGGGGCAATTCAGGAAGCGACCACCACCGTCGATGCGGTGTTTGTGCCGATCACCGGTCCCGAAATCGATCAGTTGCTGGCAGAAAAGAGCTACTACACCCGTGCCGAAATTCCGGGCGGGCTGTACAAGGGCAATGACCAGCCGACGCCGTCGATTGGTGGCAAGGCGGTCCTCAGCACCAGTGCCAAGGTCAGCCCCGAGCTGGTCTATCAGGTGGTGAAAGCGGTGTTCGACAATCTCGACCGCTTCAAGCGCATTCACCCGGCGTTTGAGCACCTCGATGAGCAGGAGATGATCAAGGCCGGACTGTCCGCTCCGCTGCACGAAGGTGCGGTGCGCTATTACAAGGAACGCGGCTGGATGTAAGCCGTCCTGCTGGCCGGCGCCGATGCGGGCGCCGGCATTTTTGCTTGATTTCCCGGGCTGGTCGGTTCAACAGGTTTCCACAACAGAAAGAGCAGGCTCATCGCCGGACGCTTCCTGCTCGCCCAATGCAGGGACATGCTCATGGCTACCGAACACCATCATCTTGACGCAGACGAAATGCTTGCCCAGGAGGCAGGCGCCCGTTCTCCGCTCGGCCTGATGGCCGTCATCATCGCCGGCGCGGCCTTGTGCTGGTCCCTGTTTCAACTCTGGATCGCTTCGCCTTTGCCTTTCATCCTGAAATGGGGAGTGCTCAACGACACCGAGACGCGTTCGATTCACCTCAGTTTCGCCCTGCTGCTGTCCTTTCTCGCCTATCCGGCATTCAAGCGCTCGCCGCGCGATCATGTCCCGCTGGTCGACATTGCGCTGGCGCTGATTGCGGTGGGTTGTGCGTCCTACCTGTTTGTCTTTTATCAGCAGCTGGCGCTGCGCCCGGGCAGTCTGACTACTGCTGATCTGGTGGTGGCGCTGATTGGCCTGCCCTTGCTGCTCGAGGCCACTCGCCGCACCCTGGGGCCACCGCTGGCGTTGATTGCGCTGCTCTTCCTGGGTTACAGCCTTGCCGGGCCGTGGATGCCCGAGCTGCTCGCACACCGTGGCGTCAGCCTCAACGCGCTGGCCAATCACCAGTGGATCACCACCGAAGGGGTGTTCGGCATCGCGCTCGGGGTGTCCACCGGTTTCGTCTTCCTGTTCGTGCTGTTTGGCGCTTTGCTCGAGCGTGCGGGGGCCGGTAATTACTTCATCCAGCTTGCGTTCAGCATGCTGGGCCACATGCGCGGCGGCCCGGCGAAAGCGGCAGTGGTGTCTTCGGCGCTCACCGGCATGATTTCCGGCTCCTCGATTGCCAACGTGGTCACCACTGGCACGTTCACCATTCCGATGATGCGCCGGGTTGGTTTTTCCGCTGAAAAGGCGGGAGCAGTCGAAGTCGCTTCCTCGGTGAATGGCCAGATCATGCCGCCGGTGATGGGAGCGGCCGCTTTCCTGATGGTTGAATACGTCGGCATGCCCTACGTGGAGATCATCAAGCATGCTTTCCTGCCGGCGACCATTTCCTACATCGCCTTGTTGTACATCGTCCACCTTGAAGCGCTCAAGCTGGGCATGCAGCCGATCGGCAATGTTGCACCGAAACCGTGGCTGCGCCGGCTGACCGGCTTTGCGTTCGGAGCGATGCTGATTTCCGGGCTGTCGCTGGCGGTGTATTACGGCCTGAGCTGGATGAAGCCCTTGCTCGGCGACCATGCGCTGAGCGTGATCATCCTGCTGCTGATCGGTGTCTATCTGCTGCTGCTCAAGATCGCTGCTGATCGACCACCGCTGGAAGTCGAAGATCCCGACCAACCGATCGACAAACTGCCCAATACCCGTGTGGTGCTGCTGTCAGGGCTGCATTTCATTCTGCCGGTGGTGGTCCTGGTGTGGTGTCTGATGGTCGAGCGGCTGTCGCCGGGACTGTCCGCTTATTGGGGCAGTCTGATGCTGATCGGCATTCTGCTCACCCAACGTCCGATCATTGCCTGGATGCGTGGCGAGACGGCGAATATTGGCAGCGAAGTCCGCGCGGGTCTGGTCGATCTGCGTGAAGGCTTGATTACCGGCGCACGCAACATGATCGGCATCGGCATCGCGACTGCAACCGCCGGGATCATCGTCGGCGCGGTTTCGCAGACCGGAGTGGGTCTGGTGCTGGCGGATCTGGTCGAGTTGCTGTCGATGGGCAACCTGTTGCTGATGCTGATCCTTACCGCCGTGTTCAGCCTGGTGCTCGGGATGGGGCTGCCGACGACGGCGAACTACATCGTGGTTTCCAGCCTGCTGGCGCCGGTGGTGGTTTCTCTCGGCCAGCAAAATGGTCTGATCGTGCCGCTGGTGGCAGTCCATCTGTTCGTGTTCTATTTCGGCATCATGGCCGATGTGACGCCACCGGTCGGGTTGGCGTCTTTTGCGGCGGCAGCGGTCTCGAAAGGTGATCCGATCCGCACCGGCATCCAGGCCTTTTATTACAGCCTGCGTACCGCAGCGCTGCCTTTCCTGTTCATTTTCAATACCGATCTGCTGCTGATGGATGTCAAGATCGGCCAGGGCGTGCTGGTGTTCATCATCGCCACGATGGCCATGCTGATCTTCGCCGCCGCCACCCAGGGCTGGTTTGTGGTGCGCAGCCGCTGGTATGAAAGCGTCTTGCTGTTGCTGATTGCTTTCACCCTGTTCCGCCCTGGTTTCTGGCTGGATCGCCTTTACGATCCTTACGAAGAAATTGCACCGCAGGCTTTCGTGCAGACGGTGGGAGAACTCAGGCACAAGACTGATCTGCGACTGGTGGTCGAAGGCGAAGACCATTACGGCAAGGTGAAGTCGACCGTGATGCTGCTGCGAGTGCCCAGAGGGGAAAGCGGGGCAGAGCGCCTGCAGACACTTGGGCTGGAGGTGATCGTCAAGGATGACAAGCTGATCATTGATCACGTCGCCTTTGGCAGCCCTGCGGCTGCGCTGGGTCTGCAGTTCGATCAGCAGATCCTCAGCGCCATGAGACCGGTCGAGCGCATTCGCAAGGAAGTGATGTGGCTGCCGGCTTTTGGTCTGCTTGCGCTGGTGGTCTGGCTGCAGCGTCGCCGGCGGGCGGCTTGAGTGGCGGTTCGGTGCTTCCGTTCAGCCACCCGGCCGCATGGGCTGGATGCCTGTCGATGATCCTGTTGTGCACGGCCCAGTTGCCGTACCGGCGAGGGATCCTCAAAAAAACGCGGAGATGGAGATGGCTGGTCTGAAACCCCTCAATCAACGTTCGGCGCATATCACTGCCGGCAAGGCGCGGGCGCCGAACCGCTCCCTGTTCTATGGCATGGGCTATCAGGAAAAGGATTTTGCCAAACCGATGATCGGTGTTGCCAACGGCCACAGCACGATCACGCCATGCAACAGCGGCTTGCAGCGCCTGGCGGATGCGGCGGTCGCCGGTGTGGTCGCTGCCGGCGGCAATGCCCAGTTGTTCGGTACGCCGACGATCAGCGATGGCATGGCGATGGGCACTGAAGGCATGAAGTACAGCCTGGTCAGTCGCGAAGTGATTGCCGACTGCATTGAAACTTGCGTGCAGGGGCAGTGGATGGACGGCTGTCTGGTGATCGGTGGCTGCGACAAGAACATGCCCGGCGGCATGATGGGCATGCTGCGTGCCAATGTGCCGAGCATCTTCGTCTATGGCGGCACCATTCTGCCCGGCTGTCTTCACGGGCACGATCTCAATATCGTCACTGTGTTCGAAGCGGTGGGCGAAAATGCTGCCGGCAAGATCAGCGATGCCGAGCTGAGGGATATTGAACAGCATGCGATTCCGGGCACCGGCTCCTGTGGCGGGATGTACACCGCCAATACCATGAGCAGCGCGTTTGAGGCGATGGGGATGAGCTTGCCGTATTCATCAACGATGGCCAATCCGCATGAAGAAAAGCTGCGTTCGGCGCGCGAGTCGGCAGCGGTGCTGGTGGAAGCGATCCGCCAAGATCTGAAGCCGCGCGACATCGTCACCCGGAAGTCGATCGAGAACGCAGTGGCGGTGATCATGGCCGTGGGCGGATCGACCAATGCGGTGTTGCACTTTCTCGCCATTGCCCATGCGGCCGGAGTCGACTGGAGCATTGATGATTTCGAACGCATTCGCCAGCGGGTGCCGGTGATCTGCGATTTGAAACCCAGCGGGCGCTATCTGGCGGTGGATCTTCATCGTGCTGGTGGCATTCCGCAGGTGATGAAATTGCTGCTGAATGCCGGATTGCTGCATGGTGATTGCCTGAGCATCACCGGCAAGACGATTGCCGAATTGCTGCAGGATGTGCCCGATCAGCCGCCGGGAGACCAGGAGGTGATTCGTGCGCTGGACAAGGCTTTGTATGCGCAAGGACATCTGGCCATTCTCAAAGGCAATCTCAGCCCGGAAGGGGCGGTGGCCAAGATCAGTGGTCTGAAAAAACCGCTCATTACCGGCCCGGCGCGGGTATTTGATGATGAACCTTCTGCGCTGGAGGCAATTCTTCAGGGGCGCATTCAGCCGGGTGACGTGATGGTGCTGCGTTACCTGGGGCCGAAAGGTGGCCCCGGCATGCCGGAAATGCTGGCGCCGACCAGTGCGCTGGTCGGTGAAGGGCTGGGAGAAAGCGTGGGCCTGATCACCGATGGCCGCTTTTCAGGCGGCACCTGGGGCATGGTGGTTGGCCATGTCGCGCCCGAAGCGGCCGTCGGCGGCACGATTGCACTGGTGGAGGAGGGCGATTCCATCACCATCGATGCGCACCAGCTGCTGTTGCAGCTCAACGTCGATGAGGACGAACTGGCGCGGCGACGGGCAGCCTGGCGGGCGCCTGCCACGCGCTATCAGCGTGGTGTGCTGGCCAAGTTTGCGCGCAATGTCGGCAGTGCCAGTCGTGGTGCCGTGCTGGATGGCGAGCCATCCGCGTAAACCTGTCGAAGCGCTGATGAACCCTGACGAGACAAAAAAGCGCTGCCCTGGAGCAGCGCTTGCTTTCGAGCAGCGTCCGGAGCTGATCAGCCGCGGGCGGGAATGAGGATTTCCGCTTCGCCGTCCAGTACCACGGTGTCGCCACAGGTGCACACGGTGGAGAAGATGGCGCGGCGCTTTTCCGCCTTGAGTTCCTTGACGGTGACGCGGGCGACGATGGTCTGGCCGAGCTTGACCGGCGCCTTGAACTTCAGGCTCTGCGACAGGTAGATGCAGCCAGGGCCGGGCAGGCGGGTGCCGAACACTGCCGAGATCATGCTCGCCGACAGCATGCCGTGAGCGATGCGGCCGCCGAACATGGTGCTGGCGGCGAACTCTTCGTCCATGTGCACCGGGTTGTTGTCGCCGGAAACGCCGGCAAACATCAGGATGTCAGCTTCCGAAACCGTGCGCGACAGCGAGGCGGTCTGGCCCAGCTTGAGGTCTTCGAAGTTGAGGCCATAGACTTCGTTGAAATCGCGTCCTTGGGTGTTGCTCATGCAATTCTCCGTGAGTAGGTGATGAGTCGGTGAAACGGCTATCTGGGGATTGATCGGGATCAGCGCGGAATGCCTGTCGGGCAGGCTTGCGCGCGAACTGAGCAATATAGCGCAAAAACCCTGCGGATTGCCGCTGAAGCTGCTGGCGGATTTCTGTGCGTGATTGTTGTCGCTTGTCGTGCGCTGCGGCCAAAGCATCCGTCTGGTGCTCAGGTATAATCCGCCTCTGTCGAAACTTCCAATGCTTCGGTTGCCCGGGTGACTGAAGCGCAACTGTCTGGGCCCAAGCCGATCATGTCTTCGATTCTGAAATTGCGTGGTGCTGCCGCGTTTTCCCCGTCCCGTCTTCAGCGCCTGTCGCGCCAGCTTGCGGAGGCGCTGCCCGGCTTCAAGTCGGTGCGTGTCGACTACTGCTATCTGGTGCAGCTGCGTGCCCCGCTCGATGAAAGTGTCCGGCAGCGCCTGCTTGAACTGCTTGATGCGCGCCAATGGGAAGAGGATGCCGGCGGGGCAGTGCTGCAGCTGGTGGTGCCGCGGCTGGGAACGATCTCGCCGTGGTCGTCGAAAGCCACTGAAATCACCCGTCAGACCGGTTTTGAGGCCGTCGAGCGGGTTGAACGCGGTCTGGCCTGGTACCTCGATGTGCGTGGCAAGCTCGACCGCGAGCGGCTGTTGCCGCTGCTGCATGACCGGATGACTGAATCGGTCCTTGGCCAGATCGACGAGGCCGATGCCCTGTTTGCCCATTATCCGCCCAAGCCCTTGAGCACGGTCGATGTCATCGCCGGTGGCCGCGAGGCGCTGGTCGCTGCGGACGCCGAACTGGGCCTGGCGCTGTCGGAAGATGAAATCGATTATCTGGTGGACAACTTCACCCGCATTCAGCGCAATCCGACCGATGTCGAGCTGATGATGTTCGCCCAGGCCAACTCGGAGCACTGCCGCCACAAGATCTTCAACGCCGACTGGGTGATTGATGCGCGGCCGATGGACAAGTCGCTGTTTGCGATGATCAAGGACACCCACAAAGCGCATCCGCAGGGCACGGTGGTG
Source organism: Thauera sp. (assembly GCA_034005275.1). Classification (GTDB taxonomy): domain Bacteria; phylum Pseudomonadota; class Gammaproteobacteria; order Burkholderiales; family Rhodocyclaceae; genus Thauera. Next base: position 9,233 of record JAVEVA010000065.1, on the reverse strand, counting down.
GCCTATTCGGACAACTCGTCGATCATCGAAGGCGCGCGGGTCGCCCGTTTCTATCCGGCGCCCGATGGCAGCGGTCAATTCGCCTATCACGAGGAAGAGACTCACATTCTCGCCAAGGTCGAGACCCATAATCACCCGACCGCGATTTCGCCTTTCCCCGGCGCGTCGACTGGCGCGGGCGGTGAAATCCGCGATGAAGGTGCCACCGGCCGCGGCTCGAAGCCGAAAGCCGGTCTGGCCGGGTTCACGGTGTCCAATCTGAATCTGCCCAACATGCCGCTGCCGTGGGAAAGCGGCTATGGCAAGCCGGAGCGCATTGCTTCGGCGCTTGACATCATGATCGAAGCGCCGCTCGGTGCGGCGGCATTCAACAATGAGTTCGGTCGTCCCAATCTGACCGGCTATTTCCGCACCTTCGAGCTCGAAGTCGAAGGCGAAATGCGCGGTTATCACAAGCCGATCATGATTGCTGGCGGGTTGGGCAATATCCAGGCACAGCAATCGGAGAAGCCGCAGTTTGGCCCCGGTACCCTGCTCATCCAGATTGGTGGCCCGGGGATGCTGATCGGCCTCGGTGGTGGCGCGGCCTCGTCGATGGCGACCGGCACCAATACTGCCGATCTCGATTTTGCGTCGGTGCAGCGCGGCAATGCCGAAATCCAGCGTCGTTGCCAGGAAGTGATCGATGCCTGCTGGCAGCGTGGTGCAGCCAACCCGATCATCGCCATTCACGACGTCGGCGCGGGTGGGCTGTCGAACGCGATGCCTGAGCTGGCCGATCATGCCAGCCTCGGGGCGAATTTCGAACTGCGCGAAGTGCCACTGGAAGAGCCGGGCATGAGTCCGCGTGAAATCTGGTCGAACGAATCGCAGGAACGTTACGTGCTGGCGATTGCGCCGGAAAGTCTGGATGAATTCAGCGCCATCTGCGCGCGTGAGCGCTGTCCGTTCGCCGTGCTCGGCACTGCGACTGCCGAACGTCAATTGGTGGTCAATGACCGCCACTTCGGCAACAAGGCGGTCGACATGGACATGCAGGTGCTGCTCGGCAAGCCGCCGAAGATGCTGCGCGATGTCTCGCGCCGCGCCGTGCATCTGCCGCCGTTCGATACCACCGATTTCGAGCTCAAGGAAGCCGCCCTGCGCGTGCTGCGCATGCCGGCCGTGGCAAGCAAGCGTTTCCTGATCACCATCGGTGATCGCACCGTGGGCGGCCTGACTGCGCGTGACCAGCTCGTTGGCCCGTGGCAGATGCCGGTGGCTGACGTGGCAGTGACCGCGATGAGCTTCAAAGGCTATCGCGGTGAAGCGTTTGCGATGGGCGAGCGCACGCCGCTGGCTTGTGTCAGTGCCACCGCCTCGGGACGGATGGCGATCGGTGAAGCGATCACCAATATCGCCGCCGCCGACATCGCCGCGATCACTGATGTCAAACTGTCGGCCAACTGGATGGCTGCCGCCGGCCATCGCGGTGAAGATGCGCGTCTTTATGACACCGTGCGCGCAGTATCGGAATTCTGTATCGAAGCCGGTCTGTCGATCCCGGTTGGCAAGGATTCCTTGTCGATGCGCACCGCCTGGGAAGAAAACGGCGAAGCACGGCAGGTCACCGCGCCCCTGTCGCTGATCGCCACCGCCTTCGCGCCGGTGCAGGACATCCGCCGCACGCTCACGCCTCAGCTGCAGCTGGAAGAGGGCGTCGCCACGGAATTGCTGCTCATCGACCTTGGCCGTGACCGCAACCGCCTTGGTGGCTCGATTCTCGCCCAGGCCTACAACTCGGTCGGCGAACATGCGCCCGATATCGATGCGGCGCAGCTGAAAGCCTTCTTTGCGGCCATTCAGAGCTTGCGCAGCGCCGGGCTGCTGCTCGCCTATCACGACCGTTCCGATGGCGGCCTGTTCGCCACCGTGTGCGAAATGGCGTTTGCCAGCCGCTGCGGGCTGTCGCTGGTGCTCGACACCGTGTGCTATGACCCGCAGGTCAATGATGTCGATGGTCTGGAGAAAAAGCCGGACAGCCTCAAAGGCCGTTTCGATGATCGCCTGTTTGCCGGGCTGTTTGCCGAAGAGCTGGGCGCAGTGGTGCAGATCCGCACCGAGGATCGCTCCAGGGTGACCGAAGCGCTGCGCGCTGCCGGCCTCAGCTATCACTTCATCGGCGAGCCCAATGACAAGGATGAAATCCGCTTCTGGCGCAGCGCCAAGCTGGTGCTGGGCGCGCCGCGCGTCGAGTTTCTCCAGGCCTGGTCGGAAACCGGCTATCACATCGCCATGCTGCGTGATGAGCCGCAGGCCGTGCAGGCCGAATTCGACGCACTGGCCGATGTCGAAGATCCCGGTCTGTCGATGGCGCCGAGCTTCGACTGGCGTGAGGACGTGGCCGCACCGTTCATCCAGCGCGGCGCCAAGCCGAAGATCGCCGTCATTCGCGAACAGGGGGTGAACTCCCATCTCGAAATGGCCGCTGCATTTGAACGGGTCGGTTTCACCGCCATCGATGTGCACATGACTGACCTGCAGAGCGGTCGCCTCAGTCTGGCCGATTTCCACGGTCTGACTGCCTGTGGCGGTTTTTCCTACGGTGACGTGCTCGGTGCTGGCCAGGGCTGGGCCAAGTCGATCCTGTTCAACAGCCGTCTGCACGATGAGTTCAGCGCCTTCTTCCAGCGCGACAACACTTTTGCGCTCGGGGTGTGCAATGGCTGCCAGATGATGGCTCATCTGACACCGATCATTCCGGGAGCAGCGCACTGGCCGACGTTCCAGCGCAACCGCAGCGAGCAGTTCGAAGCCCGCCTGGTGATGGTCGAAGTCGCCGACAGTCCGTCGATCCTGCTGCAAGGCATGGCCGGCAGCCGTCTGCCGGTGGTGATCAGCCATGGTGAAGGCCAGGCCAGCTTCCGCAACGAAGCCGATGCCGCGCAGGCGGTCGCCGCTTTGCGTTACGTCGATCATCGCGGCGCAGTCACTGAAGCTTATCCGTTCAACCCCAACGGTTCGCCGCAAGGTCTCGCTGGTCTTACCACGGCGGATGGCCGGTTCACGGTGATGATGCCGCATCCTGAGCGCTCGCTGCGCAGCCTGCAGCTGTCTTGGGTGCCGTCGGCGATGATGAACGAAAGTCCCGATGCAACGCCCTGGCTGCGCATGTTTGCCAATGCACGTGTCTGGCTGGGCTGATTGACTGGCGGAGCATTTTTCTTTGCGGATCGCCAAATGAGAGCAGGGCGAGCACTTTCGCGACCGGGGTCAGGAGCGAGATCCGGCCTTGCAAGGCCGGTCGGCTGTGAGGGTGGAAGCACTCGAGGAAGTTGCCCGCGAAGGCGCCGGTTTCATTCGCATGCTGCGTGGCTTCCGCAGAAAACTGCACACCGAACGCCAGCCGCTGCCGCCACAGATCGATCATCGTGGTCATAGCGCGCTGATTGAGGAAATGCATTACTCGGCGCCGATCATCGATGACGTCTATCGTGCTTTGCACGAAAGTCAGCAGGCGATGGATCGCGGCGAAGAGTTTGACAGTGTGCGCCTGCATGATCTGGTCGACGAGATCGCCTACGGTGTGCAGCGCAATGCCGATGCGATGATGTGGTTGCTGAAGCTCAAGCGTACCGATCGCTATGCCTACGATCATGCAGTCAGCGTTGCCGTCCATGCAATGCTGTTTGCCTCATCAATCGGGGTGGACGAATACCGGGTGCGGCAACTGGGCTTTGCCGGCCTGATGCAGGACATCGGCAAGCTGAAGGTGAACCATCAGATCCTGATGAAAGAAGGGCCACTGAATGCAATCGAACGCGAATTCGTCCGTCTGCATGTCGAGCATGCACTCGAACTGCTCGGCTCGGATCCGCACACTGATCCGGCGGTCCTCGCGATCATTGCCTGTCACCATGAGCGTTACGATGGCAGCGGTTATCCTCGCGGTCTCAAGGGCGAACAGATTCCGCTACTGAGCGAAATCGCCGGCATCGTCGACAGCTATTGCGCGATGACGCGCAAGCGCAGCTACGCTGAAGCCCTGTCCAGCCAGGCAGCGATGGAGGAGATCAACCGTTTGCGCGATCGCGGTTTCCGGGATGCGCTGGTCGACCAGTTTCTCCAGTGCATCGGTTTGTATCCGGTCGGGACCCTGGTCGAGCTCAATTCCGGCGAAGTGGCGGTGGTGATCCAGCAGAATCAGGTTCGACGTCTGCAACCAAAAGTGCTCGTCATTCTTGACCCTTTCAAGCAGCTCGAAGCCTATCCGCGCACGCTCAACCTGCTGATGCAGCCCGAAACCCAGTCCGGTGAAACCTATCGCATCCTGCGCGCTTTGCCGCAGGATGCCTATGGCGTCAAGGCCGACGAGTTTTTCCTGTTGTAAACGATGAACATCCTTCAGTCCGTCACCACTTCGCAGGTATTGAAAGACCTCTCTGCCCAGCTGGCTGTGGCAGGAGCAGGGCAGGGCGAGCTGGCGCTGATTTCACTTTGCCTGTGTCCGACGCCGCTGCTGTACCGGCTGTCGAGTGAACAGCAGGGTCGCCTGGAGCACGAGATCGAGGCCCGCCTGCGCGCTTTGCTGCGCGAAGGTGATCAGTTGTACGCTTTTGGTGATGGCGAGTGGCTGATCCTGCTGCCGAACTTGCGCAGCCGGGCGGTGTTGAGCCTGGCGATGCTCAAGATCGAGCGGACCTTCACCGATGCCGAGCTGCTGTTTGACGGCATGACGGTCCGCCTTGCACTGACCTGCGGTGCGGCGATCGGGCCTGAACATGGTGCGGATGCGCTTTATCTGCTGCAATCGGCGCGCATTGCCAACCTGGAAGCGCGCAAGAACGGCGGTGAAGGCTTGCTCTATCAGGAGGAGATGGATCAGGTTCAGACGGATTTTGCCGGTCTGGAGCGTGATCTGCGTCGTGCTTTCGCCGGAGGTGTGCCGCTGCAGCTTCATCTGCAGCCCAAGATCAATGCGCACAGTGGGCGCTGTGATGCAGCCGAAGCCTTGCTGCGCTGGGAGCGCAGTCCGGGTAACTGGGTGCCGCCGCCGGTGGTGATCGGCCTTGTTCATCGTCTTGGCCTGCGCAAGGAGTTCAACCGCTGGCTGTTTCACCGCGCCGCGCTGCTGCTCAGCGAGCTGGAAGAGCAGAGGATTGCACTGGTGCTGTCGATCAATCTGTCGGTCAGTGACCTGTATGACATCGAGGTTCCAGAGCTGATCGGTCAGGCATTGAGCACCTGGCACATCCCGCCTTCACGGCTGTGCGTTGAAATCACCGAGACTGAAATGGTTGCCGACGATGACAGTGAAACCGGGGTTTTCGATGTCTTGCGCCGGCTGCGCGAGCAGGGCGTCAAGCTGTCGATCGACGATTTCGGTACCGGTTTTTCCGGCATGGGGCGCCTCAAGCAGACAACAGTTGACGAGGTCAAGATCGATCGCAGTTTCGTGGTCGACATCCTCAGTTCGGCGCGTGATGTCGAAATCGCCAGTTCGATCATCCGGCTCTCCCATCGCCTTGGGGTGTCGGTGACTGCAGAAGGGGTTGAAGATCTCGAAACCATCGAACGGCTTGCTGCGTTGGGTTGCGACTATTTTCAAGGCTTCTACTTCTCTCCGGCGCTGCCGATCAATTCTTTTGTGGCCTGGGTGAATGCGCTGCACGGGATGGAGGATGGCGAAGAGCACGGGTCGCCTTGTCCGCCCACCGCCAACCTGCCGTAGGGGCGGCCCTTGTGGTCGCCCATGGCGGAGATCACGCCGTCATCAGGGCAGCAGGGCCACAAGAGTTTTGTATTTTCCGGTCTTCTGAGACGCTCTGATGCAGGCCGGAGATGATCTGAGGTGGCGATCTTGATTGGTTGGTGTTACTATCGCGACTTCTTCTTGCTGTTTGCCTATTCTGCTTTGCTGCCGTGAATCGCTTTCGTCACCGCTTTCCTGCCTTGCTTGGCATCTGGCTGCTGCTGTTTGTTCAGCTCATGCCCGCGCTCGGCCATGCGGCGGTGGCAAAAGGCCTGATTGAAATTGATCTGTGTTCGGCGCACGGGCACCGTGCGTTCATCGAGCCGCTCAGTGGCGACGTGCTCATTGTCGAGGCGGGCGCGGAATTGCCGCCGGTGCAGTCAGAGCAGACGTCGGTTGCCAGCTGTGTGCTCTGTTGCGGCCATGTCAGCGACGAACCGCTGCTGCTGCCTGCGCTTACTGCGACAGTAGCCTTTGCTCCGATCCGTTTTGAGGCGAAGCCGAACCTGTTCCTGCTTGCGCCCCGTCCGCTGTTTGCCTGGTCGCCAGCCAATCCCCGAGCGCCGCCTGTGGCGCACTGAGTGCGATCTTGTCCTGTGGTGCGCTGTGGTGTTAGTTGCGCCCGGACTTCTCCTGTTTTTTCGCATTGAGTGTTTGCAGTCGTTCTTTGCCTTGTGGGCGGAGGGCGTCCGCACAAAGGAAACGGATCATGAAGCTGAGGATTGGCCTTGTCAGTCTGTTACTTGCCAGCGGCCTTGCGTGCGCGGCTGATGTTGAAGTGAGCGAAGCATGGGCGCGGGCAACCGTTGCCCAGCAGAAGGCGAGCGGGGTGTTCATGCGCCTCCTTGCCCATCGTGACTGCCGCTTGCTTGCCGCCGCTTCGCCGCGGGCAGCAACGGTTGAAGTGCATGAAATGCGGATCGACAACGAGGTCATGAAGATGAGTCCGATCGAAGGGCTCGATCTTCCGACCGGGAAAGTCGTCGAGCTCAAGCCGGGCGGTTTTCATCTCATGCTGCTTGATCTGAAGCAGCGTCTGCAGGTGGGCGAACAGCTTCCGCTCAGCCTGGTGGTGCAGTGCGGCAGCGATGCTGCGCACACCATCGAGCTCAGCGCCGAAATCCGTCCGCTCAGCGCCGCAGCCGGGATGCCGTCCGCGCACGGACATTGATCGCCACCTGAATACCTGTCTTATTTACGCGCACTGCGCCCGCGACGGCTTGCGGTCAGCTTTCTGATCACTGCCGGTCGTGCGCTGCGTGCCTGATGTCTGCTGCCTGCCGGCCGCCTGGACAGGACACCTGTCGTCGGTTCGCCGGCAACTGGCAGGCAAGAATCAGCATGGAATGGATGCAATGGAAAATCGTCTGCAAAAAATGAGTGCCTGGATTGCACTCGCATTGAGCGGCGCTGTGCTTGCCGCCGAAAACGACACCCAGCTCGACAGCGTGGTGGTGACCGCGCCGGTGAGCAGTGCCCCACTCACCGTCACGACCGATCCGAAGGCACCGCGTCAGCCGCTGCCAGCCCAGGACGGCGCCGAGTTGTTGAAGAGCATTCCCGGCTTTGCCGTGGTGCGCAAGGGCGGTGCTGATGGCGATCCGGTGTTTCGCGGCATGTCGGGTTCCCGCCTGCTGATTGTCCAGGATGGTCAGGAAATTCTCGGCGGCTGTGGCGGCCGCATGGACCCGCCGACTGCTTACATTTATCCGGAGTCATATGACCAGGTGACGGTCCTCAAAGGCCCGCAGACGGTGTTGTACGGCGCCGGCAATTCAGCTGCAGTGGTGCTGTTCGAGCGTGATCTGGAGCGGATGCGGACACCGGGTGCGGTCGCCAATGCCAGCCTGGTGCTTGGCAGCTGGGGGCGTAATGACCAGCTCCTCGATGGCAAGCTTGGCAATGAGCAGTTTCAGACCCGCCTCAACGCGACCCGTTCTGACATGAACGATTACCGTGACGGCGATGGCAAGAAAGTTCATTCCGCTTACACGCGCTGGAGCGGCAATGCTGCCTTCGGCTGGACACCGGATGATGAGACTCTGCTTGAGCTCGCTTTTGGCCGCAGCGATGGTGAGGCGGCCTATGCCGACCGCAGTATGGACGGAGTCAAGTTCGAGCGCGAACATGCCAGCCTGAAGTTCGAGCGGCGCAAGCTTTCTGAGGTGGTCGAAAAGCTCGAGGCCAGTGTTTATTACAGTTATATTGATCATGTGATGGACAACTACAGCCTGCGCCCGCAGCCGATGATGACCATGGTCAGCAACCCCGACCGCAAGACCTGGGGTGGCCGCTTCGCGCTCACGCTCAATCCGGCCGAGCAGTGGCTGCTGACCCTGGGCGCCGACCTGCGCGATGACCGGCACACGCGGCGCGACGGCAGTGCCAGCAGCTGGCGCAATCAGAAGCGGATGAAGGATTACAGCTTTGAGCGCCAGGGGCTGTTCGGCGAAGCGACCCGGCTGCTCGGCGATGATCGCCGCCTGCTTGCCGGCCTGCGCTTCGATGCTCATGAGGTCAAGCGCCATGAACTCAGCCCTGCTCGTGAGCGCAAGACGCTGACCAGCGGTTTTGTCCGTTTTGAGCAGGATTACGCCGGTGGCGGCAGCTGGTATGCGGGCCTGGGCCACGTCGAGCGCTTTCCGGATTTCTGGGAATACATGCGGGCCAGTCAGGGCGGCGACGGCGCGCGCGCCGATGATGGACGCAGCTTCGGCGATCTGCGCCCGGAGCGCACCACCCAGCTTGATGTGGGCAGCAACTGGCGTGGTGACGGGATCAGCGCTTCGCTCTCTGCGTTCTACGGCAAGACCCGCGATTACATCCAGCTCAGGTGGGCACCGCAGCCGGTTGCAGTGCGCAATATCGATGCCACTCTGTATGGGGTGGAGGCGGATGTCGACTGGCGCCTCGCCCAGCACTGGAAAATGATCGGCACCTTCGCCTGGGTGCATGGCCGCAATGACCGCGACCACCGCGCACTGGCCCAGCAGCCGCCGCTGGAGGCACGGCTGGCGCTCGAATACAGCGACGGCCGTTTTTCCGCAGGCAGCTTGCTGCGGGTCGTCGGCAGGCAGCGCCGGGTCGATATCGGCTCCGGCAGCATCGTCGCCGGTGGCATGGACCTTGGTCCCAGCAGCGGCTTTGCCACTTTGGCGCTCAATGCCGGCTGGCAGCTCAACCGCCAGGCGCTGTTCACGATCGGGGTCGACAACGTGTTTGATCGCAGCTACCGCGAACACCTGTCACAGGGCAGCGCGGCGATTGCCGGCTACGAAGCGCCGCTTGGGGTGCCGATCAAGGAGCCGGGGCGCACCTGGTGGCTGAAAGCCCAGCTCGCCCTTGACTAAGGGCTGAGGACTAAGGGCTGAGGACTTAGCGTGAAAGAAATACACACCGAGACGAGCGCCATCCTGACCAGCGAAGGTCATGCAGAGCAGATAGTCAGTGATCAGGCGCTGGTTGGTGCGATGAAGCCGAACTTGGTCAGTGCCTTGATCCA
>JAVEVA010000064.1:0-17607 GCA_034005275.1 Thauera sp. | reverse complement strand
CGCCCCTGTCGCCCCAGACGTGCGGCATGCTGAGCGAGAAAATGGCGGGCCAGCGGCACCACGTCACCGGGACGTTCGCGCAAGGCGGGAATCAGCAGCGGAAAGACATTCAGCCGGTAAAAAAGGTCTTCGCGGAAACGTCCGGCAGCGACTTCGTCCGCCATGTTGCGGTTGCTGGTGGCGAGCACGCGGATGTCGAGTGCCACCGGCCGCTTGCCGCCAACCCGCTCCACCTCACGTTCCTGCAGCACGCGCAACAGCTTGGCCTGCAGGCCAAGCGGCATTTCGGAAATTTCATCGAGCAGGATGGTGCCATCCTGGGCCTGTTCGAACTTGCCGGCCTGTGCAGCCTGCGCGCCGGTGAACGCGCCTTTTTCGTAACCGAACAAGGTCGCTTCAAGCAGGTTTTCCGGGATCGCCGCACAATTGATGGCGATGAACGGCCCCTGCTTGCGCAGCGAATGGGTATGGATGTAGCGGGCAAAAACTTCCTTGCCAGTGCCCGATTCGCCCAGCAGCAGCACCGTGGCATCGGTTTCCGCCACGCGGTTCGCCATCGCCAACAGCTGCAGGGTCGCCGGATCTTCGGCGACCATGTCTTCCGTGCTTGGCGCCTGGGCGGCGTAACGGCGAATGCTCTCGAGCAGCACATCCGGCTCGAAAGGCTTCATCAGAAAATCACAGGCGCCACCGCGCATCGCCGCCACCGCTTTGTCGACGTCACCATAGGCAGTCATCAACAGCACCGGCAGCTGGGGGTGGCGCAGGCGGATTTCATGCAGCAGCTCAAGACCATCCATCGGCTGCATGCGCAGATCGGTCACCACCAGATTGAAATGCTGCTGCTCCAGCGCCGCAAGCGCCGCCGGGCCGCCATCGACGCCGACCACGGCATGGTGGGCCATTTCCAGGGTAAAGCACACTGCGTCACGCAGCGCGTCATCGTCCTCGACGACGAGGATGCTCAATTGTTCGATCATGGCGCCTTCAGGCCCTCCTCGTTGCCCTTGCTGTTCTCTTTGTCATTGCCTTCTCCGGCCAGGGGAGCCAGAGGCAGGCTGAAAATGAAGCACGATCCCGCTCCCGGTTCGGAGCGGATGCTGATCTCTCCACCATGGGCGCGGGCAAGACCACGGGCAATCGCCAGCCCCAGACCCGTGCCTTCGGCGCGCGTGGTGAAGAATGGCTCGAACAGGCGCTCCTGCAATTCAGGAGCAATGCCCGGCCCCTGATCGCAAACACTGAACGCCACCGCCTCGACTCCCAGACCGCTGACCTGGGCAGCTTGGCGCAGCACTTCGAAACGGACGCTCGCCCCAGCCGGGCTGACCTGAATGGCGTTTTCAAGCAGATTGGTCAACGCACCTGCCAAGGCTTTGCGGTCACCAAGCAGCTCGGCGCCCGCTGCCGCACAATCGACTTCGAAAGCCAGCTGGCGCGCGCGCGCCAGCGGCTCAAGAGTATGAGTAAGTTCAGCCGCCAGCGCACCGACCTCGAAACGCTGACGGCCAAGGCTGTCACCACGGGCAAACAACAGCATGTCGCGGATCAGGCGCTCGAGATAGCGCAGGCGCTCAAGCGCCCGGTCGGCAACATGATTGCGCTGTGCAGGATCAAGCTCGGCCTGGCGCAGGTTGCCGGTGTACAGCAGCGCCGCCGCCAGCGGAGTACGCAGCTGGTGGGCCAGTCCGGCGACCATCTCCCCCATCGCGGCCAGACGCTCATTGCGCTCGGCGGCAAGCCGCATGCGATGGGTGTCAGTGATGTCGTGCAGAAGAACGATGCGACCTTCACCGGACTCAAGATTGGCTTCCGACAAGGCGAGGCGGCGCGCATCGTCACCGTGCTCAAAAGCGTACTCGCCCGGCGTCTCGGTAGCCTGCAGACGACCCAGCAGCACCAGCCAGTCCATGCCTGGCGCCGCATCCGGAAACAAGGCTTCGGCTGCACGGTTGACCTGCACCACCTTGTCCTTGCGCTCAAGCACCACCACCGCTGCCGGCAAGGCCCCCATCAGCACCGCCAGACGCTCGCTGAGCTGGGCCGCCTGCACCTGCAAGGCGTTGTAAGTGGTGGTGAGCTCTTCCGAAGCACGGCTGAAGAGCGCAAAGGCTTCGGCCAGCTGGGCAGCATCAATCGGCGCCGCCCCGGCAGGCGGGACAGCGGCAGAATTTGCAGGAGATTGGATGGTTTCAGTGCTCACAGCCTGCACTTTAGAACGCAACAACGCTATCTTAGCCTGCAAACAGGCGGCAAAAACTGCCGCTTATCACTCGATCGAGCGAAGGGAAGTCAGGTGACAATGCTGCCATCGCTCCATTTTTGCCGCCCTGCCCCGAACCGGCTCAACACCGCAGCCAGATCGCCTCACCACCGGCGCAGGGATTTTTCCAAGGATTCTCTCCATGGCTGTCGCCGACAACACCGCTGAACTGCCAGTCGAGGATGGGCCAATCGAAGTCGAGGCCGGTCCGGCAGTCGAGCGGACGCCTCTGCAGCAAGTGCTCGACAACATCCGCAACCTCAGTCAGCAGCAGAAGATCGCTGCCGGCGCCGCGATCGCGCTCAGCATCGCGCTCATCGTCGGCGTGCTGCTGTGGAACCGCGAACCGGGCCTCGCAGTGCTGTATGCCAATCTGGACGAGCGCGATGGCGGCCAGGTGATCGCTGCACTGCAGCAGCAGAACATTCCCTACCGGATGGCCGACAACGGCAATGCCATTCTCGTTCCGACCGAGCAGGTTCATGAGACCCGCTTGCGGCTGGCCGCTGCCGGCCTGCCCAAGGGCGGACTGGCCGGCTTCGAACTGATGGACGGCCAGAAGCTGGGGATTTCCCAGTTCAATGAACAGGTCAATTACCAACGTGGGCTCGAAGGCGAGCTGTCGCGCACCATCCAGTCAATCGGCATCGTCGATGCCGCGCGCGTCCATCTCGCCCTGCCGCGCCGTACCGCCTTCCTGCGCGACGAGCAGAAGCCGACCGCTTCGGTGATGCTCAACCTGCGCCCGGGGCGCTCGCTCAACGAAAACCAGGTCGCCGGCATCGTTCACCTGGTGTCGTCCAGCGTGCCGCACATGAATGCCGACGGCGTCAAGGTCATCGACCAGGACGGCAAGCTGCTCACCGACCAGGCCGACCCGCTGATGCGCGCCGGACTCAATGCCAGCCAGCTGCAGTATGTGCGGATGATCGAAGACGGACTGATCGAGCGCGTCAACAACATCCTCGTGCCGCTGTTCGGCCAGGACAATTTTCGCGCCCAGATCACCGCCGACGTCGATTTCAATCAGGTCGAGCAGACTGCGGAAACCTACAAGCCGAATCCCGCGCCCGACCAGGCCATCCGCAGCCAGCAGACCACCGAAGCGATCAATCCGCTGCAAGGACCGCAAGGCATCCCCGGCGCACTCACCAACCAGCCGCCCGTGCCAGCCACCGCACCACTGAGCATCCCGCCGGTCGGTCCCGACCAGGCTGCCCAGGGCATGGTGAGCAGCAACCGCAGTGCGGTACTCAACTACGAGCTTGATCGCAGCATTCAACACATCAAGCAGTCCGTTGGCCAGATCAAGCGCCTCTCGGTGGCGGTGGTGATCAACAACCGCAGCCTGCTCGATGCCGAAGGCAAACGCCAGCAGGTACCGCTCACCGACGAAGAAATCAGCCGCATCACCAATGTCGTCCGCGATGCGGTCGGCTACAACGCCAGCCGCGGCGACAGCATCAATGTTGCCAACAACGCCTTTGCTGGCGAAGATGACGCTGGCCCGCTGCCGTTCTGGAAAGACCCTGCACTGCTTGAATTCGGCCAGGAACACATGAATTCGCTGATCATCCTCATCATCGTGCTGCTCACCTTCTTCGGCGTCATCCGCCCGCTGCTGCGTGCCGTGCTGCCACCGAAGGAAAAGCCGGGCAAGGACGCCGAAGCCGGCGCAGGCGACGGTGAAGAGTCGGCGGAAGACGCGGATGCCATCGTCTCGCTCTCGGGAGAGGGAGAGGACGAAGAAGAGGAAGATGAAGAAGACGAAGACGAAGAGAACTCCTATGAGAGCCGCCTGGCACGCGTGCGCGAACTCGCCCGCGAAAACCCGAAGACCGTGGCCAATCTGATCAAGGAGTGGATGACACCGAATGAGGAGGGGCGCAAGTGAGCAATGCTGAAGAAGGCCTCGACAAGGCCGCGCTGCTGCTGATCACCCTGGGCGCGGATGAAGCATCGGAAGTGCTCAAGCACCTCGGCCCGCGCGAAGTCCAGCGCATCGGCATGAAGATGGCCAGCCTCCCCCCGCAGGCCCGCAGCAAGGTCGAACCCCTGCTCGACGAATTGATGGAATATTTCGCCCGAGGCGCACTCATCGAATCCGACGAGGAGCAACTGCGCGAAATGCTCACCAAGGCACTGGGGCCGGAGCGCGCCAACCATCTGCTCGCCCGCATGGTCCAGGGTTCGGATACCGCCGGCATCGAAAGTCTCAAGTGGATGGACGCCGCCACTGCAGCCGACCTGATCAAGAACGAGCATCCGCAGATCATCGCCACCATCCTGGTGCACCTCGAGTTCGATCAGGCCGGCGAAATCCTCACTCATTTCACCGATCGCCTGCGTAATGACGTCGTGCTGCGCATCGCCACTCTGGACGGTGTTCAGCCTTCGGCACTGCGCGAGCTCAATGAATCGCTGACCAACATGCTGGCCGGAGCCTCTTCGGCACAAAAAGCAGCCATCGGAGGCATTCACCATGCTGCCGAGATCCTCAACTACGTTGGTTCGGCACACGAAACCACCATCATCGACAGCGTGCGCGAATACGACCCCGAGCTGGCACAGAAAATTCTTGACGAGATGTTCGTATTCGAAAACCTCCTCGACATCGACGATCGCGGCATCCAGACCGTGTTGCGCGAGGTCCAGTCCGACTCGCTCATCATCGCCCTCAAGGGCTCTTCGCCCGAGCTGCGCGAAAAGATTTTCAAGAACATGTCCAGCCGAGCGGCCGAAATGCTGCGCGAAGACCTCGAGGCACGCGGACCGGTCCGTCTGTCGGAAGTCGAGGCCGAGCAGAAGGAAATCCTCAAGATCGTTCGCCGTCTGGCCGAAGAAGGCCAGGTGATGATGGCAGGCAAAGGAGGCGACGATGGCTTCGTCTGAGCAAGCACCCTTGCCGACAAGGTCTGAGCGATCATGAGCATCACTCGCCATCAGGCCGTCGGTGCCTATCGCCCCTGGGTACCGGAAGATTTCGGTGCCCCGCCGCACAACGACGACCACTCCGCACCAGAAGCTGGCGCCGGTGAGGACGGCTTTTCGCCAGCCCTGATACCGATGGAGCCCGCGCCAGAGCCAGTACAACCGGAAGCGGAAACCCTCTTCGAGCCGGACTCCCAGGACAATGCCGCCGAGCAGGAGCCCTCCGGCGACGAGCTCCCGGAACACGAGCACGCCGAACAGGAACCGACGCTGGAGTTGCCCGAGGACTTCCGGCTGCCCACTGCGGAAGAGATCGAGCGCATGCACGAGGACATCCGTGCTGCGGCCGCAGCCGAAGGCCATCATCAGGGCCATGAAGAAGGCTTTGCCCAGGGTCTGGCTGAAGGCGAGCGCAAAGGCTACGAGGAAGGGCTTGCGCAGGCCCAGGCGGAAGCACGGCAACTCGCACAATTGGTCGAACGCCTCGACACTTCGCTGCGCACGGTCGATCAGGAGGTGGCCGAAGAGCTGATGGCACTCGCCATCGAACTGGCGCGGCAGATGGTGCATGACTGCCTGCGGGCGCAGCCGGAAACCATCCTCGACACCATCCACCAGGCCTTGCAGCAGCTGCCCCAGATCGATGCACGCATTGAGCTCCATCCTGCTGACCTGGCCCTGGCCAACTCCCTGCTTGGCGAAGAGCTGGCCGAACTCGGCCATCGCCTGCAGGAAAGTCCGGCGCTGCAGCGCGGCGACTGCCTGATCGAAGCCCAGGGCGCCCAGCTCGACGCCACGCTTGAAACACGCTGGCGTCGCACTCTGGCCAGTCTGGGGCGGGAGCACAGCAGTTTCCACTCCACCGCCCCTGAATTCGAGCCTGGGCTGAGCGACACCGTGGCTGCCGCAATGCCCACCACAATGTCGGTCGATTTGCCGGACGCCACAACACCGGTTGCCGAACAGCAGGCAGAGCAGCCGCTGATTGATGAGGCCGAGCCACTGCTGCCCGGCGACGACCTCCACCTGCCGGATGAAGGCAGCGAGCCATGAAACAGGGCGGCGAACTCTGGCGCAACTTCCTCGCCGATGGCCGGCAACTGCTGGCTGACGCCCGTCCGTTCGAAGTGTCCGGCCACCTGACCCGCATCAACGGTCTGGTGATGGAAGCTGCCGGCCTCAAGCTGCCGCTGGGCTCGGGCTGCCAGGTCCTCACCGCTGGCGGCAGCACCGTTGAAGCGGAAGTGGTCGGCTTCAACGGTGATCGCCTGTTCATGATGCCCACCGATGAAGTGTTTGGCCTGGCTCCCGGCGCGCGCGTACTGCCGCTGGAAATGGGCGTCCCCCGCCTGGTGCCGGGCAAGCCGCTCGGCCCGCGCCGGCGCGCAGCCGATCGCGCCAAGCATCTGCCGGTCGGCGAAGCCCTGCTCGGCCGGGTGGTCGACGGCGCAGGCCGGCCGCTGGATGGCGCCGGCCCGCTCGCCACCCAGGAAAGCCGCTCCCTGCAAGGCCGGGCGATCAACCCGCTCGCCCGCGCACCGATCACCGACGTACTCGACGTCGGCATCCGCGCCATCAATGCCTTGCTCACCGTTGGTCGTGGCCAACGTATCGGCCTGTTTGCCGGCTCCGGAGTGGGCAAATCAGTCCTGCTCGGCATGATGGCGCGCTTCACCGCCGCCGAAATCGTGGTCGTCGGCCTGATCGGCGAGCGCGGTCGCGAAGTGAAGGAATTCATCGATCAGAGTCTGGGCGAAGAAGGGCTTGCCCGTTCAGTGGTGGTCGCTGCGCCCGCCGACACCAGTCCGCTGATGCGCATGCAAGGCGCCGCTTACGCCACCACCATCGCCGAATACTTCCGCGACCAGGGCAAGCAGGTGCTGCTGATCATGGATTCACTCACCCGCTATGCGATGGCCCAGCGCGAAATCGCACTGGCGATTGGCGAACCACCGGTTACCCGCGGCTATCCGCCCAGCGTCTTCGCCCGCCTGCCGGCGCTGGTCGAACGCGCCGGCAATGGCCCCGACGGCGGCGGTTCGATCACCGCCTTCTACACCGTGCTCGCCGAAGGCGATGACCAGCAGGACCCGATCGCCGACTCGGCACGTGCCATTCTTGATGGTCACTTCGTGCTTTCGCGCAATCTTGCCGACCAGGGCCACTATCCGGCGATCGACATCGAACAGTCGGTCTCACGGGTGATGAGCAACATCGTCAGCAACGACCACTTTGCCGTCGTCCGCCAGTTCAAGCAGCTGTTCTCGCGCTATCAGCGCTCGCGTGACCTGATCGCGGTCGGCGCCTACCAGCCTGGCGGCGATCCGGTGCTCGACCGTGCCGTCGAGACCTATCCACGCCTGGAAGCTTTTCTGCAGCAGGGCATCCACGAACACGATCCTTACGAGAGCACGCTGCAGAAACTGGTCGGAGTGTTTGCCCCTGCAGCATAATGGCTCCCCCAGCCTCCTCGAACGCCATCCTGACCGATGGCCCTGCGCATGAGCACTACCTTTCCCTTGCAGACCTTGCTTGAACTCACCCAGACCCGCACCGACGAAGCTGCGCGCCGACTCGGCGAACTGCTGGCAGCAGAACGCAGTGTGGCCGACAAACTGCGTATGCTGGAAGACTACCGCCAGGAATACAACGCCCGCTTTGTCGCCGCCGCCCAGGCCGGCCTCAGCCCCGATGCCTGGCGCAACTACACCGCCTTCATCGCCCGCCTTGATGAAGCGATCATCGCCCAGCACAGCATCGTCACCCAGTCACAGCACCAGACCGCCCAGGGCCAGCAGGCCTGGCTCAAGCAGCGCAACCGCCTGATGGCGTTCGACACCCTCGCCGAACGCCATCGTCAGCAACTTGCCCGGGCCGAAGCCCGCCAGGAACAGAAACAGGCCGACGAACACGCCACCCGCCGCCGCCACGCTGAGGACTGACCGCACTCCAGCCGATCGGACCGCGAGCGGAGCAAGCTGGACTCCAACATGGCACGGCACTTGCTTGTACGGATTCATCGAATGCTGTCACAAGGGTTCAGACCATGCTCGCTCACACTTCCAGTCTTCTCCACAGCGCTGGCACTGCAAGTCCGGCGACGGCTGGCAACAGCCTTTCTGCGCTGTTCAACGCCCCGGCTCAGCGCGCTGCACCGGCGACAGACTTTGCCCGCACCCTTGATCAGCGCCTGTTCGACCGCAGCAGCACTCCTGAACCTTCCTCTGCAGCCGCCAGTTCGACGGCGGCCAGCCGCAGCATGAACAGCCCGGAAGCCAGCAAGCCGGCACGCAACAGCACCGGACAGGCCTCCACCAGCGCCGCAACGAAACAAGCAGAGCGCAGCAACAACACGGCGAGCAGTGAAGACCCGCAGCAGACGGACTCCAGCGCCGCGCCTGCGGGAGACAACAGCGCGAGCAGTGAGGAAGTCCCCGCTGAACAGAGCAGCACCGAGAACCCTGGCGCGCGCCCCGGTCACGACACCGGCAACGAAACGCCGGACAACGACCAGGCCGCTTCGCTGGCCGGTCTGCCGGCAGCACTTGCCGCTGCGGCAAGTGCTGCCGGAAAAACCTCCCCGGCAACCGCCGACGAAGACAGCGTTGACACCGACTTGCCACTCGACGGGGAAGCGCCTGCCACTGGCAAAGGCAAGACATCAGACCGCAACAGTGCCAAGGGAACAATGCTGGCCGCGCAAAACAGTGGCGGCAACGCCACAAGCACCGCTTCCGGCAGCGGCCTCACTCCTGCGGCCAGCACCCAGGCTGCTTTCGGCCTCGCCGCTGCCGCCGGCAACACCGCGGCCAGCGCCGCACTGGCAGGCGACAAGCTGCTCGATCCGGCTGCCCAGGCCAAGCCCGAAGCATCATCTCAAGGCAGTCCTTTCGGCCTGCCCACCGCATTGCGCCACGCCCCTTCGCCCCAGGCCCAGCCACAGCTGCCGATTGCCAGTCCGCCCGGCAAGGCCGCCTGGACGGAGGAGGTCGGCAATCAGGTACGCTGGATGCTGGGCCGCGCCGAAAGCCGTGCCGAGCTGGTGCTGACTCCGGCCAGTCTGGGCAAGCTCGAAGTATCGATTTCCCTGAGCGGAGATCAGGCCACCGCCCAGTTTGTCGCCTCCACTCAGGCAGCACGCGATGCACTGGAACAGGCGATGCCGAAACTGCGCGAAATTCTCGAACAGGCCGGTCTTGCCCTCGGCCAGGCCGATGTCAGCACTTCGGAAGATCGCAGCGCACAAGACCAGCAACAAGGGGCGGGCCGGGGGCCGGTGAACGCCGGAGAATCGATGGACGATGGGGCTGACGAAGCGGCTCCGATTCACGCCAGCAGCCCGATTCACGACGGTCTGATCAACACTTTTGCCTGAAACGGCAGAATTGAAGGGGCGCAAGCGTGCTTATCGTCGTTTCAAACCATGCGATCATCCGCGATAATCACGTCAGGATAACAGGAGAGTCGCATGGCCAAGGCGCCCCCCAAAGCAGAAACCAAGCCCGAAGTCAGCACGGATGCACCCCCGAAAAAGGGCAAAAGCAAGCTGCTCATCATCATTCTGATCATTCTGATCGTATTGCTGATCGTCGTTGCCGGCGCATTGGGCGCCTTGCTGCTGCTGAAAAACAAGGGCGGCAGCAACAGCAGTGCTGACGAAGACAGCAGCCCCCCGGCTGCGGTGGTCCGGCCCCCTGCGCCGCCAGCCGCGCCGGAAGTCGATCTGTCCAAGCCGCCGATCTTCGTGCCGCTGGACGCGTTTACCGTCAACCTGCGGCGTGACGAAGGCGATCATTACCTGCAGGCAGTGGTCGTGCTGCGCGTTGCCGATCAGAAAGTGGCCGATGGCCTGAAAGGCTTCATGCCCGAAATCCGCCACCGCATCAACCTGCTGCTCTCCAGCCAGCTGCCTTCCGAGCTGTACACCACCCAGGGACGCGAACTGCTGGCAACCGGCATTGTCGATGAAGCGAATGCGGCACTGGGCTTCCCGGTCCAGGTCGATGCCCGCGGCCGCACCACTTCGATGGGGCCGGTGCAGTCGGTACTGTTCAACTCCTTCATCATCCAGTAGCGAGGCCAGGCCATGACTACGGATTTTCTCACCCAGGAAGAAGTCGACGCCCTCTTGCGCGGCGTCACTGGAGAATCCGAAGATGTCGCCGCCGAAGAGGAGTCGGTGGAAGGCGTTCGCGCCTACAATCTGGGCACCCAGGAGCGCATCGTGCGTGGGCGGATGCCCACCATGGAGCTCATCAACGAGCGCTTTGCCCGTTATCTGCGCATCGGCTTCTTCAATTATGTCCATCGCAACACCGAAGTTTCCGTCGGGCCGATCCGGGTGCAGAAATACGCCGAGTTCGTGCGCAATCTGGTGGTACCGACCAACCTCAACCTGGTCACTGCCAAACCGATGCGCGGCACCGGCCTGGTGGTGTTCGACCCCAATCTGGTGTTCCTGTTCGTCGACAACATGTTCGGCGGCGACGGCCGCTTTCACACCAGGGTCGAAGGGCGTGATTTCACCCCCACCGAACAGCGCATCATCCAGGGCATGCTGCAAGTGGTGTTCACCGAATACCAGAAAGCCTGGGCGCCGGTCTTCAAGCTCGAATTCGAGTATGTGCGCTCGGAAATGAACTCGCAGTTCGCCAATATCGCCACCCCGTCCGAGATCGTCGTCGCCACCACTTTTTCGCTCGACATCGGCGGCTCGCAGGCCGAAATGCACCTGTGCTTTCCGTATTCGATGCTGGAGCCGATGCGTGACCTGCTCTACTCGACGATGCAGTCCGACCACATCACCTCGGACCGACGCTGGATCCGCCTGCTCACCAAGCAGCTGCGCGGCGCCGATGTCGAACTTTACTGCAATCTCGGCACCGCACGCCTTACCCTGCGCGACATCGTCGACATGCGGGCGGGCGACGTGATCCCGCTTGAAGTGCCCAAGACGCTCACTGCCGAGATCGAAGGCGTTCCGGTACTCGAAGTTCACCAGGGCACGCTCAATGGTCAGTACGCGCTGCGGGTAGAACGTTTCATCACTGAAGAAGACGAAGAGCCTCATCCTTTGCCGACAGGAGAACAGAATGGCTGAAGACGATCTGCTTGCCGACGACGACGGTCAGATTTCCGAAGATGACTGGGCTGCTGCAATGCAGGAGCAGGCCGCCAGCGAAGCCGGTAGCGGAGTAGACAGCGAAGCCGAGCGCATTGCCGCCGAGCTGGCCGCCGCAGCGATGGACGAATCGCCGTATCAGGCCAAGCCGGCGAGCCAGTTGTTCGAAGACTTCAGCGGCAATACTGCACCGAAGAATTCGCTCAACGATTTCGACATGATTCTCGACATCCCGGTCCAGATCACCGTCGAACTCGGTCGCACCAAGCTCACCATCCGCAACCTGCTCCAGCTCGCTCACGGCTCGGTGGTCGAACTTGACGGTCTCGCCGGCGAACCGATGGATGTGCTGGTCAATGGCACCCTGATCGCCCAAGGCGAAGTGGTGGTGGTCAACGACAAATTCGGTATCCGCCTGACCGACATCATCAGCCCGGCCGAGCGCATGCGCAAGATCCGTCACTGAACCATGCTCAGCGCCTGTCAACCTGCACCCCCGCCCTCCTCCTGCCTCGCGCGTCGGTTGCTGGCATTGTCGGCGCTCGCTGCGCTACCGCTGCAGGCCCGGGCCCAGGCACTGGCCGAACGCTCGCCGCTGCCTGCCGGCGAGCTCGCAGGCAATCTGGTCCAGATGGTGATCGGTCTGGCAATCGTCATCGCCCTGCTCATCGCCTGTCTGTGGCTGATCCGCCATCTGAGCGCACCGCGCGGCAGTGCAGCGGCGACGATCAAGGTCCTCGGCGCGACCGCACTCGGCCCGCGCGAACGGCTGGTGCTGGTGCGCATCGGCGAAGAAGTGCTGGTACTCGGCGTGGCGCCGGGCCGGGTCAGTACCTTGCACCGGATGAGCGCGCAAGACCTGCAAGCCGCCAGCCTGACGACAGATCAGGAAAACGAAAAACTCGGCAGCTTTGCCAGCTGGCTGAAGAAAGCACGCGAACACCGGGCCGACCACCATGCGCACTGAATTTCCTGCCCGCAGATCCTCTTCCGTCCTGTGGCCTGTGCTGATGCTGCTTGCGCTGCTCGCCGGCGCAGGCTTCAGCCTGTCTGCCCACGCCCAGGCGCTGCCCGCCCTCAACGCCACCCCGGTAGCCGACGGCAGCACCCGCTACAGCCTGAGCATCCAGACCCTGGCCCTGCTCACCCTGCTCAGCTTCATCCCGGCGATGGTGCTGATGATGACCTGCTTCACTCGGATCATCATCGTGTTTTCCCTGTTGCGCCAGGCCATGGGCACCCAGACCGCGCCACCCAATCAGGCGCTGCTCGGACTCACCCTGTTTCTGACCTTCTTCATCATGGCGCCCGTCGCTGACCGGGTCTACACCGAAGCCTATCTGCCGATGAGCGAAGGTGAAATCCAGTTCGACACTGCACTCGAACGCGCCAGCGTGCCGATGAAGGCTTTCATGCTCAACCAGATCCGCGAGCCCGATCTGGAGTTGTTTGCCGGCCTGGCCGACATACCGCCGGTCGAAAAAGCGGAAGATCTGCCGATGCGGGTGGTGATTCCTGCCTTTGTCACTTCTGAAATCAAGACCGCCTTCCAGATCGGCTTCGTAGTCTTCATTCCCTTCATCATCATCGACATGGTGGTCGCTTCGGTACTGATGTCGATGGGGATGATGATGATGTCACCGGTCATCGTCTCCCTGCCTTTCAAGATCATGCTGTTCGTGCTGGTCGATGGCTGGACCCTGCTCATCGGCTCGCTGGTCAAAAGCTTCGCGCGCTGAGCCTGTGCGCGCCAGGAGGACTTGTCATGACCCCTACTCTTGTTGTCGAACTCGGCCGCCATGCACTTGAAGTTGCGCTGATGGTCGCCGCACCGCTGTTCATCGCCGCCCTGGTCACCGGCCTCACGGTGAGCGTGTTCCAGGCTGCCACCCAGATCAACGAAATGACCCTCACCTTCGTGCCCAAGCTGATCGCGATCTTCGTCACCCTGGTGTTTGCCGGACCGTGGATGATCACCTTGCTCACTGATCTGATCCAGCGTTTGTTCGAAGCGATTCCGGACCTGATCGGCTGAAACAGCCAGTTCAGATCATCCTGCTCGCACCATGCTGATCGTCACCGATGCCCAGTTGAATGCCTGGCTGGCGGCAGCGATGTTTCCGCTGGCTCGTCTGCTCGGCTTGTTCGCCGTAGCGCCGGTATTCTCCAACCGGGGCGCACCCGCACGCGTGAGGTTGGCAGTCGGATTGGCGATCAGCCTGGCTCTGCTCCCTGCCCTGCCGCCGATGCCACCGATCGTGCCGGCCTCCGGCATCGGCCTAGCGGTCTTCGCTCAGCAGATCTTCATCGGCATCGCCATCGGCTTCATGCTGCGCATTGCCTTTGCCACCGTGGACATGGCCGGCGCGCTGATCGGCATGCAGATGGGGCTGTCCTTCGCCATTTTCTTCGACCCGGATCAGGGCGGGCAGACCGCAGTGCTGTCCGACTTTCTCAGTCTGTTCACCACTCTGCTCTTCCTTGCGATCAACGGCCATCTGATGTTGATCGAAGTGCTGGTGCGCAGCTTTGAATGGCTGCCGGTGAGCGCCGCCAGTGTGCGGGTCGATGGCTGGAGCTTCATCGTCCATGCCGGCGCCGGCATTTTCAGCACTGGCCTGCTCATTTCGCTGCCGGTGATCGGCGTCCTGCTGGTCGCCAACATCGCGCTTGGCGTACTCACCCGTGCCGCACCGCAGCTCAACCTGTTCGCAGTCGGTTTCCCGGTCACCCTCAGCGCCGGACTGTTCTCCCTGCTGCTGATCATGAGCAATTTCGGCGCCCTGCTGCAAAGTATCTTCAGCCGCGCCATCGAAGCCACCGGCCTGATGCTCGAAGCACTCAGCCCGCTGCCGCTACCCTGAGACCGATCCAACTCCAACAGCCATCGCAAACCGACCGGAGCGACGCGAGTCGCGAACAGCAACTCCTGCGCTCGCGCACAAAATTTGGCAGCCAGCTCGTTTACAATGCCGGGTTGAACCGCCTGCCAGCCATGGCAGCCTCCCGCAGTTCCCTGACTAACTCACCAACCAGTCGCCCAGCGCCAGGAGAATCCTCATGCCCCTCGTTTCCATGCGTCAGTTGCTCGACCATGCCGCCGAACACAGCTACGGCCTGCCCGCGTTCAACGTCAACAACCTCGAGCAGGTTCAGGCCATCATGGAAGCAGCGGCCGAATGCGACAGCCCGGTGATCATGCAGGCTTCCGCCGGCGCGAGAAAATACGCCGGCGAAGCTTTCCTGCGTCACCTGATCGACGCTGCCGTCGAAGCCTATCCCCACATCCCGGTGGTGATGCACCAGGACCACGGCCAGAGCCCTGCGGTATGCATGGGCGCGATCCGCTCCGGCTTTTCCAGCGTGATGATGGACGGCTCGCTGCTGGAAGACGGCAAAACCCCTTCGTCCTATGAATACAACGTCGACGTCACCCGCGAAGTGGTGAAATTCTCCCACGCCATCGGCGTCAGCGTCGAAGGCGAGCTGGGCTGTCTGGGTTCGCTCGAAACCGGTCAGGCCGGCGAGGAAGACGGCATTGGCGCCGAAGGCACGCTCGACATGTCGCAGATGCTCACCGATCCTGATCAGGCAGCCGATTTCGTCAAGCAGACCAACTGCGACGCGCTGGCCATCGCGATCGGCACCAGCCACGGCGCCTACAAATTCAGCCGCAAGCCGACCGGCGACATCCTCGCCATCGACCGCATCAAGGCCATCCATGCCCGCCTGCCCAACACTCACCTCGTGATGCACGGTTCGTCCTCGGTGCCGCAGGAGC
Source organism: Thauera sp. (assembly GCA_034005275.1). Classification (GTDB taxonomy): domain Bacteria; phylum Pseudomonadota; class Gammaproteobacteria; order Burkholderiales; family Rhodocyclaceae; genus Thauera. The sequence goes on along the minus strand of JAVEVA010000064.1, from coordinate 2,511 downwards.
TGCTCGAGATCATCCGCCAGTACGGTGGCGACATGAAGGAAACCTATGGCGTGCCGGTGGAAGAAATCGTCGAAGGCATCAAGTACGGCGTGCGCAAGGTCAACATCGACACCGACATCCGCCTGGCGATGACCGGTGCAGTGCGCAAGTTCCTCGTCGAACATCCATCGAAATTCGATCCGCGCGAATTCAACAAGCCCGCGCGCGAAGCCGCCAAGCTGGTCTGCAAGGCCCGCTTCGAAGCCTTCGGCGCTGCCGGCATGGCCAGCCGCATCAAGGCAATCACGCTGGAAACCATGGCCCAGCGCTATCGCAGCGGCGAACTGAGCCAGATCGTGCGCTGACCCCGCAGCTTGCCGCCACCCTGGTCTGGGTGCAGAATCGCCGTTTGCCCGCCAGGACCGGTCATGGAGCTACCGACCTTTTCCCCTCACCCGCTGCGCCTCATCCTCAGCGATGAAATCCACGCCCGCCCGCCGCTGGCGCTGGATACACCCGAGCGGGTGAGCTATCTGGCCTTCACCCACGACCACCGCAGCGCTGTCGACGAGCTGAAACACGTCGGCCAGCTGCTTGCTGCCCACGGCTTCGCAGCACCCGCTGCCGATGCCAACCACGTGCTGTTCGAGACCGCTGCACTGCGTTTCAAGTGGGAACGTCACAGCGAATTCTCCAGCTACTACTTCAGCGAACGCCAGCCTGACTACCTGGCCGACGATGGCCGGGGAGCACTGGCCCGGCTGGATCCGCACTGGCTGGAAGCGCTCCCCGGCCAGCTGATTGCCGCCGTCGAAGTCGAGCTGCGTGACGCCGCTGCCGGGCAGGCCGAGCAACTGCTGCAGAACGCTGCCGGTGAGCAGCGCACCCTGGTGGCCGCCGAAGTCGCCGGCGGCGCAGCACGAGTGGTTTCCGACTTTCTGCTTCACAACGGCTTTTCCCGTTTCACCGTGCTTGATCGCAGCCTCACGCCGCGTCAGGCCGGGCGGATCGTCCAGCGTCTGGTCGAAATCGAGACTTACCGGGTGATGGCCTTGCTCGCCTTTCCACTCGCCCGGGAAGTCAGCGGCCTGCTGCGCAGCGCCGAAACCGAGCTCGCCGACCTGATGGACAGCATGAGCCAGGCACGCAATGCGGCCGATGACCACGCTGCGCTCAGCCGCCTGTCGACACTCGCCGCCCAGGTCGAACGTTCGGTGGCACGCAGCGCCTATCGTTTCGGTGCCGCCGCTGCCTACTACCGTCTCGTGCGCCAGCGCATCGAAGACCTGCGCGAACAGCGCATTACCGGTTTCTCGCCGATCGGCGAATTCATGGACCGTCGCCTCACCCCGGCGATCGACACCTGCGCCTCGGTGGCCCGCCGCCAGGAAGAGCTCTCGGCACGCATTGCACGCAACTCCCAGCTGCTGCGCACCCGGGTCGACATCGAAATCGAGCGCCAGAACCAGCAGTTGCTCGAACAGATGAACCGCCGCGCCAAGATCCAGCTCCACCTGCAGGAAACAGTCGAAGGCCTGTCGGTGGTGGCGATCACCTATTACGGCTCGCAGCTGGTCAACTACGTCAGCCAGGGGCTGCAGCCCTGGCTCGCCCCCCAGCTACCCTGGCTCACTCCACCGGTGATCACCGCTGCAGCGATTCCGCTCATCGCCCTCACCGTGTTTGCCAGTCTGCGTCGCCTGCGCCTGCATCTGAGCGCCGAGGCCGGACAGCAGGACTGAAACCTTCCCTTGCGCCATGATGCTTGTGCTTTACCGTACATTGCGTAACATGCCGCCTCCTGTGTGTGCTGCCGATCCGGCGGTGCCAGCTTTTATTGAAGGTCGCAAAGATGTCTGATGCGTCAATCAGCAACGGCACAATCGAACTGATCGATGGCGTGCGCCGGGTCTATCACGACGGCTACTGGATCAAGATCTACGATCCGCCGGCGGACAGTCTGAGCACCAAGAAGCAGCTCATCCAGGCGCTGACCCGTCGGCTGTTCAACCATGTCGAGCACGGCATCAACATTCCCGGCAAGCGCCTTGATGACGCCCGCCAGGCTTATGAAACCGAGAGCGAGCCGGCACGCAAGCGGGTCAAGGGCGCGATGCTGGCCGGCGCGCTGTTCAACCGCGCCACCGACATTTTCACCAAGCTGGTCGAACTGCAGGAACTCGGCGTCGAGATCGAAACCGACAATGCCCTGATGCGCGAATGCGGCTACTGCCTGCAGGAAGCGCTCAATCTGGGCAAGCTGGTGCTGCACCGCAGTGGCGAGGAAGGCATTGACGAACTCTGGGGTGAGCCGTTCCGCGCCTTCTCGATTCCGGTCGAAGACTTCTACGACAGCCGCGTCATCAAGATTGCCCAGACCATGCGCGACATCGACCGTCTGCGTCAGGTGATGTGCGAAGTGTTTGCCCCCTTGCCCACCTTCCACGGCATCGATGTGGCGATCAACAATCTGGCCGACGCCGCGCTCATCAAGTGCGAAACCCTGCGCACCGACCCGGAAGTTTTCGAAGT
>JAVEVA010000143.1:0-4064 GCA_034005275.1 Thauera sp. | reverse complement strand
TCTCGGCGGCATGGGGCCGGCGCTGTTGCCGGACAATCTCGCCCGTCTGCGCAAAGGCGAGGCGCTGGAGGTGATCAGCAAAGGCCGGCCGGCGACGCAGATGGAAGGTTTTGCCGACCGCCTCAACACAGCCGAACTGGCGGCGATGGTCGACTACATTTACAGCCCGGTGGTGCCGGCGCCGCAATGGACGGATGCCGACATGATTGCTTCGCGCATCGTTCATGTCGATCCGGCAACGCTGAGCGACAAACCGGTGTTTGCTGCCGATCCGCTCAATCTGTTTCTGGTGGTCGAAGGTGGTGATCACCATGTCAGCGTGCTCGACGGCGACCGCCTGGAGCCGATTCACCGTTTTCCGTCACGTTTTGCCCTCCATGGCGGGCCGAAGTTTGCTGAAGGCGGACGTTATGTCTTTTTCGCCTCGCGTGACGGCTGGGTGAGCAAGTTCGATTTGTGGAACCTGCAGACGGTGGCGGAAATCCGCGCCGGCATCAATACCCGCAACGTCGCGGCCTCGCCGGATGGCAAATATGTTGCGGTGGCCAATTATCTGCCGGCCACCCTGGTGCTGCTCGACGGTGATCTGAATCTGCTGAAGACCATTCCCGCTACCGACCGCGACGGGAAGCACAGCTCACGAGTATCGGCTGTGTATGACGCCACGCCGCGCCAGTCTTTCATCGCGGCGCTCAAGGATGTCGGCGAAGTGTGGGAGATCAGCTACACCAGAGCGGTCGATGACATTCCGATCGGCTTCATTCACGACTACGCCCAGCGTGAAGGCAGCTTCATTTCCGGCTATCTCAATCCGCGCCGCACCATCCTTGATGAGCCGATTGACGATTTTTTCTTCACTCAGGATTACAGCGAGCTGATGGGCGCGTCGCGCAGCGGCATCGGTCAGGTGGTCAATCTTGACGTGCGGCGCAAAGTCGCCGATCTGCCGCTGGCCGGCATGCCGCACCTTGGTTCGGGGATCACCTGGCAATGGACCAGCCCGAGCGGCGAAGTGCGCACGGTGATGGCGAGCACCAACCTCAAGCAAGCGGAAGTCACGGTGATCGACATCCGCAGCTGGGAAGTGATCCAGCGCATTCCGATTCGCGGTCCGGGCTTTTTCCTGCGCAGTCATGGCAACAGTCGCCATGCTTTTGTCGATTCGATGATGAGTCCGCAGGCGAAGCACATCCTGCAGGTGATCGACAAGCAAAGCCTCGAAGTGGTGAAGGAAATCGTCGGCGAACCAGGCAAGACCCTGGCTCACGTCGAATTCACTCGCGATGGCCGTTACGCGCTGGCCAGCCTGTGGGAAGACGACGGTGCGGTGATCGTCTACGACGCCGAGACCTTGCAGGAAGTGAAACGTCTGCCGATGCGCAAACCGGTGGGCAAATACAATGTCTGGAACAAGATCAGCCGTGAAGAGGGCACCAGTCACTGATTTGTCGGTCACAGCATGACAGGCGATCAGGGCTGCGAAGCTCCTGCTGAACCGGCACCCGCTGGACGGGGCCGGCTTTTCATTCAACCCGACCCCAACTGTGAACGAGAACGACCATGGCACTCATCCCGCTCGAAGAGCCCACCACCAAACGCATTCCACCGCATACCTTTGCGCTGTGGGCGCTCGCTTTCCGCCCTTTTTACCTGCTCGCAGCGGCCTTTGCCGCAGTGGCGGTGCCAGTGTGGGCGCTGGTGTTTTCCGGTGTGTTCGATACGCCGATTCCCGGCATGTGGTGGCATGCCCATGAAATGCTGTTCGGTTTTGCGGCGGCGGTGATCGTCAGCTTCCTGCTTACTGCCGGGCGCAACTGGACCGGGCTCGACACCCCGGCGGGCGGCAGTCTGATCTTCCTGGTGGTGCTGTGGCTCGCCGGGCGCATCGGCATGGCTTTCTTCAGCTATGGCGCGGTGGTGGCGGCGATCGACATCGCCTTCCTGCCGGTGGCAGCGGCGATGCTGCTGCGGGTGCTGATCAAGGCGAAAAGCAAGCGCAACTATTTTGTTGGCGTGCTGCCTGGTCTGCTCGGCTTCGCCAACCTGATTTTCCACCTCGCGGTGCTCGGTCTGCTTGAAATCGATCCGCTGATCGCCACTCATCTTGCGCTTGGACTGGTGGTGGTGCTCGAAAGCGTCATCGGCGGACGGGTGATTCCGATGTTCACCTTCAACGCCATTCGCGGCCTCAAGCAGTGGCGCGACGCCCGGCTCGACTGGGCTGCGGTGCTGGCCACCGCAGCAGCTTTGCTGCTGTGGAGTTGTGATGTCGGCGGCGCGGCTGCAGTGCTGAGCTTTGCCGCTGCCGCGCTGCAACTGGCCCGGCTGTGGGGCTGGAATCCGTGGGCAACCCGCGGTACGCCCTTGCTGTGGGTGCTGCACCTGTCCTATCTGTGGATTCCGCTTGGCCTGCTGCTGCTGGGGCTGACCCAGCTCGGCGTGCTGCCACGCACCGCCGGCATTCACGCGCTGGCGATTGGTGCCACTGGTGGTCTGATCATCGGCATGATCACCCGCACCGCACTCGGCCACACTGGCCGCATGCTGGTCGCCGGTCGTGCCGAAGCAGTCGCTTATGTGCTGGTTCATCTGGCAGTGCTGGCGCGCGTGCTCACCACCGCCTTCATTCCGGCAGCAGCGATTGGCGGCATTCATGCTGCCGCCACCTTCTGGTCGCTGGCCTTCATCGTCTATCTGTGGCGCTATACGCCTTACCTGCTGCGCGCCCGGGTTGACGGCCGACCGGGCTGAGACGGAGGAAACTGCCGCCTGGGCGACGAGCAGGATTGCAGGAGGAGCGATGCTGAGAGCGATTCTTGATTGGATCCTGCTGCTGTTCCAGTTGGTATTCCTGATCGTCATCCTGGTGACGGCCCTCGGGGCCGAGCCCAGCGTGGAGAAATACCTGGTCCTCGGTGCACTGGCGGTCGGGGCGCTGTTGATGATCATCGTCTTCTGGCGTGAAGCGAAGCAGGAAAAATGACTGCCCGGCGCATGCGCACACCGGGCAGCAAGGAGACTGATATGCAGACCGTGACAGGAATGAGCGTGGCCGATCGGGCCGCCGGTGCGCTGATGGGCGCGTTCATCGGTGATGCGCTCGCGCTCGGACCGCACTGGTATTACGACCTGGATCAGCTGCGCGCCCGCTACGGCGCCTGGATTGCCGATTACACCGATCCTTGTGCCGATCACTACCACGCAGGCATGAAAGCTGGCCAGTCCTCGCAATCCGGGCTACTGCTGCGCCTGCTGCTGGAGTCGCTGGCCGCTTGCGAAGCCTACGATGAAGCTGATTTCTGCCGCCGCCTCGATGCGGAGTTCTTCCCCTTGCTCAACGGCGAAGCAATGGCTGGCCCGGGTGGTTATACCAGCCAGTCGATGCGCAGCGCCTGGCGCAAGCGGGTGGTCGAAGGTCTGCCCTGGGGCGAAGTGGCAAGCAATGCCGACAACACCGAAGCGGCCGAGCGCTGCCTGGCGCTGGCAGTGCGCTATGCGCTGCAGCCGGTCCAACTGGCGCAGCAGGTGAGCGCCAATACCGTGCTCACTCAGAATGACGGCACGGTGCTGGCGATGACGGTAGCTTTCAGCGCAGTGCTTGGCATGCTGGTCGAAGGCCATGCGCTTGATGAAGCGCTGTCAGGGAAACTGATGGCTCGCGTACAGGACGGCAGTCTGCCGTTTCACTCGATTGCTGCCGGCAAGATGCAGCCGCCAGCGCCCGGAAAAGCACTGTTGCCCGCTGCAGGCAATTTCCCTTCTCCCGATGCCTTGCTGACGCCTTCGGCAATTGCCCGTGCCGCCCACGATCCCGACATCCGCATCGAACCGGCGTGGAAAGTGTCGCTGGTGTACGGCATGCCGTGCGCGGTGTATCACCAGTTTCCGCCGGCCTACTACCTTGCCGCCCGCTTTGCCGATGATTTCAGCGCCGCCGTGCTGCACGCGGTCAACGGTGGTGGGCAGAACATGGCGCGTGCAATGCTCACTGGTGCGCTGGTGGGAGCACAGGTCGGCGTGCAGGGCATTCCGCCACGCTTCATCGACGGCCTCGAAGATCATGC
>JAVEVA010000063.1:0-19858 GCA_034005275.1 Thauera sp. | reverse complement strand
CGGGCGCAGTGGCTTCGCCGTGCACCTTGATCGTGCTCAGCAGAATGAAACGCTTCACCCCGGCCGCAGCGGCCTGACGGGCGAGAGCAAGGGTGCCGGCGGTATTGACTGCGCGGTAGGTGGCCAGTGCGTCGGTGGCGGTGTCCGCCATGACATGCACTCGCGCAGCACAATGCACCACGCTCGCGCAGCCGGCGAGCAGCGTCCGCCAGTCGCTGTCCGCAGCCAGCGCCGGCGACTGGATGAGGCCGGAAGCGGGCGAGGTCTGGCGAGAGGTTTGGCGAGCGGGCTGGCGACTGAGTGCCCGCAGCGGCACGCCTTCGGCGCGCAGGCGGGCGCATAGCGCCTGGCCGACAAAGCCGCTGGCGCCGGTGACGAGAACGGGAGCTTGTTTGCTTACCATAGCCGCCAGCCGTGCAAGCGGAAAAACCGCAGCCCTGAACGGGCAAACATCAGGATGTGGCGCCCGCCTTTGCGCGCCGCATGGCCGCCGTGGTGTACGATGCGCACCGCCGGCACGTGGGCGAGCCGGCCGTAACGGGCAGCGCGCAGGCTGAGGTCGAAATCCTCGAAATAGAGGAAAAAGTGCTCATCAAAGCCGCCAAGCTGACGAAAAACGCTGCTGCGCAGCAGCATGAAGCAACCGCTGACGATCGGCGGATCCCAATGAGTGTCGCCGTCCGCAATGTCCTGCATCTCGTAGCGGGCCAGACGGCGGGCAAAGCGTTGTTTCAGCCACGGCGGAGCGAAACCGCGCAACGCCAGATCCAGCACGCTGGGATAGCGTTTGCACAGCCACTGCGGACTGCCGTCGGCGTAACGTGCGGCCGGGCTGAGCAGCACGCAATCAGGATGAGCGCGCATGAAAGCCAGCGCGACGGACAGCGCGTCAGGAGCCAGCTCGACATCGGGATTGAGTACCAGATGAAATTCACCCAGTTGCGCTGGCTGGGCCAGCACCCGGTTGTGGCCGGCACCGAAGCCGGGATTGGCAGGATCGTGCCGGTAATGCGTGCTGACCCCGCTCGCCAGAGCGGGCAGACGGGTCAATGCCTCAGGCGAGTGGTCGATCAGCTGCAGGTGGGTGACCACCTCGCCAGCGTCCTGCAGTACCTGCAGGGCATGACCAAGGGTGCCCAGCGTCGCGGTCAGTTCAGCTGGGCGCGGACAGTAAGTGACGATGCTGATCGAGAGCGCAGGCACGGCAGTAAGCTGAAACCGGTGGTTTACAGCAGTTTGGCCTGAGTCAGCAGCAGGCCGTCGCGATCCTTGTCCGCCAGTGCGGGCGGGCCGTCGAGGGCTGCCAGCGGCCAGTCGATCGCCAGCGCCGGATCATTCCACAGCAGACTTTGTTCGGAGGCCGGATGGTAGTAATCGGTCGCCTTGTACAGGAAGTCAGCGCTGTCGCTGAGCACGACGAAGCCGTGGGCAAAGCCGGGCGGAATCCACAGCTGGCGCTGGTTGTCGCCGCTGAGCAGGACGGTGACGTGCTGGCCGAAAGTGGGCGAAGCCCGGCGCACATCGACCGCGACATCGAACACTTCGCCGTGGCTGACCCGTACCAGTTTGCCCTGGGTGTGTTCGAGCTGGTAATGCAGGCCACGCAGCACACCTCTGCGGCTGCGGCTGTGGTTGTCCTGCACAAACTGGACGGTATTGCCGACTGCCGCGTCGAACGTGCGCTGGTTCCAGCTTTCCATGAAAAAACCGCGTGCATCGCCAAACACGCGCGGCTCCAGAATCAGCACTTCGGCAATCGCAGTTGGAATGATGTTCATTGCTGGCGCTCCTGTTGTTCGTGCACGACCTGGGCAAGATAGTCGCCATAGCTGGTTTTGCCGAGCTTGGCGGCTTCAGCCAGCACTTGTTCGGCGCTCAACCAGCCCTGGCGGTAGGCAATTTCTTCCAGGCAGGCCACTTTCATGCCCTGGCGCTTTTCAATGGTCTGCACGAAAGCGGCAGCATCCATCAGTGAATCATGGGTGCCGGTATCGAGCCAGGCAAAGCCGCGGCCGAGCAGCTCGACATGCAGGTCGCCACGTTGCAGATAAGCATTGTTGACGTCGGTGATTTCGAGCTCGCCGCGCGCCGATGGGCGTACTGCACGCGCAATGTCGATCACGTCATTGTCGTAGAAATAGAGGCCGGTCACCGCGTAGTTCGATTTCGGTCGTGCCGGCTTTTCTTCAATCGAGATTGCCTTGCCATCGCGACTGAATTCCACCACGCCGAAACGTTCCGGGTCGGCAACACGGTAGCCGAACACGGTTGCGCCTTGCGGACGTGCTGCAGCCTGACGCAGCTGGGTGCTGAAGGACTGACCGTAGAAGATATTGTCCCCCAGCACCAGGCAGACGCCATCCTGGCCGATGTGATTGGCACCGATGTGAAAAGCCTGGGCGAGCCCGTCCGGGCTGGGCTGTTCGGCATAGCTCAGGTTGACGCCGAAGCTGGCGCCATCGCCAAGCAGACGCTGGAAACCGGGCAGATCGTCGGGGGTTGAGATAAGCAGGATGTCGCGGATTCCGGCCAGCATCAGTACCGACAGCGGGTAGTACACCATCGGTTTGTCGTAGATTGGCAGCAGCTGCTTGGAGACGCCACGGGTGATCGGGTAAAGCCGGGTGCCGGAGCCGCCGGCGAGGATGATGCCTTTCATGAGTGAGAATCCGCTGGGTTGCTGAATGGGAACCGGGCCAGAAAGCCTGCTCAGAAGCGGCTGTCCATCTGCAGCGCTTCCTCCAGGCGGGCGTCAAGCTGTGCCGGCGTCAGATTATAAAGTCCGTTTTCGCGCCAGATGTATTCATCATGAATGAGCAGCTGGTTCTCGGCGCGGAAGCTGGCAATGCTTTTCAGCATCAGCGCCGGATTGTAGCGATCCTTCATGTACTGGGCAGCCATGTCGACATCGGGGCGGTAATTGACATGTTCGTGCCACACCAGTGCGCCCGGTGCGTTGAGCAGGCGCAAGCCTTGTTTGCGCAGCGCGAAGGAAACGCCGGCATCTTCAAAAACATTGGGATAGCCATCATGGAGATACGGCGCGATATTGCGCGTGAACAAGGTGGCGCCGATCGGGCTCCATTCCAGTTCGCGGAACACACAGCTGGCGAGCTCGTCATAGGCCTTGCCTTGGTCGTGGAGGCTGAGCTCGATGCGGCCGTCATCCAGCGTGGTGACGCTGCCGCCGCTGAACTGCAGCTTGCCATCGGGAAAGGCGACGCGGCAGCACACTGCGCCAATGTCGTCGGCCGATTCGGCACGCAGCAGCAGCTCTTCCAGCCAGCCAGCACGTGGCAACTCGTCATTGTCGAAAATCAGGAACCACTCTCCGCGTGCATGTTCAAGCGCGGCACGGCGGCCCTGGGCCGGTCCCAGGTTGCGCTCGCCGTAAAAGACACGCACCTGAGCGAACTGGCCATCGATGTGCTGGCGGATGAAATCGACTGTTTCAGCGGCTGAACCGTTGTCGTAGACAATGATCTCGTGGGCAATGTGGATGCTGTCGTTCAGGGCCTGGATGGCTTCCAGCGTTTGGCTGTGCTTGCCGTAGGAGAGCATGATCACCGACAGGAAACGCGGATATTCGCCGTTGCGGATGGCCATGCGCAGCCGGGCTTCATGCTGGATGAGCTGAGTCAGCGTCTGTTGTCTGACTTGCTGCTGCTCGCTGGCCTGCTGGGCGTGAATGCGGTGGTGATAAACGAAATCCGGTACATGGACAAAACTGGCTGAGGGATAGTGAAAAGCAATCCGCATCAGCATTTCGTAATCCTGCGCTGAATCGAAACGCGGATCGAACAGGCCGAGCTGGGCAAAGACGTCACGCCGGATCAGCTTCAGATGGGTGGCGTACATCGCATGCAGGTTTTCAGCGAAATAATTCTGTCGGGGCAGTTCGACGAAATTGATGCGATTGATTTCACGACCGCTCTCGTCTTCGTTGATCCGTCCGCTGTGGGCGTACACGGTGTCAGCCTGCCAGTGCGCCATGCAGCGGCGGATGGCGTCGCTTTCCAGATAGTCGTCACAGTCGAGGAAAGCGATGATCTCGCCACGGGCAGCGATGAGTGCCGTGTTCTGCGCGGCGCTGATCCCCTGGTTGTGGGCGTGGCGAATCAGCTTGAGGCGAGGTTCAGTGGCGAGCCGGGCGAGGATGTCGGCGACGGCAGGGTCGGGAGAAGCATCATCCACCACGATCACTTCCAGCTGTGACCAGCATTGCGTGAGCGCGCTGCGAATGCACTGCTCGATGTAAGCGGCGTGGTTGTAGACCGGAATGATGATCGACACCAGCGGCTGCGGGCCGAGCTCGCGCCGGTTTTCCAGGTCGGTGCTGCTCAGGGAAGTGCGGTTGTCCGGACGATGGAGGCGGGCGAACAGCTGGTTGCGCAGCTGGCGTTTCCAGCTCGCCGGCACTCGCCGTGCCAGCCATTGCAATTGCGGATGACGATAGAGGCTGGTGAGCGTGTCGAGACTGCGCTGATAGACCTGACGACGCCAGTGCGGCAGCCGTTGCTGCAGGGTTTTGCGTAGTACGCGGGCCTGATCGGCAGCAGCGCGCAAAGGGCGGGTCAGACGCCAGGAGCGGCTGTTTTCGTAGTAGCAGGTGAGTTCGGCACGCAAGTCCTGCAGTGCTTGTTGATGGCTTGTTTGCTCTGCAGCCAAGGTCGTGGCAAAAGTTTCGCGTTCCTGCGCTGCGGCCTGCTCCGTCGCGCGGAGTTGCTGTTGCAAGGGGCGGACATGACGAGAGAGCCCGACCAGCTGATGCAATTGCGTTGCCGACCAGCGCGTGCGCCATTTTGTCAGCAGTTGATCGAGCGCAGCTTCAGCCTGCTCGGCCCGTTCCAGTCGTACCCCGGCACCGGAGTCGGCATGAATGCGATACCAGGCGCTGCAGCCGGCGACATGGGCGAAAGACCCTTGTTCAAGACATTGCAGCCAGAAATCCCAGTCTTCAAACAGGTCGAAAGCGGGATCGAAGCGCACATGAGGACGCAGGCGCTCGACATCGAACAAGGCAGCATGCATCGGAATGTAATTCTCGATCAGCAGGCGCAAGGGGTCGAACTCGTCGTCGAATACCCGCAGCGTGCGCCAGCCGTCCGCCTGTTGCATATCCGCTGCTGCATCCTTTTCCACGCAGCGTACGCCAGCATAAGCGAGCACCACTTCGGGTTCAGCTTCCATGGCAGCGGCCAGGCGGGCAAGGTGTCCGGCGTCCAGCCAGTCGTCGTCGTCAAGAAACAAGGCCCAGCGACCACGGGCGGCTTCCAGCAGACGGTTGGCGGCCTGTGCCCGTGGCAGCGGCTGCTCGCTGTCGATCAGTTGCAGCGGATGAGGAAAGTCCGTCGGCAAGGGCGGATGAGGCTGGCCGCTGGCGTTGACCACCAGCACTTCAATGTTGGGCCAGTTCTGGGTGGTGAGTGAAGCCAGTGCGGTGTCGAGGAAGTCGCGGCCAGTGCTGCGAATGAGCACGCTGATCAGTGCTGGCGTGGGTGAAACAGTGGTCATGAAGTCAGTCCGGTCAGGAAGAGACAGGCTGCGCTTGCAGGTGCGCGAGCATGTGCTGGTATTGGGCAGGCTCACGCGCCTGCAACAAGGCCTGGTTGATGCGGGCAGCAGCACTGCGGCCTGCGTCGTCATCCAGCGCGGGAGACCACAGATCGGGGCCGCGGCGGATCAGGGTGGTCGATTTGTCAAGAGTAAGAAATTCGCACTCCAGACTGCAGCGTACCCAGAAATTCCAGTCCTCGTGGCTGTCGAGGCGCTCATCAAGCGGGCCGGTCCGGCTCAGCAGCGTGCGTCGGAACATCAGGTTGCTCACGGGCAGGTGATTCCAGATCCACAGGCCGAGGCGGTCAATCGGGGCAAGGTGCACCACCGTGCGCTGCTGGTGGTGCCAGTGTCCGTCAGCAGTGTAATGGCCTTCAGCGAGCAGCCAGCTTGAACAGGCAATCAGCACTTGCGGCTTGTCGACCAATGCCGCAGCAAGTGTTTCGACATGGTCGGCGTAGGGCAGGGCATCACCATCGATGAAACTGATCAAATCGCCTTGCGCCAGGGCGAGGCCGAGATTGCCTGCTGCCGCACGATTGAGCCCTGCTGCCGCACGAAGCACGAGCTTGAAGCCAGCGGGCAGATGCTGCTGGCAGAAGTGGATGGCGCTGGCGGGCAGGGTGCCGATGATCATCAGCTCAATGGCGGAATAAGTCTGCCGGGCAATCGCCTGCAGCAGTTCGCCGAGCTGCCGTTCAGGCAAACTGTCTGCGCGCAGGATCAGTGACACCAGTGGCGGTGACGTTGATGACCAGCGCTTGCCGGCGTGGAAGGCGCCGGCACGGGCCAGCTCGAAATCCAGACCGGAGAACGGAAAGCCGCCACCGCCGGCAGCGTGATGGTGGCGGCTGCGCAGGTAATAAGGCAGATCGGCCAGCAACTGACGTCCGATCTGGCGCAGCTCAGCGGTGTTCACGCCTGCGGGCAGCGTCGGTTGGCGGCAGAGTTGACGGTAGTGTTGCCAGCCGCGCCAGATTTCAACCAGGCTGCCATAACGCAGGCGCAAGGCGAGGGCCGCGTACACCGCACCGCGAAATTGGGCAGGTTTGAGTTCGTCGGCCTGCTGGTAGCTGTAATGCCAGCACACCGCCTGCGGCAGATAGCACAGCCGGTAGCCAGTGCTGCGCAGCCGGTAAGACAGTTCGACATCTTCGCCATAGAGGAAGATGCGCGGCTCGAAGCCGCCCACTTGCTGCAAGGCGGCAGTGCGAAACAGCGTGCATGCGCCGGATACCCAGCGGGTGTCGCCGGACACCGGATCGTAGACCTTGGGATGTTCGTAAGGCTGCTGGCGGAATTCCCAGGCAACCGTGTCGGCGCTTGCCGTCCGTGTGGCGATGACGGCAATTTCGAGCGCATCCGGTGCGAGTTCGAGGTCGAGATTGCATACCAGCAGCAAAGGTGCCTGAGCACGGCGCAAGTTGGCATTCTGGCCCTGACCGAAACCGACGTTGTCACCTTGTTCGAGCAGCAGCTCGATGTCGTGATCCTGCAGCTTTTGCTGCCAGTGCTGCAGTCGGACAAGACTGTCATCGCTGGAGCCATTGTCGCGAACAAGCACGCGCATCAGCTGGCGGGGGTAGCTGCTGGCGAGCAGACTGGCAAAGAAACCATCAAGCCAGGCGGCGCTGTTCCAGCTGACTACCGAAATATCGACTGCCGGATAGTGGCCGTTGAAACGGCTGTACAGCTGCTGGGCGCTGATGTTTGCAGCTGCAGGCGCGTGACGTGCTGCGGGTGCTTGCCAGCAGGTGGGTGGTGGAGCTGGGGTGGGCAGCGGATGCCGGGGCAAGTCCGGTGCCCGGCCAGTGAGGAAATGTTCGTTGCGGATGCGCAGCAAGGCGTCGAGCCATTCTGCTGCGGATAGGGTATGCGGCAGCAGCCAGCTCCACGGGCGCTGATGCAGGCGCTCGGCCAGTGCGCCCAGATCGCTCGTCACCACAGGCAGACCGGCAGCGAAAGCGCTGCTCAAGGTGTAGCCATAGGTTTCCGGAACCTGGGCAGGGAACCAGACCAGGTCGGGCTGCAGGCGCGCCAGCCAGCCAGCCAGGCTGGCGTCACGGTAGGGACCGGTGCTGACAAAATCGGCATGCGGCGATTCGGCCAGCACGCCATCGCCAAAGCCGATGAGAGTGAAACGCAGCGGCAACTGGCGGGCGGCAGCTTGCAGCAGCGCTTGCTGCAGGATGCGGAAACCTTTGCCGAAGCCAAGCGCGCCGATGAGGACGATGTGCAGCGGCTGCGTGCTGTGGCACAGCCTGGGTGTGGCCGGCGTCGGACTGCGATAGAAATCGTCGTGCGGCGCGAACTCAAGCGCCAGTGCAGGGAAATGGCGCTGATAACGCAGCAGGCAGTCGATGCTGGGTGCCAGCACGCGCGAAGCGCCAGCGAGCAAGGCAGCGTGGCGTTGCCGCCAATCGGCAACCGAGCGGGCACCGGCTTGCGGCCGCGCGCGCAAACAGGTTTCGCAGCCTGCCAGCGCAGGTTCGCCACAGTAGCGCTGCTCGGCATCGTTCAGATGAATCTGCGGGCAGAAATAATAATAGTCATGCAGCATCATCTCGTAGGCCGGGCCACGTGCCAGCAAACGTTCGACCAGGGTGATGCTGAAGCCGATCAGATGATGAATGTAGATCCGTTCGATGTGACAGGCGCTCAGCACCCATTCGAGCATGTCGAGGCCGTGCGGATCACGAAAACCCCAGATCAGGTGTTCCCCCGAATTGAGCCAGCGCAGCGACACCCAGCCCTCACCGGCCGGCTGCAGGCCAAGCAGCTCGCAGTGTTCGCCGTGCTGTGCGACGAGTTGCTCAAGATGCTTGTCGACGCCGCCGCCGCGCTCATGGCTGAGCAGCAGCACCACTGGCCGCTGGCAGCTGGCCAGACGGGCGATGTCCACACTTTTGCGATAAGGGTGGATCGGGTCGGTGGCGATGAAGTCCGCCACTTGTTGCGCATAGTGTGGATGGCGTTCAAGCAGCACCTTGCTGGCCGCCTGCTGCAGGGCATGACGCTCGTCGCCAAAGCTCACCGAGCCGATGTGGCCGACAAAGCAATCCGCCGCCAGCAGGTGACGCCAGCCGGCGGCGCTGGCACGCAGGCAGAAGTCGTTTTCCTCGCCATAGCCTTTGCCGAAAGCGTTCTCGTCGAACAGTCCCACCGCCTGCAGGCTCGCGCGGCGGATGTACATGCAAAAGCCGACTGCAGTGGGAATGTCCACGCTGGCGCCGGCATTGTGGCGGGCGCACAGCGCATCCAGCGCAGCGACTGGCCAGTGCGGCAGCAACTCGCTGCCGTGGGCAAAGTTCGGGTAGGAGCAGATGGTGGCGTTGTTGGAAAACGGCGTCACCGTGGCGATGTCGGCCGCACGATACGCGCAGCGCCACAGACGGTCGAGCCAGTCGTTGGCCACTTCGGCATCACTGTTGAGCAGCACCACATCGCGCTCGGGATGCAAGGCCATGCCGCGATTGACCGTGGCGACAAAGCCACGATTGTGTTCATTGCGCAGCAAGGTGAATTGCCCGCTGGCAGCAGTCTCTTGCAGCCAGGTCGACAATGCGGGCTCGGGGCTGCAGTCATCGATCACCACCAGCTCGAAAGGCGTGCGCTGGCGGTTGGCCAGCACGCTCTCGATGCAGCTGCGCGTCAGCGCGTATCCCCGGTAGACCGGAATGATGACGTCAATGAGTGCCTCGGCAGGCGGTGTTTCATCAAGATGCTGCATCAACTTCGAATCCGGCCTTTGGCCTGAAAGGGGCAGGTGAAATGAGCTGTGGCATGGCCGGTCGGAACCGCGCGCATTCTATCATGCTCGCCTGATCGGCGTGCAGGCAGGGCTGCGCGTTATAATCCGCCCGGCACCGCAGCGCTTGCGGCGCGCTTTCAGTCACTGTCTGCAGGAACTCCCGCTTTGGCGCTCACTATTCTCGGCCTTTCCGGCGCACTCACCCATGACCCGTCCGCGGCGCTTTACGTCGATGGCAAGCTGATTGCCGCTGCCGAGGAAGAACGTTTCGTGCGTGACAAGCACGCCAAGAACCGCATGCCTTACGAGTCGGCGAAGTTCTGTCTCGAATTTGCCGGGATCCGGCCGAGCGATGTCGATGTGGTGGCGATTCCGTTCGCGCCGATCAGCCTGTTCGGCAAGGCGCGCTGGCATTATGCGAAACGCTACTGGTATGCGCCCGATCGCGGACTGGATGCGATCCTGCTCGGCAATCGGCGCTTTCATCGTTATCGCAAGCGTATCGAGTGGTGTCTGCTGCAGCTCGGTTTCGATCTGAAGAAGGTGAAGATCGAGCCGGTCGAGCATCACCTTGCCCACGCTTCCAGTGCCTATCACTGCTCGGGTTTCAGCGAGAAGACCGCGATCATGGGCATTGACGGCAAAGGCGAGTACGCCACCACTTTCTTCGGCTATGGCGAGAACGGCCGCATCCACAAGATCAAGGAGTTTTACGATCCTGACTCGCTCGGCGGCCTGTACGGCGCGATCACCGAATATCTCGGCTTCGAGATGCTCGATGGCGAGTACAAGGTGATGGGCATGGCGCCCTATGGTGATGCCAGCAAATATGATTTTTCGCGGCTGGCGAAGTTCGACAACGGTGAGCTGATCATCAATACCGATTACGCCAACGTGATCGGTTTCCGCCGCTACAAGGAAAAAGGCAAAGGCTATTACTTCTCGCCCAAGCTCATCGACTGGCTGGGGCCGAAGCGCGAAGGCGATATTGCCGATGATCCCTACATCCACTACGCCGCCAGCATGCAGCAGCTGTTCGAGGATCTGGCGCTGCAGATGATGGATCATTATCTGGGCGACATCCTGCGTGAAACCGGGCGGCTGGCGTTTGCCGGCGGCGGTGCGCTCAACGTCAAGCTCAATCAGAAGATCATCGCCCGCCCGGAAGTGAAGGAGCTGTACGTGCAGCCGGCTTCCGGGGATTCCGGCACTGCCGTCGGTGCGGCGTCCTATGTGTCCGAACAGCGCGGGGTCAAAGTCGAGCCGATGCGCCATGTTTATCTCGGCCCGCGCTACAGCAATGAGGACGTGATCGCTGCCTGTGCCCGCCATCCGGCCCAGCCGCGCTGGGAAGTGCTCGCCGATGGCGATGTTGCCGTGCCGCAGCGCATTGCCGGCATTCTGGCCGAAGGTCAGCCGGTGGCCTGGTTCCAGGGGCGGATGGAGTTCGGTCCGCGGGCGCTCGGCGGCCGTTCGATTCTCGGTTGCCCGAGCGCGGCAGGCGTGGCCGACCGCATCAACGAGCAGATCAAGTTCCGCGAACGCTGGCGGCCGTTCTGTCCGAGCATGCTCGACACCGTCGGCCCGCAGATGCTCGCCACCGATCATCCGGCACCGTTCATGACTTTCACCTTTGAAGTCGCGGAAGAATGGAAGACGCGGGTGCCGGAAGTGGTGCACGAGGACGGCACGGCGCGCGCCCAGGTGTTGCAGCGTGAATTCAATCCGCGCTATTACGACCTGATGCTGGAGCTGGAAAAGCTCACCGGCAATGGCGTGGTGCTCAACACTTCGCTCAACCGTCGTGGCGAGCCGATGATCTGTTCGCCCACCGATGCCCTCAACATGTTCTTCGGTTCGGATCTGCAGGTTCTGATCATGGAGGATGTGCTCGTCCTCAAGCAATGAAGGCGGGTCTGGGGGCGACTGCGGGGCCGACTGCGGGACCGGGGGTGGGACAGCGGGCGATGATGGCCCTGTTGCAGCAATGCTGGCAGCGTCAGCCGCTGCTGATCACGTTCTGTGCCAGTCTGCTGCTGAGTGCGCTGGCGGTGCTGACGGGCAACCTCAACCGCGACGGCATGCTGTATGTCGAAGCGGCCAACGCTTTTCTGGCGGACGGTTTCGCCGCCCAGCACGCGGTTTTTTCCTGGCCTTTCCTGTCCACCCTGATGGCTTTGCTGGCGCAGGTGAGCGGCCTGTCGCCGGAAGTGTGCGGTCAGTTGCTCAACGCGCTGCTGATGGCGGTGGCCTGCGTTCTGCTGATCGATCTGGTGCGACGCAGTGATCCCGGCCTCACGGGCTGGGCGGTGCTGGTGTTGCTGGCCTTGCCCGGGGTCAATGAATACCGTAACGAGCTGATCCGCGAATACGGTGCCTGGTGTTTCAGCCTGCTGGCGCTGCGCCTGGCGCTCGACTGGCCGGCAGCGCCAGGCTGGCCGCGCGCGGTGCTGATTCAGACCAGTGTCGCGCTGGCGGTCTTGTTCCGCCCCGAAACTGCCGTCTTTCTGTTCGCCATTCTCGCCTGGCAGCATTGGCAGCCATCTTCGCGGTCGCGCCTGCAGCGTGCCATCCTGCTCGGTGCTCTGCCGCTGCTGTTGCTGCTGGCTTTGCTCATCATCCATGCGCTCGGTTTGCTGGGTGAAGACACCCGCCTGGCGTTTGAAGTGGGTCGCTTTGATTTTGCCCGCTTCGACCATACGGCAGCGGAAATGAGCAAGACCTTCAGCCATTATGCCCGCGAGGCCGGTACCGCACCGCTGATTCTGGCCCTGGGTTCGCTGGCGCTCATCCCCTGGATGTTGCCGGGCAAGCTTGGCGTCTTCATCGTGCCGCTGGGCTGCTTCCTGGCTTCCGGTGAAGTGCTGGCGGCGCTGCGCCGCCATGCGCTGCTGCTGTCGGCTTTGCTGTGTCACCTGGCGGTGCTGGCTGTTTTCGTGCTGCAGCTGCACTTCCTCTCCGGTCGCTATCTGGGGCTGCTGCTGCTGTTTGCCACCCCTTTCATCGCCCTTGGCCTGCGACGCCTGTTTGTTGTCCGGCTGCGCTGGTGGAAGCCGATGCTGGGCTTGCTGATGCTGGTGGCGTTGAGCAATGTGTTGTCGTTGGCGCCGTCGAAGCAGCATTTCGCTCACGCCGGGGCGTGGCTGGCGGCGCAGCATGAGCGTGAGGCGCCGCGTGTGTTTGTTGGCAGCGCCCGTACTGCCCATCATGCCGGCTGGGCTTATCACAGCCGTGCCGGCGCGCTTGACCGTGCGCGGCTGGAAGCCGAAATCGCCGCCGGGCGTTATGATCAGCTGGTGCTCGATGTGTCACGCAAGGACAAGGAGTTTCCTGCCTGGCTCGCTGCGCACGGCCTGCACGAAATTCAGCGCTTCAGTGACCGCAAGGGTGATGCAGTGGTGGTCGTTGAACCCTTGCCTGCGGCCGGGGAGCTTCAGCGCCCGGCTGCAGCCAGTCCGGCAAGTAGTGATTCGGCGACACGCGGCAGCGAATAATGCGCCTCGACCCGTGCCCGTCCGGCCTCGCCGAGTGCCTGGGCGCGGACAGGGTCATCAGCCAGCGTGCGCAGGGCACTGACCCATTCGTCTTCGGTGCGGGCGAGAAAACCGCTTTCGCCGTCCACCACTGCTTCAGCGTTGACGCCGCTGGGTGAAGACAGCACCGGCAGGCCGGCAGCCATGTATTGCAGCACTTTCAAGGCGCATTTGCCCCGGCTCCAGTCATCATCGCGCATTGGTGCGATGCCGACCCGCGCGCTGGCCAGTTCGGCTGCTTCGGTGCTGGCTTGCCAGCGGATCGGGAGGGTGGTCACGCCGCAGTCGGGCAGGTCGAAGTCGGCAATGATCTTCAGGCGCAGGCCGGGAATGTGCTGCGCGGCGCGGCGCAGGGCGGGCAGTGCTTCTTCAAGGTATTTGCGCGTCGCGCTGCTGCCGATCCACACTACATCGAAATACCCGGCCACTTTGTCGGCCACGGGAGTGTAGCGGCTGACATCGACTGCAGTCGGCAGCACGCTGACCTGAGCGTTGAAGCGGCGTGACACTTCGGCAAGAAAGGTATTGCCGGCCAGAATATGGTCGCTGGCGGTGGCCATCGCGGCAAAACGGCTCATCCGCGTCGCGGAGGGACTGCCGTCAGTGTTGCAGAAGATCGCATCGTCGAGATCGAACACCAGTCGCCGCGCCGCCCGTCGCAACAGCCACAACAGGGGCGAAGGCAGCGTTTTGCGCAGCACCAGCACCAGGTCGGCGCGTCGTGCTGCGGCCAGGGCGGCGGCGTAGTGAGCGATACCGCCACCGAGTTCGCGGTGCTGCGGGTGATAGCCTGCAGCGCGCAGGAGTTCGAAATACTGCAGGGCGCGGTAGCGGGTCGAAGAAGCGTCGATGCTTTTCGACAGGATCAGCAGTTCGGTCATGGCTGGCGATCCGGTGTGCTTGCCTGGAGCACCTCGCCGGCCGCTTCCTCGGCACAGGCCGTGATGAAGCCGCCGATGTCTTCCGCCAGCAGCAGCGGCAGATAGCGGCGGATGCGTTCATCGTCCCAGTCCCACCAGGCAATCGCATGAAGTCGTTCGATGTCCTCGTCGGCAAAGCGACGGCGGATCGCCCGCGCCGGATTGCCGGCAACGATGGTGTAAGGGGGCACGTCGCGGGTGACGACCGCGCGCATGCCGATGACCGCACCGTCACCAATGCGGACACCGGAGGTGATCACCGCTTCAGTGCCAATCCAGACATCATTGCCGATGATCACGTCACCGCGGGTCTTCGGGTGGCCGGGAATATGGCCGGCATCCTCAGCCCACAGCGCGGTAAATGGGAAAGTGGTCACCCAGTCGCTGCGGTGTTCGCCGCCAAGAAAGATCTTCACCCCTGCGGCGAGCGAGCAAAAAGCGCCGATTTCAAGCGTGCTGCCTTCTTTCCATGAGCGCACGGTGAGGTCGCCATAGGAATGGCGGCCGATGCGGTATTGAGGAAAACGCTGCTGCAGGCTGAGCTTGTGCTTGCCACGCAGGCGCCGGCCGAGCTTGCGGAGCCAGCTCATCGCTGCTCACCGTGGGCGGGCTTGATGAAACTGGCGTGCACGATGTCGCCACGACCGCTGCGCTGGGCCAGCCAGACGTAGAGCCGCGCGAGCAGACGGCGCCAGCGGATGCGCTTGGACGGGCGCTTGCGGTTGGCGACGATGTAGTCGATGCTGTTGAGGAGGATTTTCGGGCTGGTGCTCAACTGCAGGGTGTCGCACTGCAGGCCATGATCGCTGGCCAGACGCTGCAGATTGTCCGGGTGATAGAGATAGAGGTGACGCGGCACTTCATTGGCAAACCAGTTCACTCCCAGCCAGGCGCGACCCAGTGCCTGACTGTTGGGGGTCTCGATGATGATGCGTCCGCCTGGCTTGAGCACCCGCACCAGTTCGCTGACGAAAGCGTGCGGGTCGGGCACGTGTTCGATGACATGGCGGGCGGTGATGACATCGAAATGATCGCTCGGCAGGGCGGCGGAGAAGATGTCACCATGATGAACCGGCAGATCGGCCTTGCGGCACACGCGCACGCCGTCCTCGCTCAGCTCCACTCCTTGCACCTGCCAGCCGAGTGCCTGCATGTTGCGCAGGAAGCGACCGTTGCCACAGCCGACATCGAGCAGCAGGCCGCCGGAAATCCAGTGTGGCGTGGTGGCAGGCAGCGTGGCCCAGCGCGTCAGAGCGGCCGGCAACTTGGCCGGCAGATGGTGGTAGCCGAGGCGATGATGGAGGACGGACTGTTTCCAGGCGTCGGTTTTCAGCGGCCTGTCATCGTCGTCGTAAATGTCGTAGGTCGACGGGTAAAAGCTGGCAATGGTCTCTGCATCCGGCATCGGCGTCATGAAGACCAGCGCGCAGTGGGTACAGGCGCAGTAGTCGTGGCGCTGATAAAGGTCGAACATCAGGTCACGGCTGCTGAAAGCGTAGCGCGCTTCGGCTTGGCACAAGGGGCAGGCAGTGGTAGTCATGAGGCCGCAGCAGAAGGGTGAAGTCGCCATTGTAAGGAAGAAGCGGCCGCGATCGTAGAGTGCCGGGCAGCAATGATAAGGAAAACATGATGAACAGCATTTTTCGGCGCAGCTGCCGGCAAGGCGTGCTGCTTGGCGTCAGTTGTCTGGCTTTGCTGGTGTCGCAGGTCCAGGCGCGCTCACTTGTGCCGGTGATGCCGGCAGCGAGCGTGGTCGCAGCGCGTCATTACGATGCCAGTTTCGACGTCTTTCATCCGGTGCGGGCACGTCAGGGCATGGTGGCGAGCGAACATCGCCTCGCCAGTGCGCTCGGGCTGCAGATCCTGCAGCAGGGCGGCAATGCCGTCGATGCGGCGGTGGCGGTCGGTTTTGCGCTCGCCGTGGTGTTGCCCAATGCCGGCAATCTTGGCGGCGGCGGTTTCATGCTGTTCCATGATGCCGGGCAGGGCCGCAGCCATGCGCTTGATTTCCGCGAGATGGCGCCCGCCGCCGCTCACCGTGATCTGTTTGTCGATGCGCAGGGCGAAATCATCGATGGCGCTTCGATCTACAGCCATCGCGCCATCGGCGTGCCCGGCACGGTCGCCGGTTTGCTGCAGGCGCTTGAGCGCTGGGGCAGCCTGCCGCGCGCAGCGGTGATCGCACCGGCGATTGAACTGGCGGAACAGGGCTTCGTGGTCAGTGACACGCTCGCCCGCATGCTCGCAGTGCAGGCACAGCAGCTGGGACGCTGGCCGGCGACGCGGGCGATTTTCTTCCGTGGCGAACGGCCTTTGCAGGCGGGCGAGCGTCTGGTGCAGGCTGACCTCGCGCGCGCCTTGCGCCAGATTGCCGAAGAAGGTGCGTCAGCATTTTATGAAGGCGAAATCGGGCGCGCGATTGTCGCCGAAATGCAGCAGCATCGCGGTCTGATCAGCATGGCTGACCTGGCTGCCTACCGTGCGGTCGAACGTCCGCCAGTGTCCGGCAGCTATCGGGGCTTTGAAGTGATCAGCATGCCGCCGCCCAGCTCGGGCGGTATCCATCTGCTGCAGATGCTCAACATTCTTGAGCATTTCCCGCTGTCGCAGACTGGCGCCGGCAGCGCGGCAAGCCTGCACTGGATTGCCGAAGCGGCCAGGCTTGCCTATGCCGATCGCGCTGAATTCCTCGGCGATCCTGATTTCGTCCGCATTCCCCAGCAAGGGCTCACCAGCAAAGCGTATGCCGCCGAACTGGCGGCCAGCATCGACGCCAACCGCGCGCGTGCGATGGCCGAGATCACTCACGGCAATCCGGGGGCACATGAAAGCGAACAGACCACGCATTATTCAGTGGTCGATGCGGCCGGCAACATGGTCGGTGTCACCTATACCCTCAATCTCAATTTCGGCAGCGGCATCGTCGCCGCAGGCACCGGCATCCTGCTCAATAACGAGATGGACGATTTTTCCGCCAAGCCTGGCGTGCCCAATGTGTATGGCCTGGTCGGCGGCGAAGCCAACGCCATCGCCGCCGGCAAGCGGCCGCTGTCATCGATGATGCCGACCCTGGTGCTCAAGGAAGGCGAACCCTGGCTGGTCACCGGCAGTCCCGGCGGCGCGCGCATCATCACCACCGTGTTGCAGACGGTGATCAACGCGATCGATTTCGGCATGAACCCGGCGGAAAACGCCGCTGCGCCACGCGTTCACCACCAGTGGCAGCCTGACGTGCTGCGCATCGAAAAAGGCCTCAGCCCGGATACCCTGAACATCCTCTCCGGGCTGGGGCATCGCATCGAGCTCAAGGCCGCGATGGGCCGCACTCAGACCATCCAGCGCAGCGACACCGGCTGGCAAGGCTATTCCGATCCGCGCAATCCGGATGGGGCGACGCTGGGGTATTGAGGCGCGCTCGGACTGTGAATCGATCTTGGCTGTAGGTCGGTGCGCGGCTTTCACGCTAAACTGCCTCTTTTCCTGCCCCTGCGGGCATGGCGTGTGCAGAGCATGTCTGAAGCCAGAACCTCCAAACCCAAAACCTCCAAAGCCAAGTCTTCCCCAGAAAAATCCGCTGCGCGCTCCGGCGCCGAAGGCGATTCTTCGCTCAGGATCTATTTCCGTCTGCTGGCCTATGTCCGTCCTTATGTCGGCCATTTCAGTATCAGTCTGCTTGGTTACCTGATTTTCGCCTCTTCCGAGCCGATGCTGGCGTCGGTGCTGAAGTATTTCGTCGATGGCCTCAATGCCACTGAAACCAGCGTCCACCAGCTGCCTGTGCTCGGCAGCGTGCAGCTGATCTACGGCGTGCCGGTGTTGCTGGTGCTGATCGTGTTGTGGCGCAGCATCGGTTCTTTCCTGGGCAACTTCTATCTCGCCAAGGTTTCGCTCGGCCTGGTCAACGATTTGCGTCAGGCGCTGTTCAACAACTTGCTGAGTCTGCCGACGACTTATTTTGACCACAATAATTCCGGCCACCTGATTTCACGCATCACCTACAACGTCACCATGGTCACTGGCGCGGCCACGGATGCGATCAAGGTGGTGGTGCGCGAAGGTCTGACCGTGGTCTTCCTGTTTGGCTATCTGCTGTGGATGAACTGGAAGCTGACTCTGGTGATGCTGGCGATTCTGCCAATCATTGCGGTGCTGGTGACCAGTGTCAGTCGCAAGTTCCGCAAGCAGGCCAAGAAAATCCAGGCTTCGATGGGTGATCTCACCCATGTTGCTGCTGAAACCATCCAGGGTTTTCGCGTGGTGCGCAGCTTCGGTGGTGAAGCTTACGAGACCGCGCGTTTTCGTGCCGCGAGCGAGGACAGCACGGCCAAGCAGTTGCGCATGGTGAGGACCAGCGCGCTGTTTACGCCAACCTTGCAGCTGGTGTCGTTTTCGGCAATGGCGGTGGTGCTGTTCCTGGTGCTGTTCCTGCGCGGTGACGCCACCGCTGGCGATCTGGTGGCTTACATCACTGCCGCCGGCATGTTGCCCAAACCGATTCGCCAACTGTCGGAAGTCAGCGCCACCATTCAGCGCGGAGTGGCCGGTGCGGAGAGCATTTTTGAGCAGCTCGACGAAGTGCCGGAAAACGATTGCGGTGAGCAGGAGCCTGAACGGGTGCGCGGTGAAATCCGCATCCGCGGCCTCGGCTTCACCTACCCGGGCAGCGGGGAGGCGGTGCTGCACAATATTGATGTCGATATTGCGCCCGGGCAGATGGTGGCTCTGGTCGGACGCTCAGGCAGCGGCAAGAGCACGCTTGCCAATCTCATCCCGCGCTTTTACGAGTACAGCAGTGGCCAGTTGCTGATTGATGGCGTCGATGTGCGCGATTACCGCTTGCGCAATCTGCGTCATCACATCGCGCTGGTGACCCAGCAAGTGACTTTGTTCAACGACACGGTGGCCAACAACATCGCCTATGGCGATCTGGCGGCGGCGCCGCGTGCGCGCATCGAAGCGGCAGTCGAAGCGGCCTATGCGCGTGAGTTCATCGACCGCCTGCCAGCCGGGCTGGACACCGAGATCGGTGAAAACGGCGTCACCCTGTCGGGTGGCCAGCGTCAGCGGCTGGCGATTGCGCGCGCCTTGTTGAAAGACGCGCCGATCCTCATTCTCGACGAAGCCACTTCGGCGCTTGATACCGAGTCCGAGCGTCACATCCAGGCAGCGCTCGACCATGCCACTGCCGGCAGAACGACGCTGGTGATTGCCCACCGGCTGAGCACGATCGAAAAAGCCGATCTCATTCTGGTGATGGAGCAGGGCCGCATTGTTGAACGTGGCAGTCATGCGGAATTGCTCGCCGCAGGCGGTCACTACGCGCTGCTTCACGCCCGTCAGTTCCGCGAGCAGGATTGAGCAGGAAGGAGGGTCAGCGTCCTGCGCCACGCTGGCGCTGCAGCCAGTCGCTGACCTGTGCCGGGCTGAAGCTGTCCTGGCTGGTGCTGACATATGCGCGGATGAAAGTGTTGCCGTCATCGACCAGCAGCCAGCGCTGATCTTCCTCGTAGCGCATCAGATGGGCGAAATTGCGCGCACGCGCATTCGCACCCAGTGGACGGCGTTGAACGCGCAGATCGGCAAAATCGATCAGGCCAAGCTGCAGATCTTCACCGAGGACGATATTGCCGAGGTGGATGGAGCGAAACAGGATGCCGAGCTGGTGCAATTGGGCGACAAAACGGCCGAGCGCAGCACGCACCTGCTCATCGTCCATTGCGGCACGCTGGCCGCGCACGATCTGGCGCAAGGTGAGGCCGGGCAGGGGCTGGTAGTGCACCACGTCGCGTTGCCGGTCCGGAAAGCGTTGCAGGCTGAGGACTTGCGGGCAGGGAATGTCGAGCGCGGCGAGACGAGCTGCGTTGTCGACAAAGCGTTGCGCGTAGGGGTACCACAGCGCGCTGGTCAGCAGGCGTTTGCGGCGGAAGATCTTCAGGTAGCTGCCATCGGCACGGCGCACGACTTTCGGCCCGTAGCGGTCAGCTTCGACCACTTCACCGCCAGCGAGCAGGTGCTGCAAAGCTTCTTCAGTGTCGTTCATGGCCGCCATTGTAGAGACTTGACGGCAGATTGCATGGCTGGAGCAAAGGCGGTGACGC
>JAVEVA010000142.1:0-4130 GCA_034005275.1 Thauera sp. | reverse complement strand
TACGGCATCGAACGGCTGGCGATGTATCTGCAAGGGGTGGAAAACGTCTATGACCTGGTGTGGGCCACCGCGCCCGATGGCAGTGTGGTCACCTATGGCGACGTCTACCACCACAACGAAGTCGAGCAATCGACCTACAACTTCGAACACAGCAACATCGATTTCCTTTTCGGCCAGTTTGCCGCGTTTGAAAGCGAAGCCCAGCGCATCATGGCAGTCGGGCTGGCGCTGCCAGCCTATGAAATGGTGTTGAAAGCTGCCCACACCTTCAACCTGCTTGATGCACGGGGCGCGATTTCGGTGACCGAACGTGCTGCCTACATCGGCCGCATCCGCAATTTGTCGCGCGCCGTGGCTCAGGCCTATTACAAGGCTCGCGAAGAACTGGGTTTCCCCATGCTGAACAAGAACGTGGAGGGTGCGTGATGACCACCGCAACCCTGCTCATTGAACTGCTGACTGAAGAACTGCCGCCGAAAGCGCTGGCGCGACTGGGCGAAGTGTTCGCGCGCAGCATCGCCGAAGGCCTGCAGGCGCGCGAACTGGCTCCCGCTGGCGCCAACTGGCACAGCTATGCCAGCCCACGCCGGCTGGCGGTGACGGTTGAAGGCGTGGCGGCGGCAGCGCCGGCGCGTGAAATCAGCGAAAAGCTGATGCCGGTCAGTGTCGCCCTCGATGCCAATGGTGCGCCGACGCCGGCTTTGCTCAAGAAAATGGCCGCCAAAGGTATTGCTGCCGACGCGCTAGCCAGCTTCGAGCGTCGTCCTGACGGCAAGGCCGAAGCACTGTTTCACACCGCGACCGTTCCCGGTGCCCGTCTCGATGCGGTGCTGGTGGACATCATCAACGCTGCGATCAAGGCGCTGCCGATTCCGAAGATGATGCACTGGGGCGCAGGCAGTGCGACCTTCGTGCGTCCGGTGCATAAACTGGTCATGCTGCATGGCAGCGAAGTCATCCCCGGTCGCGTGCTCGACCTCGATGCTGGACGCATTACGCGCGGCCATCGCTTCATGAGCGCAGGCGACATCGAACTGGCCAGTGCAGAGACTTATGAGCAGACCTTGCGCAGCGCCGGCAAAGTCATCGCCAGTTTTGCCGAGCGCCGCGCCGAAATCGAACGGCAGCTGCTCGCTGCGGCAGCGGCCGAACAGGCGGTGCTTGGTGAGCATCAGGCTTTGCTCGACGAAGTCACCGGCCTGGTCGAACATCCGACCGTGTATGTCGGTGAGTTTGAAGCTGAATTCCTTGCCGTGCCGCAGGAATGCCTGATCCTCACCATGGAAGCCAACCAGAAGTATTTCCCGCTGTTCGATGCGGCGGGCAAGCTGCGCAACCGCTTCCTCATCGTTTCCAACATGGCCGTCGCCGATCCGCAGCACATCATCGGCGGCAATGCGCGCGTGGTGCGCCCGCGGCTGGCCGATGCGCGCTTCTTCTTCGAGCAGGATCAGAAGCAGAGCCTGGAAGCCCGTCTGCCCCGGCTGGAGCCGGTGGTCTATCACAACAAGCTCGGCAGCCTGCGTGCCCGCGTCGCCCGTCTTGAGCAGCTCGCCGGCAGCATCGCTGGTCTGCTGCAGGCCGACGTCGCTGCTGCCCGCCGTGCTGCCCTGCTCGCCAAGACCGATCTGGTCACCGACATGGTCGGTGAATTCCCCGAGTTGCAAGGCACGATGGGACGCTATTACGCGCTGGCCGATGGTGAAGGCGAAGTGGTGGCCAATGCCATTGCCGCCCATTACCAGCCGCGCTTTGCCGGCGACGCACTGCCGGCTGGCGAAGTGGCGGCGGCCGTGGCACTGGCCGACAAGCTCGATGCACTGGTCGGTTTCTTCGGTATCGGTCAGCTGCCCACCGGCGACAAGGATCCGTTTGCCCTGCGCCGCGCCGCGCTGGGGGTGATCCGCATTCTGGTCGAAACGCCGCTGGCGCTCGAATTGCCGGCGCTGATCGAGCTGGCGGCGGCCGGCTTCGATCCCAGTCTGTTGAGCAATCCCGATTTCCGCAGCCAGCTGGAAGATTTCTTCTTCGAGCGCCTGCGCAACTGGCTGCGCGACAGTGGCCGTGACGGTCAGGTGATTGATGCGGTGCTGGCGCTGCGCCCGGCGCGGATCGATCTCATCCCGGCCAAGCTGGATGCAGTGCAGGCGTTCAGCGCCTTGCCGGAAGCGGAAGCGCTGGCGGCCGCCAACAAGCGCATCGTCAATATCCTGCGCAAGAGTGACCAAGCGCCGGGCAAGGTGGATGCCGCCCTGCTGCAGGAAGCCGCCGAACAGGCGCTGCAGCGTCAGCTCGGCGAAGTCGCGCCACGCGTCCATGCTCATCTGGCCGAAGGCGATTACACCGCTGCGCTGTGCGTGCTCGCCGGTCTGCGCGCGGCGGTTGACCAGTTCTTCGACGAAGTGATGGTGATGGCCGAAGATGCTGCGGTGCGGCGCAACCGCCTCGCCCTGCTCGCCGAACTGGCGGCGTTGATGGGGCAGGTCGCGGATCTGTCGCGCCTGTCAGCCTGATTTGCTGGCGAAGACGGACTGTGCACGATGAAACTGATCATTCTTGACCGCGACGGCGTCATCAACCAGGACTCCGACCAATTCATCAAGTCGCCTGAAGAGTGGAAGCCGATTCCCGGTTCGCTCGAAGCCATCGCCCGCCTCAATCAATGGGGCTGGCGAGTGGTGGTGGCGACCAATCAGTCCGGCGTCGGACGCGGGCTGTTCGGCATGGATACGCTCAATGCGATCAATGACAAGATGGTGCGCAGTCTGACCCAGCTCGGCGGCCGGCTGGATGCGATTTTCTTCTGCCCCCATGCGGCCGATTCGACCTGCGATTGCCGCAAGCCGAAGCCGGGCATGTTCCACCAGATCGCTGAACGCTTCAATGTCGATCTCTATGGCGTGCCTTGTGTCGGTGACAGTCTGCGCGATCTGCAAGCCGGGATCAGCGTCGGCTGCGAGCCGTTTCTGGTGCTCACCGGCAAAGGCGAAAAGACCCGCGAACACCCCGATCTGCCGCCGAATACGCGTATTTTTGCCGATCTTGACGAAGTGGCCGGCGTGCTGACTGCCGAACGCTGAACGCAAACTGCCCTGTCCGGAAACTGCCGTGCCCCTGTTTCGCTCCATCGTCTTTGCCCTGTTGCTGGCCTTGATCACCGTGCCGTATGCGGTGTTCGCCAACCTGATCTTCTTCCTGCCACCGATGACCCGCCACCGCCTGATCACCTCCTGGGTGCCGGTGATGTTGTGGGTGATTCGTCATGTGCTCGGCATCCGCTATCGGGTGATCGGTGCGGAGAACATTCCCGCCGGTCCGGCAGTGATCGTGTCGAAGCACCAGTCAGCGTGGGAAACCATCGCCTTGCAGCAGATCTTTCCGCCGCTGTGCTATGTGTTGAAACGCGAGCTGCTGCGCGTGCCGTTCTTCGGCTGGGCGCTGGCGCGCATCCCCGGCATCGCCATCGACCGCGCGGCTGGCAAGGACGCGCTCGCTCAGGTGGTCGAGCAGGGGCGCGCGCGTCTGAAGGAAGGTCTGTGGGTGGCAATTTTCCCGGAAGGCACTCGCGTCGCACCAGGGCGCACCGTGCGTTACAAACCGGGCGGCACCATCCTGGCCAAGCGTGCCGGCGTGCCGGTGGTGCCGGTGGCCCACAATGCCGGCGACTGCTGGCGACGCAATGCTTTCATCAAGCATCCGGGTGAAGTGATCGTCAGCATCGGCCCGGCGATCGAAGTCAAAGGTGTGCGCGCTGACGAGGTCAACCGCTTGAGCGAAGAGTGGATCGAAGGCGAAATGCGTCGCTTGTTTCCGCACCAGTATGCGAGTACCGAAGCTGAGGCGGAGCAGCGAGGCTGAAGCAGCAGGAATAGCCCGGATTGCAGGGCAGTTGCATGAATGTTTTGGTCATTTTTTCAGGGCAGGAAAGAAGCGTGTTTTGATTCGTCGTGGGCTCGGGGCCAGGGCAATCGCATGAATGCTGTGTGCTTGTCTCCCTCCCCCCTCGCGGGGGAGGGCCGGGGAGAGGGGGGGCCGGCAGGGCATCAGGCCGGAAATACACCGTAATCGACAGTCTCGTAGCCCGGATAAGCGCCAGCGCATCCGGGATTCAGTCTGGAGAGGATGAAGAA
>JAVEVA010000062.1:0-20013 GCA_034005275.1 Thauera sp. | reverse complement strand
CTTCATCATGGGCATGACTCATTGCTGCTCCTGTACGCTTGCTGCAGGTTGCCGGCATCGGTTCAGGCCGACAGGTGATTCCTCAGCGCCGTGCGGCCTGATAAAGCGGCATCACCCGCTCGGCGTAAGTCGCCAGATCACGTTGACGGGTACTGTGGGAAGGGTGAGTAGACAGCCACTGTGGCGGCGCGCCGGCCGATTCAGCAGCCATCTTGTCCCACAGCGTTACCGCCGCGCGCGGATCATAACCGGCCCGGGCAGCCAGTTCGACGCCGATGCGATCGGCTTCGGTTTCGTGCTCGCGCGAATTGGGCAGTTCGAACGTGACCTGCGCCACTGCGCCCATCAGATCCTGGCCGACCTGCCCGACACCGAGCAAGGCACCAGCGACCGACAGGCCGATGCCGGTCGCCATCGACTTCGATACCCGCTCGCGGGCGTGCTCGCGCAAGGCATGGGCGATTTCATGTCCCATCACCGCCGCAATTTCGTCGTCGCTCAGCTTGAGACGCTGGATGAGACCGCTGTAGATCGCCATCTTGCCGCCGGCCATGCACCAGGCATTGAGCTCATCGGACTGAAAGACATGCACTTCCCAGGCCCAGGCTGGGGCATCAGCGCGAAACACCGCGCTGTGCGGCGTCAAGCGTCCGACGATGCCGCGTACCCGTTGCAGCATCGCCGCATCGCGGTCGAGCGTCTTCTCCTTGCGTGCTTCGGCCAGCATTTCCTCGTACTGCCTGGACGAAGCCTGTTCGATCTCATCGGCCGAGACCATCATCATCTGCGAGCGCTGCACGCCAACCGCGCCCCCCTGAGTGGTGCTCACGGTCTGGCAGCCCACCGTCAATACGGCGGCAAACAGCCCGGCGAGCAACTGTCGGTGAATCGCTTTCATCTTTCCTGAGCCTCGAAGGATGTTGAACAGAATCAGTCTGCACGCGGCAGCGACTGGCGGGCACCCGGCGCAAGCGCAGCAATCCGCGGCGTGGTGGTGCTGGCGTCGGCACACTGGGCACGGTGACGCAGCGCATGATCGATCAGCACCAGCGCCAGCATCGCCTCGACGATCGGCGCAGCGCGAATACCGACGCAGGGATCGTGACGACCATGCGTGTTGACGATCACGTCTTCGCCGGCGCGATTGATCGAGCGCCGGTCGAGGCGAATGCTGGAAGTCGGTTTGATCGCAATGCTGGCAATGATGTCCTGCCCGGTCGACAGACCGCCGACGACGCCACCAGCATGATTGGACAGAAAACCGGCGGCACTCAGTTCATCGCTGTGCTCGGTGCCACGCTGGGCGACACAGGCAAAACCATCGCCGATCTCGACTCCCTTGACTGCATTGATGCTCATCAGCGCATGAGCGATGTCGGCATCGAGACGGTCGAACACCGGTTCGCCCCAGCCCACCGGCACGCCACTGGCGATGACACTGATGCGGGCGCCGACTGAATCGCCATCCTTGCGCAAGCCGTCCATGTATTGCTCAAGTTCAGGCACGATCGCCGCATTGGCCGCAAAAAAAGGATTGCGACCGACTTCGTCCCAGCTCTGGAAAGGAATTTCGATCGGTCCGAGCGCAGTCATGCAGGCACGGATGCGGATGCCGTGCTGGGCGAACAGCCACTTGCGCGCAATGGCACCGGCAGCCACTCGCACGGCAGTCTCGCGCGCCGAGGAACGGCCACCACCACGGTAATCACGAATGCCATATTTCTGCCAATAAGGGTAATCGGCATGACCAGGGCGGAAACTGTCGGCGATGTTGCCGTAGTCCTTGCTGCGCTGGTCCTGATTGCGAATCAGCAAGGCGATCGGCGTGCCAGTGGTGCGGCCTTCGAACACCCCGGAGAGAATTTCGACTTCATCCGGCTCACGACGCTGAGTGACGTGACGCGAAGTGCCCGGTTTGCGCCGGTCGAGTTCAAGCTGAATTTCGGCGGCGCTCAATTCCAGCCCGGGCGGGCAACCATCGACCACACAGCCGATCGCCGGACCGTGGGATTCGCCAAAGGAGGTGACGCTGAAAAGTCTGCCGAAGCTGTTTCCTGACATGGTCTGAAGCTGCTCAACGCAAAAAGGACAAGGGCTGCGAGTCTAGCATGCAGCCCTTGTCCGCGCAGGGGGACGAAGGTGAGTGCAGGTGAGCCCAGGTAGGTCTGAGCACCCGTGTATCCGAGCTTACTGGAAGAAAATTTCCATGTCTTCGAACACTTCATGGCCATGGTCGTGGCGGCGCACCATGAGCACGTCTTCCAGCTTGTCGACCTGGCGCATCATCTGCTCCAGACGCTGATCGTCATGCACCTGCAACCAGATCCGCGAGTATTTGCCGCCGGCCAGCGGCATGCACAGGATGCCTTCGACGTTGAAAGCGCGACGGGCAAACAGATTGCAGACATGGCTCATCACCCCGGGATGGTTGTTGACTTCCAGCTGCAGGACAACAAGTTCATCGCTGCTTTGCGGCAGCTGATCGGCACATTGTTCAATCATGGTCAGGCTCCAATCATTTCGGTGTTGGCGGCGCCAGGCGGCACCATCGGATAGACAAATTCTTCACGATCGATCGTGCAATGGATCAGGCAGGGGCCGGGAGTGGCGATCGCTTCCGCCAGCGCCCGCCCCGGATCGGCCGCAGTATCGAGATCGACCCCGGCGACACCGAAGCCTTCGGCGATGCGGATGAAATCCGGCTCACTGCGGTAGCGCGAAGCAAAACGGCGCGCACCGTAGAACAGGCTTTGCTGCTGATACACCAGGCCGAGGGCATTGTTGTTCATGAGGATGATCTTCACATTCAGGCCTTCTTCCGCCAGGGTGGCCAGTTCCTGAATGTTCATCTTGAAGCTGCCGTCACCGGTGAAACACAGCACGGTACGCTGCGGCGCGGCCAGTGCAGCACCGATCGCCGTCGGCAGCCCGAAACCCATCGTGCCCAATCCGCCGGAAGTGAGCCACTGGCGCGAACGGCGGAACGGATAAGCCTGCGCCACCCACATCTGGTGCTGGCCGACATCGGTGACCACCACCGCTTCATCATCCACCGCTGTGGCGGCAGCCTTGATCAGCCCGTAATGGCTGCGTACTTCTTCCTCGCCATCAAGGCGCAGCGGGAATTCGGCTTTCAGCGCGGTGACCTGTTCCAGCCACGGCTGGCGCAACTTGACTTCGACCAGCGGCAGCAAGGCGGTGAGCGCATCGCTCACATCGGCGTGCACGGCGACATGCGCCTGACGGATCTTGTGCAGCTCAGCCGGATCGACATCGATGTGAATCACTTTCGCGTCAGGACAGAACTCAGCCGCACGACCGATGGCACGATCATCGAAACGGGCACCAACCACCACCAGCAGATCCGCCTCCGCAAGCACCTTGTTGGTATAACGCGCGCCATGCATGCCGAGCATGCCGATCGACAACGGATGATCGCTCGGCATCGTACCCAGCGCCATCAAGGTCATCGTCGTCGGCAGACTCGCTTGCTCAGCCAGATTGACTGCCAGTTCGGCTGCGCCACCATGGACGATGCCACCGCCCAGATACAGCACCGGGTGCTGCGCAGCATTGATCATCTGCGCGGCCCGGGCAATGGCTTCGAGATCGAGCTGGGGGCGCAGCTCAGCGTTGCCAGCTGGCGGCAGCTCGGCGACTTCGATGCTTTCGTTCTGCACATCTTTCGGCACATCGATCAGCACCGGGCCGGGCCGGCCGGAACGGGCAAGACGGAACGCTTCCGGAATCACGGTGAGCAGTTCTTCGACCGTGCGCACGAGGAAGTTGTGTTTGGTCACCGGCACCGTGGCACCGTAGATATCGACTTCCTGAAACGCATCGGTGCCGATCATCGCCCGCGGCACCTGACCGGTGATCGCCACCATCGGGATGGAATCAAGATACGCGTCGGCAATCGCGGTGATCAGGTTGGTCGCCCCCGGACCACTGGAAGCAATGCACACTTGCGGCTCACCGCTCACCCGCGCCATGCCCTGGGCGATGAAGCCAGCGCCCTGCTCGTGACGAGCGAGCACATGACGAATCTGACTGCTGGTGGACAAGGCATCGTAGAACGGCAGGATCGCGCCACCGGGGATGCCGCTCACGGTGCGCACACCTTCGCGTTCGAGAAGACGCAACATCAGTTGTGCGCCAGTGTATTGAGTCATTTCGTGCTCTCCTTGCGGGCAGTGCCCGGATGGTGCCGGTTGCAGAGCCGGGAGGAGCGCACAAGCAAAAACCCCCGCCGGCCTTGCGCGCCGGCGGGGGTTTGGTGTCTGGTTTGTTCAGCTGCCCCGTTACGACGCGCGTATGCCTACGCCTACTACTACGCGTACGACAGCTACAACGGCAAGGCGGCTGGGGTTCAACATGGCAAACGATCCGATACAGTCAGTCAGATGAATCAGGGCTCCATCAAATCACGTTTCATGCTGCAGCGCAAGAGAAAATCCACGCATTTTTCGAGAAGGTACTGCGCACTCAGGACGGCGACCCGCCATCACGCAGTTCACGGCGCAGGATCTTGCCGACATTGCTCTTCGGCAGCTCGCTGCGGAACTCGAACTGGGTCGGCACCTTGTAAGCAGTGAGGCTGCGCTTGCAGTGGGCAATGAGCAAAGCTTCGTTCAGTTTGGGGTCCTTGCGGACCACAAAGGCCTTGACCGCTTCACCGCTGTGCGCATCGGCAACCCCGACCACTGCCACTTCCAGCACCCCCGGATGTTCGGCGATGATGTCCTCGACCTCATTGGGATAGACATTGAAACCGGAAACCAGGATGACGTCCTTCTTGCGATCGACCAGGGTGATGAAACCCTGCTCGTTGATCACCGCGATATCACCGGTACGCAGGAAACCATCCGCAGTAAAGGCACGCTGCGTCTCATCAGGACGCTGCCAGTAGGCTGCCGTCACCTGAGGGCCGCGCACGCACAACTCGCCACGCTGCCCGGGGGGCAGCTCGCGATCTTCATCATCGCGGATGCTGATGTCGGTGGACGGCACCGGCAAGCCGATCGAATGATTGAATTCAGCCAGATCAAGCGGATTGATTGTCACCGCCGGCGAAGTCTCGGTCAGACCATAAGCTTCGACCAGCGCAATGCCGGTCACTTCACGCCAGCGTTCGGCAACACTTTTCTGCACCGCCATGCCGCCGCCCAGCGCTACCCGCAAGTGGGAGAAATCCAGCCTGGCGAAGTCGGGATGATTGAGCAAGGCATTGAACAGGGTATTGACCCCGGTGATGGCGGTGAAGCGATGCTTGCCCAGTTCCTTGACGAAACCCGGAATGTCGCGCGGATTGGTGATCAGCACATTGACCGCACCGAGCTTGAAGAAGGTCAGGCAATTCGCCGTCAGCGAAAAGATGTGATACAGCGGCAAGGCGGTGATGATCAGCTCTTCGCCCTCATGCAGGAAAGGCCGGATCCAGGCGTGGGCCTGCTGCAGATTGGCGATGATGTTGCCGTGCGTCAGCACCGCCCCCTTGGCCAGACCGGTGGTGCCGCCGGTGTATTGCAGGAAGGCGACATCCTCATGGCCGAGCGAGCACGGCTGCAGACGGTGACGGGCGCCCCGCGCCAGCACCCGGCGAAAAGGCACTGCTCCCGGCAGTTGCCATGCCGGCACCATCTTCCTCACATGGCGGACGACGAAATTGACCAGCAGACCTTTGGGAAAGCCGAGCAGCTCGCCCAGGCTGGTGACGATCACATGGCGAATCGCGGTCTGCTCACGGATGCGGGCGAAAGTGTGGGCGAAATTCTCGACCACCACGATCGCTTCAGCGCCGCTGTCGGCCAGCTGATGCTGCAGCTCGCGCGCCGTGTACAACGGATTGACATTCACCACGATGCAACCGGCGCGCAGGGTGCCGAACAGGGCCACCGGGTACTGCAGCATGTTGGGCATCATCAGCGCCACCCGCGTGCCTGGCGCCAGCTTGAGCTCGGACTGCAGGTAGGCAGCAAAACGGGCACTCAGACGATCAAGCTCGGCATAGCTGAGGCTCGCACCCATGCAGACATAAGCCGTCCGTTCAGCGAAGCGCGCCACGCCACGCTCGAACAAGTCATTCAGCGAAGAGAACTCGTCCAGATCGACTTCGGCCGGCACGCCGGGCGGGTAACTCTGCAACCAGATCCTGTCCATGCCCCCTCCACGATGTCGGTGCCGACATCCCCGCTCAGACGGGAACCTGACGCCTGATGATGGCCGAACTCAGGCCTGCTCACCCTCGGCTTCAGGCTCCGGCCAGTTGCGGATGTAGTTTTTCAACATGCGGTTCTCGAAACTCTGCTCCTCGAGCACCGCCTTGGCCACGTCATGGAAACTGACCACTCCCAGCAGGGTATTGCCATCCATCACCGGCAGGTAGCGCTGCGGGTGCTCGACCATGATGCGCCGCAACTCATCCATCTCCATGGTGGGCGCAGCGGTCTGCGGAGCGGTGATCATCACTTCTTCGACCGTCATCTGCTGCCAGTCAGCGGCACCGCGGCGCACGCCCTGGAGTACTTCACGGAAAGTGAGCATGCCGACCATTTCACCACGCGAGAACACCACCAGCGAACCGACATCCTGTTCGCTCATGATCTCGACTGCCTCTGCCACACTTCTGTTGGGCGCGATGGTGAACAACACCTTGCCCTTGATGGCGAGAATTTCACTGACCAGCATTCTGCTCTCCCTGCTTCAGCCCGGATGGGCCGCTGTCATGATCGAATCTTAGAACAACACCGGCGATACCGGAACAGCCATCCCGCGCTGCAAGCGCTCCGACGCCATCCCGGATGGCCTTCAGCGGGCCAGTTCGCCCAGCTTGTCCTTCACTTCTGCCCACTCCTCCGCATCAGGGAGCGCCTCCTTGCGTTCGCTGATCACCGGCCACCTGGCGGCGAGTTCGGCATTGAGAGCGATGAAGTGCTGTTGATCGGCCGGCACATCGTCTTCAGCGTAAATCGCTTCCACCGGACATTCCGCCACGCACAAGGTGCAGTCGATACACTCTTCCGGGTCGATGACGAGGAAGTTTTCGCCTTCGTGGAAACAGTCGACCGGACACACATCGACGCAATCGGTATATTTGCAGCGTATGCACGCTTCGGTCACTACATAGGCCATCACAAGCTCCTTGATCAACAGGTCTGAACCCGATTCTAGTTCAGCCACCCGTTTTTCACCATTTTCACCACGAAACAGGGAGAAAAACGATCAATCTTGCTCCTGCCCCTTGACGTTCGGCCTGCCATCGCATAACTTGCGCCGATATTCTGCCAAGAGAGGCAATCAACCTCTCCGCCGGTGAGCGTCCTGCACCACCGCATCCATCCGTCTCCCCTCCTCTGCGGGCCCGGCCCCCAAGACATCTGTCTTGACCTTTCCCATTCCCGCTTTCCCCTCCCGATTCTCCATTCCCCATTACTGATGCGAGGAAACATGAGCGAGCATATTTTCTATGTGAACGACAGCAACTTCGAAGCCGAAGTGCTGAAATCCGACACGCCCGTGCTGGTCGATTACTGGGCCGAATGGTGCGGTCCGTGCAAAATGATCGCCCCGATCCTGGACGAACTTGCCAAGGATTACGCCGGCAAGCTCAAGATTGCCAAACTCAACATCGACGACAACCAGGACACCCCTGCCAAGTACGGCATCCGTGGCATTCCCACGCTGATGCTGTTCAAGAACGGCAACATCGAAGCGACCAAAGTGGGCGCCCTTTCCAAATCTCAACTGACCTCCTTCATTGACAGCAACATCTAAGCCGGAGCAACAGCCTTCGGCCCGCTCCCGCGGTTCTTCGCGCTCTCGCCGCCGCAGTGCGCGCAACCGGGACGGTAATCACCCCAATCATTCCCAGCACGAAAACGAACCGTTCGACGTCGAAAACACGGAGGAGGATCACTCCATCCCCCGTGACGACAGCGTGCCGCCCCTTCACCTGGCTGAACTCAAGGCGCTGCATGTCAGCGAACTGCTGCAGATGGCGCTTGAGAGCAACATCGAAGGCGCGAACCGTCTGCGCAAGCAGGAACTGGTTTTCGCCCTGCTGCGGAACCGCACTCGCAAAGGCCAGGCCATCTGTGGCGACGGCGCACTTGAGGTGCTGCCCGACGGTTTCGGCTTCCTGCGCTCTCCCGACACTTCCTATCTGGCCGGCACCGACGACATCTACGTCTCGCCGTCGCAGATCAGACGCTTCAATCTGCGCACTGGCGACACCATCGAAGGCGAGATCCGCACGCCCAAGGAAGGCGAGCGCTATTTTGCCCTCACCAAGCTCGACCGCATCAACGGTCGCCCGCCGGAAGAGTGCAAGCGCAAGATCCTGTTCGAGAACCTCACGCCACTGCATCCGCAGGATTGCCTGACCCTCGAACGCGACACCCGCGGCGAAGAGAACATCACCAGCCGCATCATCGACATCATCGCCCCGATCGGCAAAGGTCAGCGCGGCCTGCTGGTCGCTCCGCCCAAGAGCGGCAAGACGGTGATGCTGCAGCACATCGCCCATGCGATCACCAGCAACCACCCTGATGTGAAACTCATCGTGCTGCTGATCGACGAGCGTCCGGAAGAAGTGACCGAAATGCAGCGCTCGGTGCGCGGCGAAGTGGTGGCATCGACTTTTGACGAGCCAGCCACCCGCCACGTCCAGGTCGCCGAAATGGTGATCGAGAAAGCCAAGCGCCTCACCGAGCACAAGTACGACGTCGTCGTGCTGCTCGACTCGCTCACCCGCCTCGCCCGCGCCTACAACACGGTCGCGCCCGCTTCAGGCAAGGTGCTCACTGGCGGCGTCGACGCCAACGCCTTGCAGAAACCGAAACGCTTCTTCGGTGCAGCGCGCAACATCGAGGAAGGCGGCTCGCTGACCATCATCGCCACCACGCTGATCGACACCGGCAGCCGCATGGATGACGTGATCTACGAGGAGTTCAAGGGCACCGGCAACATGGAGCTCCACCTCGACCGGCGGATGGCAGAAAAGCGCGTCTACCCGGCGATCAACGTCAATCGCTCCGGCACCCGGCGCGAAGAGCTACTGCTCAAGCCCGATGTGCTGCAGAAAATGTGGATCCTGCGCAAGCTGCTGTACGGCATGGACGACATCGACGCGATGGAATTCCTGCTCGACAAGATCAAGGGCACCAAGGGCAACGCCGAATTCTTCGACGCCATGCGTTCGGGACGCGGATGAACTTGAACTGAACTGAGCAACCCCTGCCCCGCCTGCCTGCTGTTCCCGGCGGGGGTCGACAAAAAAACGCCACCTTGCGGTGGCGTTTTCGTTTGCCGCGCCAACGCGCAAACGATCACTTCTTGCTGTAGTCGTAGAAGCCCTTGCCGCTCTTGCGGCCGAGATAGCCGGCTTCGAGCATTTCGACCAGCAGCGGCGCCGGGCGATACTTGGGATCCTTGGTGCCTTCATACAGCACCTGCATCACCGCCAGCTCGACGTCGAGGCCAATCAGGTCGCACAGCGCCAGCGGACCAATCGGATGGTTACAGCCAAGCTTCATCGCATCGTCGATCTCGGCAACGGTGGCCAGCCCTTCAGCCAGGCAGAACACCGCTTCGTTGATCATCGGACACAGCATGCGGTTGACCACAAAACCCGGGCTGTTCTTGACCTTGATCGGCGATTTGCCAACGCGCTGGGCAAATTCCTCAACCATCGTGTAGGTCGCTGCCGAAGTCTGCAGACCGTTGATGATTTCCACCAACGCCATGATCGGCACCGGGTTGAAGAAGTGCATGCCGATCACCTGACCCGGACGCTTGGTACCGGCGGCGAGCTTGGTGATCGAAATCGACGAAGTATTGCTGGCGAGGATGGCTTCCGGCTTCACGATCCGGTCCAGGTCGGCAAAGATCTTCAGCTTGAGCTCGGCGTTTTCGGTTGCTGCTTCAATGACCAGATCACAATCGGCCAGCGCTTCGAGCGAGGTCGCCGTGGTGATGAGGGCCAGGGTGGCATCACGCTCGGCTTCGGTGAGCTTTTCGCGCTTGATCAGACGATCAAGGCTGCCCGAAATGGTCGCCAGCCCGCGCTCGACCTGCGCCTCGCTGACATCCATCATCACCACGCTCACACCGGCCGCAGCGCAGGCCTGAGTGATCCCGTTCCCCATCGTACCGGCACCGACGATCCCGATCTTGTTCACATTCATCGTGTTTTCTCTCCTGGATAATTCCCTACCCCGCGCAGCCTTGCTGTCAGATACTGTCAGACACAAGACTCCATACCGCGACGTATGGAACGAAACTCTAACGGATTCGGCGCCGCAGCACCAGTACCGCAGTCAAGTTTGCAAACAATGCCGTCATTCACCCAAGCCAGTAATGCCGGGGCCGATTGACAGGCACAAAAAATGCCCTTGACCTGGAAAGATCAAGGGCATTTCATCTTTGGCGGAGTGGACGGGACTCGAACCCGCGACCCCCGGCGTGACAGGCCGGTATTCTAACCAACTGAACTACCACTCCACACATACACATTCCAGCCAACTGCTGGAAGCACTTCAGCCAGCATCAGCTCAACTGAAGCACCAAAAAATGGCGTCCCCACGGGGATTCGAACCCCGGTTACCGCCGTGAAAGGGCGATGTCCTAGGCCTCTAGACGATGGGGACTACACACAAGCAAGCTTCATCCGAAGCTTTGTTCTGGTGGAGGTAAGCGGGATCGAACCGCTGACCTCTTGCATGCCATGCAAGCGCTCTCCCAGCTGAGCTATACCCCCAAAACAGCTTCGCATTATGTCTTATCCTGCCGTTTTGATCAAGACTTTCGTCTAGTAAAGCCTGATCCTGGCAAGCAACATAAATCAGTGGCGGAGTGGACGGGACTCGAACCCGCGACCCCCGGCGTGACAGGCCGGTATTCTAACCAACTGAACTACCACTCCACACTACAACTCTTTCCAGCTTGCGCCGGATTTGTCACGACTTGCCACAGCCAGCGCTGCAGCATCAATTCTGGCGTCCCCACGGGGATTCGAACCCCGGTTACCGCCGTGAAAGGGCGATGTCCTAGGCCTCTAGACGATGGGGACCCTGGTGCAACCGTTCTTCTTGTGGTGGAGGTAAGCGGGATCGAACCGCTGACCTCTTGCATGCCATGCAAGCGCTCTCCCAGCTGAGCTATACCCCCGTCACCGAAGAGCGCGCATTATAGGGGGCGGTTTTGGAAATGTAAACATTCCTCAACAAAAATTTATTTCCTCGCCTGCGTGGTCCTTCCTTGCTGCAAGGCTTTCAGCCGTCGGTACAAGCTTCGCTCACTGATCCCGAGTCGTTCGGCCAGCTCTTTGCGACTGCCACGATGACCGGACAGCACTTGCTCGAAATGAGCATGCACCACGGCTCCGATCGCGGCCGGGGAGGTTGCCGCGAGCCCGGCCTCTTCGCCAGGACCGCCCGCCGGCAACGCATTTTCAGCATCCTCCGCACACTCCACCCGTCTCGTCTCTGCCAGCAGATCCTCAGGCAGATGCTCGACCTCGATCCACTCGCCGTCACTCATCAGACTGGCACGCTCAAGCACGTTACGCAATTCGCGCACATTGCCGGGAAACGCATAGGCTGCCAGCGCCTTCTGCGCCCTGCTGCTCA
Organism: Thauera sp.; assembly: GCA_034005275.1. Classification (GTDB taxonomy): domain Bacteria; phylum Pseudomonadota; class Gammaproteobacteria; order Burkholderiales; family Rhodocyclaceae; genus Thauera. Next base: position 8,386 of record JAVEVA010000062.1, on the reverse strand, counting down.
ACTGCAGCGAGCGTCCCGGCGTCAGACGCTGCAGCAGACCCGCTGCCAGCAAAGGCAGATCGCCCTCACGCTCGCGCAAAGCTGGCACCCTGATCGGAAAGGTATTCAGGCGAAAATAGAGATCCTGGCGAAAGCTGCCCGCAGCCACCATTTCTTTCAAGCTGCGGTGAGTGGCCGACACCAGACGGATGTCGGCACGGCGCAGCTCGGTCGAACCGAGCCGGCGGTAGGTGCCAGTCTCGAGCAGGCGCAACAGTTTGACCTGCATGCCGAGCGGAATGTCGCCGACTTCATCAAGAAACAGCGTACCGCCCGCAGCAGCTTCGACCAGACCCAGCTTGCGCGCCACCGCACCGGTGAACGCGCCGCGCTCATGGCCGAACAGCTCGCTTTCAAACAGCGTCTCCGGCAAGCCCGAACAATCGACCGCCACAAACGGCCCTGCTGCCCGTCGGCTCGCTTCGTGTACCGCATGGGCCAGCAATTCCTTGCCGCTGCCGGATTCACCTTCCAGCAGCACGCTGGCTTCGGAAGGGCCGACCCGGCTGATCATCTCCATCAGACGCTGGAACGCCGGCGAACGTCCAATCAGCGCAGTGCGCTCACTGGCCCCACGTGCCACTTGCAGCGGCTCCATTTTCTCGACGAACCAGCGAATCTCGCCCCCCGCATCGCGCAGCGGCGAAAGCTCGATATGGACGTATTCCTCACCGCGCGGGGTGTGATGCAGGTGCAGCACCCGCTCACGCTGCCCCGACTGGAAGCTGCGTGCCAGCGGACAGCTCTCCCCGGCCTGATCGCAAGGCGCGTCATAGTGATGGGAAACCTCGAAACAGGATCGACCGAGCAGCGCCTCGCCGTCGCCACAGTGGCGCCGATAGGCTTCATTGGCCGCGACAATGCGATAATCAGGATCAAACACGACGTAGGGCTCGGGCATCATCTCCAGAAAAGAGATCAGCTCTGCAGCCGGTGCGTTGAGTTTCATCTTCATCGACCCACCCCTTCCGGACAAGGTTTCCCCCATGGTAGCTGCAAGCGAAGCATTCCGGCGCTGCGCTGAACTGATCCGCGACGCCGATGGCCTGCTGATCACCGCTGGCGCCGGCCTTGGTGTCGATTCCGGCCTGCCCGATTTTCGCGGCAACGAAGGCATGTGGCATGCCTATCCGGCGCTGGGGCGAGCCAGACTGCAGTTCGAGGAAATCGCCAACCCGGCTGCGTTTGCCCGCCAGCCCCGTCTCGCCTGGGGCTTTTATGGTCACCGCCTGCAACTCTACCGCAGTACCCGCCCCGGTCCGGCCTTCAGCCTGCTCCGCCAGATCAGCGAACGCCTGCCGGCCGGGAGCTTCGTATTCACCAGCAATGTCGACGGCCAGTTCCAGCAAGCCGGTTTCGACCCGGCGCGCATCGTCGAATGCCACGGCAGCATCCATCAGCTGCAATGCAGCCAGCCCTGCTCCACCCGCCTGTGGTCAGCCGACGGCGTTCAGCCTGAAATCGACCCGGAGGCCTGCGAGCTGCTTTCCCCATTGCCGCGCTGCCCGCAGTGCGACGCCCTCGCCCGCCCCAACATCCTCATGTTCGGCGACTGGCACTGGGTTGAACACCATACCGAGGCGCAGTACCAACGCCTGCAGCACTGGCGGGAGCAGATCGACAAACTGGTGGTGATCGAACTCGGCGCCGGCAGTGCAGTCGCCACGGTGCGTCGCTTCAGCGAAATGCAGGACGCCCCGCTCATCCGCATCAACCCCCGCGAACCTGCGCTGGGACGCGCCAGCGGCGTGAGTATCGCAGCCGGAGCCAGCACCGCGATGGCTGGCATTGCAGCAGCACTGAGCGACTGAGCCGAGCCGCTGCGCGCTCGCCAGCCTCGCCTCGAATACCAGCCCCGAAGTTACGCCAACCCCAGCCCTGAAAAAGCAAAAACCCGCAACGCGAGCAGCGATGCGGGTTTCAGCATTCTTCTGGCGGAAGCGGTGAGATTCGAACTCACGAAGGGTTGCCCCTCGCCGGTTTTCAAGACCGGTGCCTTCAACCACTCGGCCACGCTTCCTGGATCAGTCTGCAGTGTTCGCCCGGACGGACGAACACTGCAAGGCGGCGGATTATAACACCCTGCGCGCCGCAGACCACGGCAATAATCACATGCCGAGCGCCTTGGCCACTCCGGCGCCATAAGCCGGATCACACTTGCTGCAGTTGTCGATGTGACGACGCTTCACCGTCTCACTGGCATCGCCGAGCGCGCGCGCGGTGTTGTCGAACAGACGCTGCTGCTCATCGGCCGACATGAGCTGGAACAGGGCGCGCGGCTGGCTGTAGTAGTCGGCATCGTCTTCACGGAAATCCCAGTGATCGGCGGCGCCGTCAATTTTCAGCGGCGGTTCGCGGAAATCGGGCTGCTCCTGCCACTGGCCATGGCTGTTGGGCTCGTAACCGAGCGTGCTGCCATAGTTGCCATCGACCCGCATCTGGCCGTCACGGTGGTAGCTATGCACCGGACAACGCGCCGCATTGACCGGAATCAGACCATGGTTGACGCCAAGGCGGTAGCGCTGCGCATCACCGTAGGAGAACAACCGGCCCTGCAGCATCTTGTCCGGCGAGAAGCTGATGCCGGGGACAACGTTGGCCGGGTTGAAAGCCGCCTGCTCGACGTCGGCGAAGTAGTTGTCCGGATTGCGGTTGAGTTCCATGACGCCGACTTCGATCAGCGGATAGTCCTTGTGCGGCCACACCTTGGTGAGGTCGAACGGATGGTAAGGGACTTTTTCCGCATCCAGTTCGGGCATCACCTGCACAAACAAGGTCCACTTGGGAAAATCGCCGCGCTCGATCGCCTCATAGAGATCGCGCTGATGCGTTTCACGGCACTTGGCGACTGCCGCTTCAGCTTCCGCATCGGTCCAGTTCTTGATGCCTTGCTGAGTCCGGAAATGGAACTTGACCCAGTAGCGCTCATTGTCGGAATTGATGAAGCTGAAGGTGTGCGAACCAAAGCCATGCATGTTGCGATAGCTGGCCGGAATGCCGCGATCGGACATCACTACCGTGACCTGATGCAGCGCTTCAGGCAACAGTGTCCAGAAATCCCAGTTGTTTTCCGCGCTGCGCAGGTTGGTGCGCGGATCGCGCTTCACTGCATGGTTCAGATCGGGAAACTTGAGCGGATCGCGCAGGAAGAACACCGGGGTATTGTTGCCGGCCAGATCCCAGTTGCCTTCTTCGGTGTAGAACTTGATCGCGAAACCGCGAATATCGCGTTCGGCATCGGCGGCACCGCGCTCGCCAGCGACGGTGGAGAAGCGCACGAACAGGTCGGTTTTCTTGCCAACTTCACTGAACAGCTTCGCGCGGGTATAAGGCGTGATGTCATGCGTAACGGTAAAAGTGCCGAAAGCGCCCGAGCCCTTGGCGTGCATGCGCCGCTCGGGAATCACTTCACGGTCGAAGTGCGCCAGTTTTTCCAGGAACCAGACATCCTGCAACAGCTGCGGGCCACGCTTGCCGGCAGTCATCACGTTCTGGTTATCGACAACCGGGCAGCCTGCGGCGGTGGTCAGTTTTTTCATGCTCATGACAATCCTCCTTCTCATGGAAACCATCAGGGTAATAGTACAAGCCAAGCCACTCGACCTGCAGTTCCAGTCTAGGGAAGGCCGGCAGCATTCGCCAATCGGATTGAAGCATCCATATAATAGGTCGAAATTATCGAGACCGCGATCAACGCAAATATAATTCAATCAAACGCCTTTGCAAGCCAACCCTCTTCCTTTTCCCGTCTCTGGAGAAAGCCATGCCAATCCAATCCCAAGCCGGCATTCTTGCCGGCTCCCTGCCCCCGCTGGCTCGCCATCTGTTGTTCACGCTCGACGATCCCGGCGCACTCCCCGCTGCGCTGAGCGCCCTCGCCAAACTGACCGATGGCGAAGCAAGCGTCGTCGGCATCGGCCCGGCAGTGACCCAAAGCCTCAAGATCACGGTCGACAAGCTGAAACCATTTCCAGCGCTGAGCAATGCCGGCATTGATGTCCCATCCACCCAGCAGGCTCTGTGGCTGTGGCTGCGCGGCGATGACCGTGGCGAACTGCTCTATCGCACCATGGAGTTCGAACAGGCGCTGAAACCGGCTTTCAAGCTGGTGCAGCTGAGCGAATGTTTCCGCCACCTCGACGGCCACGACCTTTCGGGCTACGAGGACGGCACGGAAAATCCGGTCGGTGACGAAGCGGTCAACGTAGTCTCCGCAGCAGAAGCTCCCTACGGCAGTTATGCCGCCCTCCAGCACTGGGAACATGATCTGCGCCACTTCAAATCCTTGCCGCAGACCGAGCAGGATCACATCATCGGCCGCCGCCTGAGCGACAACGAGGAAATCGAAGACGCACCCGAATCAGCCCACGTCAAGCGCACCGCCATGGAAGATTTCGAACCGGAAGCTTTTGTCGTGCGTCGCTCGATGCCCTACATCGACGGCCAGGTCGCCGGACTGGTGTTCCTCGCTTTTGGCGATTCGCTGCGCGCCTTCGAAGTCCAGCTGCAGCGCATGATCGGCCTGGATGACGGCATTGTGGATGGTCTGTTCCGCTTCAGCCGGCCGGTGAGTGGCGGTTATTACTGGTGCCCACCGGTGCGCAACGGCAAGCTTGATCTGTCCGCCCTGCTGCAGCCAGCCGCCTGAGCATCACCGATCCGGCAAGAACCGGTTTTCGATTTTTCGTGAGCTCGGGGCCATGCTCCGAGCAGACACTCGTTGCACCATCAGGACCTGACATCCAGGGCAACGCCCCGGCCGGCCCGACAACCAATCAGCAAGTCTCCCGGAAAATTGTTCCATTTACGGAACAATTCTTTGCAAACAAGGTAGTTTATCTCTGCCCGATTCATCCCTAAAGTACAGCCATCAGTTCTGCAACGCCACTGATGAGCACTACAGACCAGCCGACTCCGGAGGACAAGATGAATGAGCATTACACCAGCACAGCAAAATTTTTCCACTGGCTGATCGCGCTGAGTCTGTTCGCTCTGCTCGGCCTGGGCTTCTACATGACTGGCCTGCGTCTGTCGCCCACCAAGCTGCAGCTGTATTCCTGGCACAAATGGGCCGGGATGAGCATCCTGCTGCTGACTTTCCTGCGTCTGGGCTGGCGTCTGCTGCACCGCCCACCGGCTCTGCCCGATCACATGGGCGCCCTTGAACGTCTGGCTGCTCATGGCGGCCACATCCTGCTCTATCTGCTGTGCATCGCCATTCCGCTTTCCGGCTGGCTGATGAGTTCCGCCAAAGGTGTGCCGACAGTGTGGTTCGGGGTGCTGCCGCTGCCCGATCTGGTCGGCCGCGATGCGGAGCTCGGCGATCTGCTGCTGAACGTCCACCAGCTCCTCAACCTGTCGCTGATCCTCATCGTCCTCGGCCACGTTGGCGCAGCGCTCAAGCACCATTTCATCAACCGTGACCAGGTGCTGATCCGGATGCTGCCCGGCCGCCGCTGAACCGTCACAGCGCCGAGCAATCGCCACGCTGAACAATCCCGCTGCGGAACCCGCTGCGGAACCAATTGAACACTCAAGCAATCCTTCTCACTTCCACCCGGAGCTTCGAACATGAACCCCATCCGCCATCTCGGTCTCGCCCTGCTTGCCAGTCTCGGCATCAGCAGCGCCCAGGCCGCCGAATACACCACCATTGACCCGGCACAAAGCCAGCTCACTTTCGCTTACCAGCAAATGGGCGTGGCGATGGAAGGACGCTTCAGCCGCTTCAGCAGCGAGCTGCGCTTCGACCCCGAACAGGTCGAAGCGGCCCAGCTGCAGCTTGACGTTGAACTGGCCAGCGTCGACACCGGCACCGCCGACGGCAACAGCGAACTGGCCACCAAGGACTGGTTCAACACCGCCGCTTTCCCGCAAGCCCGTTTCGTATCGACTGCAGTGAAAGCGCTCGGCAACGGCCAGCTCGAGGTGCACGGCACCCTCGACATCAAGGGCCAGCAGCGCGAGATCGTCATCCCGGCACAATTCAGCACCGAAGGCGAACAAGCCCGTTTCAACGGTCAATTCACCATTCAGCGCGGCAGTTTTTCGATTGGTGAAGGCGCCTGGAAAGCGTTTGACATCGTTGCCAACGACGTCACGATCCACTTCAAGCTGCAGGCCGGCACACACTGAACATTGCCACCTGCAACGCACAAGCTCATCGCCCTTCCCGTTTCACTCAAGCGTCCGCAACTGCGGCACAAGCGTTTCACCCACTCAACCCACTCAATTCCGGAGAACCTGATGAAAACCCTGCCCACCCTCAGCCTGATCACCCTTGCCCTCACTTCCAGCGCCGCATTTGCCGAAGCGAAAACCTACAACATCGATCCGACCCACACCTTTGCCAATTTTTCCTACAACCACTTCGGCCTGTCGACCCAGCTGTCCAAGTTCGACCGCACCAGCGGCACCGTCACCTTTGACGCCCAGGCCAAGACCGGCGCGGTGGACATCACCATCGACATGAGCTCGGTGGATACCGGCTACGAGACGTTCAACAACCACATCCAGGGCGAAGACTTTCTCGACACCGCCAAGCATCCGCAAGCTCAGTTCAAGTCGAGCAAAGTGAATTTCGCCGGTGACAAGCCCGCCAGCATCGAAGGTGAGCTGACCATCAAGGGCATCACCCGCCCGGTCACCCTCGAAGTGACCCACTTCGTGAACACCGCCCATCCCATGCTGGGCAAGGACGCGATCGGCGCCAATGCCCACACGGTGATCAAGCGCAGTGAATTCAACGCTGGCAAGTACGCTCCCAACGTTGCCGACGAAGTCACCATCAGCGTCTCGCTGGAAGCGATCAGCAACTAAGCGATTGCACCGGCCTGAACGCAGAGGCCAGCTGTCACCACCGTGCACAGGGGCGACCCTCGTGGTCGCCCTGCCAGAGATCGCGCCATCGTCAGGGCAGGCACAAGGCCTGCCCCTACCGAACCTTCCGTCGCGATCGGCCGGCGCCGGAACAATCCCCGCAGCCGTTCAGCCAGCCTGACTGCCCAGGCTGGCCTCTGCACATCAAACAACGCCACCAAAGCTGCAAGCGCACTACTGCACACTCTTCAGCCCGGCCAGCAGCTTACTCTGCTTACTGATAGCCTCCCATCCCGCCCGGCATCTGGCCAGGCTGCATCATCGGGTTCTGCTGGGGCATCTGACCCTGCATGCTCATCGCCAGTTGCTGCATCTGATACCAGGCCTCGACACCTCCCCGGTACCAATACACCTGGCGATAACCAAGATTGATCGCACGCAGCGCAGCGTTGTAGGACATCCAGCAATAGGTGCCCTGACAGTAGAACACCATCGGCAGCTGGGTGTTGCCCTGAGTCACCTGCTGCAGATACTGGCCAAACTGCTGCTGGACCTGATCGGAAAAAGAGCCAGGCTGCGCCGCACCCAGCGCATTCTGCGCCATCGGCAAGCTCTGCCCCGAACCAAGCACGTCAAACACCAGCAAACCGCCCTGCTGTTGCTGATGCTGCTGGTAGAGATTGAGCAGCCGGTCAGTGGTGATGAGCTGACCACCAGGGATCGAAGCCGGTGTCGGGGCATGCATCTCGCCAGTTTTCAGCTCACCCTGCGGCGGAACACCGTAGTCCTGCATTTCAGCCTGCACCAGGCGCTGGATCTGCTGTTGCAGTTGCTGCATCTGCGGCGCATTCGTCCCGCCACCTGTCATGCCCTGTCCCGGCATCGGCTGAGCACCAGACATCCCGGGCATCCCGCCCGGCATGTTGCCCATGCCCTGGTCAGGCATCACCGCCGGCGCCTGGGGATAGCTGCCCGGCTGCCCTTGCGGATAAGCACCTTGGTAGGCGTTGCCACCCTGGTAGCTCCCTGGATAGGCATTGCCCTGGGAAGAACCGGGATAAGCGCCCTGCCCCTGATACCCAGCTTGTCCTTGCGGGTAAGCGCCCTGCTCCTGAACGGCACCTTGCGGCGAAATCTGGCTGAAACTGTTCTGTGCCATCGCACCAGCACTCAAGCCGAGGCTGGCAAACAATACGAATGTAGTGTGCAACTTCATGACAGCCTCCCTGGACATGAACAAGAGCACTCCGGACGGAAAATCCGGCAAGGCCAGCAATCATCATACGAGCAGTTGCTGGCGCTGTCATATCCCTGCACAGCCTTACACAGGGCGCTCGCATTGATTCGGGCCATACCCGGCGCTGCAAGAAAAACTCCCGACCCTCCAACAAGGCCATGGCCTGTCTTTCACCCGGAAAGACGCTCGAACAATTCGCCAGCCTGAGGCAAGAAGCAGCACGCAGAAAAGCAAAAACCCGCAAAGCCTGTAGCGATGCGGGTTTGAGCGTTTCTTCTGGCGGAGACGGAG
>JAVEVA010000141.1:0-4203 GCA_034005275.1 Thauera sp. | reverse complement strand
GCATGTGGTTCACCGACTCTCAAAACAAGCAATCAACTGACCGAGTACAGGAATATCCATTCGCTTGAACAGAGCTCTCTGGGCGTCGACATTGACAGTTGGCTTGGTGAATTCCATATGCAACAAATACCCCACCAGGGAGCATCTCCGCGAACGCGGGGGAAACTGTCACCGCCGATCTGAAACTGGTCTTGGTCAGCCGACGTGAAACTGGATTTTCTTTCGTTATGCAAAAGTCAAAAAGATCCTTGTCTTTTCTTGTATGGCGCTTCTTCGGTCTTCTTCAGCATACCGGGAAACATCTCGGATGCCATCGGTCAGTTAGCCCCATCAACTTCTGCTCCGGGGCGGTATATGCCTGAGTTAAAAGAAAAAACTTTCACGCAGTGGCACCATGGGACCGCTCCGCTTTTATATCGGCCAATGGACGCCAATTTCACGCCGGCGCGGACAGGAAACTTCCGGTGTCGCCAGTATCATTGACGAAGTAAGGGCCTATCCCCGCGAACGCGGGGGAAACTAGGGGTCGTCTCAGAAAACGGAAAAAATCGTACGCTAAGCCGGTTGCAGCGGCCGTAGCGGCCTGAACTTGCCCGCGCCGATCTTGGCGCTGCTGCGCCAGAGGTAATCACCGGTCAGGTTGATGTGCTCCCAGCCCAGCCGCGACAGGTATTGAAACAGGCCGTCATCGACGGCTTGACCGTGGCCGCGCAGGGCGTTTGCGGCCCGTTCCAGATAGACCGTGTTCCATAGCACGATGGCGGCTGTCACCAGGTTGAGGCCGCTGGCCCTGTAGCGCTGCTGCTCGAAACTGCGGTCGCGGATTTCACCCAAGCGATTGAAGAATACGGCGCGGGCCAGCGCGTTGCGCGCCTCGCCCTTGTTCAGCCCAGCGTGCACGCGGCGGCGCAGCTCGACGCTTTGCAGCCAGTCCAGGATGAACAGCGTGCGCTCTATGCGGCCCAGCTCGCGCAGCGCCACGGCCAGGCCGTTCTGGCGCGGGTAGCTGCCGAGCTTCCTGAGCATCAGCGAGGCCGTAACCGTGCCCTGCTTGATCGAGGTGGCCAGCCGCAAGATTTCATCCCAGTGGGCGCGGACGTGCTTGATGTTGAGCGTGCCGCCAATCATCGGCTTCAGCGCCTCGTAGGCGGCATCGCCCTTCGGGATGTAGAGCTTGGTGTCGCCCAGGTCGCGGATGCGCGGCGCGAAGCGGAAGCCCAGCAGGTGCATCAGGGCGAAGACGTGATCGGTGAAGCCCGCCGTGTCGGTGTAGTGCTCCTCGATCCGCAGGTCCGACTCGTGGTACAGCAGGCCGTCGAGTACATAGGTCGAGTCGCGCACGCCGACGTTCACCACCTTGGTGTGGAACGGCGCGTACTGGTCGGAGATATGGGTGTAGAACGTCCGGCCTGGACTGCTGCCGTATTTCGGATTGATGTGGCCAGTGCTCTCGGCCTTGCTGCCGGTACGGAAATTCTGGCCGTCCGACGACGACGTGGTGCCGTCGCCCCAATGCCCGGCGAACGGGTGGCGGAACTGCGCGTTGACCAGCTCGGCCAGCGCCGCCCCGTAGGTTTCGTCGCGGATGTGCCAGGCTTGCAGCCAGGCCAGTTTGGCGTAGGTCGTGCCGGGGCAGGACTCAGCCATCTTGGTCAGGCCCAGGTTGATCGCGTCGGCCAGGATCGTGGTCAGCAGCAGGTTCTTGTCCTTGGCCAGGTCGCCCGATTTCAGGTGCGCGAAGTGCCGGGTGAAGCCCGTCCACTCGTCCACCTCCAGCAGCAGTTCGGTGATCTTGACGTGCGGCAGGATCATCGCCGTCTGGTCGATCAGGGCCTGCGCGGTGTCGGGCACTGCCGCATCGAGCGGCGTGATCTTCAGGCCAGACTCCGTGATAATGGCGTCCGGCAGCTCATTCGCCAGCGCCATGCGGTTGACGGTGGCGAGCTGCGTTTCCAGCAGCGTCAGCCGGGCATGCAGGTACTGGTCGCAGTCGGTGGCTACGGCCAGCGGTAATTCGCGGGCCTGCTTGAGGCTGGTGAATTTCACGGGCGGCACCAGGTAGTCCTCGAAATCCTTGAACTGGCGGGAGCCCTGCACCCAGATGTCGCCAGAGCGCAGTGCGTTCTTCATCTCCGACAGCGCGCACAGCTCGTAGTAACGCCGGTCGATGCCGGTGTCGGTTATCACCAGTTTCTGCCAGCGCGGTTTGATGAAATCGGTTGGCGCGTCGGCAGGCACCTTGCGGGCGTTGTCGTTGTTCATGCCGCGCAGCACCTCGATGGCATCGAGCACGTCCTTGGCTGCGGGCGCGGCCCGCAGCTTGAGCACGGCGAGGAATTCCGGCGCGTAGCGGCGTAACGTGGCGTAGCTCTCGCCGATACGGTGCAGGAAATCGAAGTCCTCGGGCTGCGCGAGCTTCTGTGCCTCGGTCACGTTCTCGGCGAAGGCATCCCAGGACATGACGGCCTCGATGGCAGCGAATGGATCGCGGCCCGCTTGCTTGGCCTCGATCAGCGCCTGGCCGATGCGGCCAAACAGCCTCACCTTGGCGTTAATCGCCTTGCCGGATGCCTGGAACTGTTGCTGATGCTTGTTCTTGGCGGCGTTGAACAGCTTGCCCAGGATGCGGTCGTGCAGGTCGATGATTTCGTCGGTGACGGTGGCCATGCCCTCGATGGCGAGCGCCACCAGAGTCGCGTAGCGCCGCTGCGCCTCGAACTTGGCCAGGTCGGCGGGTGTCATCTGGCCGCCTTCGCGGGCGATCTTGAGCAGCCGGTTCTGGTGAACCAGGCGTTCGATGCCCGAAGGCAGGTCGAGCGCCTGCCACGCCTTGAGGCGTTCGATGTGTTCGAGCATGTGGCGCGAATTCGGCTTGACGGGCGACTGGCGCAGCCAGGCCAGCCAGGTCGTCTTGCCGTTGTCCCGACGCTTGAGCAGATCGTCGAGGCGGCGGCGATGCGCGTCCGACAGTGGTTCGGCCAAGGCGTCGTAGATGCGCCGGTTAGCGCGGGTGATCGCCTCGGCACAGGCGCGCTCGACAACATCCAGCGTCGGCAAAATGATGTGTCGATGGCGCAGCGAGTCGAGGATAGCGCTGGCCAGCACGACGCCCTTGTCGGTCTGCAAGGCCAACTCGGTCGTGGCATGGACGGCCTGCCGGTAATGCGCCAGGCCGAACGGCTCCATGCCCAGGTATGCCCGCAGTTCGAGCAGGTGTTCGCGCCGGGTTTCCTCCCGCTCTGCATACTGCGGCCAACACATAGGATCGAGCCGCAGTTGCCGCCCGATCCATTGCAGCAGGAGCGTCGGCACCTCAGCGCCGGGCAGCAGGCCCTGACCGGGAAAGCGCAGCAAGCACAACTGCACCGCGATACCCAGGCGGATGGCGTCGCCGCGCCGCTGACGGATCAGTGACAGGTCAGGTTCGCTGAACGTGTAGTGCCGGATGAGTTCGTCTTGGGTATCGGGCAGCGCCAAGAGGCTGTCGCGCTCGGCGGCGGAGAAGATCGAACGGCGGGGCATGCGGTTTCCTTCTTCTTGAAAACGTAGGTTGTTGACAAGCCTGTCAAGGCAACCAGCGCGGCAGGGGAAACCAAGGCATTACGATTCTCGAAATCGTTCTTGAAATCCTATTTTTGATTGCATATCATCTCAACGAGTTTTGATAAGAAAAGATGTCCATGCGGCCGTCTGTTGTACTCGACATGAAGCGAAGCGCCGTGCGTGAAGCGGTAGGCCGTTTTCGGACAGCGAACCCGCGTGTCTTCGGTTCGGTGTTGCATGGCAACGACCGGGACGGCAGCGATCTCGACTTGCTGGTCGACGCGCTGCCTGGTGCGACGCTGTTCGATCTGGGCGGTCTACAAGTCGAACTGGAATCTCTGCTCGGCCTCCACGTCGATCTGCTGACACCCGGCGACCTGCCGCCGAAATTCCGGGCCAAGGTGCTCGCGGAGGCGCAGCCGGTATGAGCGAGCACCGTCTTCCCGATTACCTCGATCACATGCAGCAGGCAGCACTACTGGAGTTGCTCAAGCAACTGCCCGCCGTGCGCCACGATGCCGACGATGAAGACTGCAACGACTATGGGATGGAACCATGATCAATTCCATCAAATTGATAAATGGTGGGCTTATCCCTGGCTGGCAGGCGCCGACTGCTCCGCAAAAGTACCCTGACCTGACGGTTGTCAAGTTCGTTGCG
>JAVEVA010000061.1:0-20317 GCA_034005275.1 Thauera sp. | reverse complement strand
CGCTATGTGCTGATGCGCCAGTTCAGCAATCCGGCCAATCCGGCGATTCATGAACAGACCACCGGGCCGGAAATCTGGCGGGATACCGATGGCGCGGTCGACATCGTGGTTTCCGGCGTCGGCACTGGCGGCACCATCACTGGCGTGTCGCGCTACATCAAGGGTCAGTGCGGCAAGGCGATCACCACGGTTGCCGTCGAACCGGCTGCCAGCCCGGTGATTTCCCAGCAGCGCGCCGGGGCCGAACTCAAGCCGGGGCCGCACAAGATCCAGGGTCTGGGCGCCGGTTTCATTCCTGAAGTGCTGGATCTGTCACTGATCGATGCGGTCGAGCAGGTCAGCAATGAGGAGGCAATCGATTACGCGCTGCGTCTGGCCCGTGAAGAAGGCATTCTGTCCGGCATTTCCAGCGGCGCAGCGGTCGCGGCGGCGGCCAGACTGGCACGCGATCCTGCCAATGCGGGCAAGACCATCGTCGTCATCCTGCCTGACTCGGGCGAGCGTTACCTCAGCTCGATCCTGTTCGAAGGCCTGTTTGATGACAAGGGCCTGGCAGTCAGCTGAGATTTCGTTGGCTTCCGTGCCGGTTTCAGCTTGCTGCCAGTCTCGGCAGCAGCTGACTGGCGATGCCGAAGTAGATCAGAATCCCGCTGATATCCGAGATGGTGGTGATCAGGGGTGAACTGGCAGAAGCCGGATCACCTTTGAAGCGGCTGAGCAGGAAGGGCAAGGACATGCCGATCACGCTGCCGACAATGACGATGAAGAACATCGTCAGCGCGACCACCAGGGCAATTTCCGGGCCGGCGCGAAACACCCCGACCGCACTCACGGCGAGCGCCATGGTCAGGCCGAGCAGGGTGGCGACCACCAGTTCGCGGCCGAGCATGCCTGCCCAGTCGCGCAAGTGCACGTCGCCGGTGGCGAGCGCACGCACCATCATCGTCGAGGACTGTGAGCCGGCATTGCCGCCGCTGTCGATCAGCAGCGGCAGAAAGAACACCAGCGCGATGTTGGCGGCAAGCACGTCTTCGAAATGGGCCATGCCGGCACCGGAAAAGATATTGACGAACACCAGCAGCACCAGCCAGAACACCCGCTTGCGGTACAGCAGGCGGACGCTGGCATCCTTCATGCGCGTGGGCAGGCTGGCGCTACCGCCGGCCTTGTGAAAGTCTTCGGTGGCTTCTTCTTCCAGCACATCAAGCGCATCGTCTGCGGTCACAATGCCGACCATGCGGCCATCCTGATCCAGCACCGGCAAGGCGATGAAGTCATAGCGCGCAATGGTGCTTGCTGCCGTTTCACGGTCGGCGTCGACGCGGGCGCTGACCGGCTGGCTTTCCATGATCTCGGCCACCAGGGTGTCGGCTGAGGCCAGAATCAGGCGACGCAAGGTGGTGACGCCAATCAGGCGGCGCTCATCATCGACCACGTAGGCGTTGTAGATGGTTTCGCTGTCCGGCGCGAGCCGGCGCAGTTCGTCGATCGCCTGTGCGGCAGTCAGACCGGGACGCAAGGTGGCGTATTGCGAGCTCATGATCGCGCCGACGCTGTCTTCGTCATAACTGGCAAGGCGGCGGATGTCTTCCCGCTCCGCCTGTGCCAGCGCCGGCAGCAGCGCTTCGCCGCCTTCGGGCAGCGCGTTGAACAGGTCGGCGCGTTCATCGGAGGACATTTCTTCCAGCATCGCCACCGCTGCGCTGCGCGGCATCAGGGTCAGCGCCCTGGCCTGCCGGGACAAAGGCAGGTAGCCGATGATGCTGGCCAGCGGGTCAGCCTTGATCAGCGCCAGGGTCGTGCTGAGTTCACGGTCATCGAGCAGGGCGAGCGCATCGGCGACGTCGGCCTCGAGCGCTTCGGTACACCAGCTGCTGACCAGCGTCTGGCCGCTGGGACTGGCCAGATGGTGGCGAATGGCTCCGGCAGCCTGGCCGGCATCGAATTGCTCGCCGTGCTGCTCAAGGCTCAGGCGGGGGTCGGTGATCGTGCTCATGGCAATTGCTCCTGGTCACGCAGCAGGCCGCCTGCTGATCTGATGGGAAGGAAAGGGAGTATACAAGGCGATCGTCACGCTGGCCTGCATCCGCAGCGGCTAGGTTGAGCGCATCGGTTCACGCTAGAATCCGCCCGTTTTGCCCGCCTGTGGGCATGGATGGAAACAATGTGACGCCTCTGCTGCTGTCTGCCTTCACTGCCACCACTTGTCTGGGGACCGGTCTTGCCGCGCTCGCAGCGGGTTTGCGTGCGCAGCACGGCGGTCTCCAGCCTTGCCTGTTTGAAACAGTCGCCTTGCCGACCTGGATCGGTGAAGTGGCTGGTGTGGACGAGCAGTCATTGCCGGCGGCGCTGCAGCACTATGACTGCCGCAACAACCGCCTTGCGCTGCTCGCCTTGCAGGCGGATGGCTTTGCCGAACAGGTGCGGGCAGCGGTCGATCGTTACGGCTGCGAGCGCGTCGGGGTTTTCATTGGCACCAGCACGGCCGGCATCCTGCAGACCGAGCTTGCCTATCGCCGTCGTGATCCGGCGACTGGCGCCTTGCCGGACGATTTCGACTACCGTCATACCCACAACAGTTTTTCGCCGGCCGAGTTCGTGCGCGATGTGTTCGGCCTGGAAAGCATCACCATGGCGGTGTCCACCGCCTGCTCGTCGAGTGCCAAAGTGTTCGCCGCCGCCGCGCGCCAGCTGGCGCTGGGGACGATTGACGCGGCGATTGTCGGTGGGGTCGACAGCCTGTGCCTGACCACCTTGTACGGCTTTTCCTCGCTGCAGCTCACTTCGACCCAGCCTTGCCGGCCTTTCGATGGTGAGCGGGACGGAATTTCGGTCGGCGAAGGCGCAGCTTTTGCCTTGCTCGAACGCGCAGTGACGCCGGCGGCAGGTGCAGTGCTGCTGCGCGGCTTTGGTGAATCGAGCGATGCTTACCATATGTCATCGCCGCATCCGGAAGGCCTGGGGGCGCAACTGGCGATGCGCGCCGCGCTGGCGCGCGCCGGGTTGCAGGCGGCAGACATTGATTACATCAATCTTCATGGCACGGCGACGCCGGCCAATGATGCGGCCGAAAGCAAGGCGG
The DNA here is from genome assembly GCA_034005275.1 of Thauera sp. Lineage (GTDB taxonomy): Bacteria > Pseudomonadota > Gammaproteobacteria > Burkholderiales > Rhodocyclaceae > Thauera. Next base: position 17,235 of record JAVEVA010000061.1, on the reverse strand, counting down.
TGAATGCCTTGTTTCCTGCCACCACCGCCTGCAGTTCGACCAAGGGTGCCACTGGTCACACCTTGGGTGCGGCGGGGGCGGTCGAAGCGGTGATCTGCGCACTGAGCCTGCAGCAAGGCTGGCTGCCGGGCAGTGTGGGCACCGTGGCGCTTGATCCGGCGCTGCAGCTCAATTATCTGACGAAACCGCAGACTGCCGCGCCGCGTCATGTGCTGTCGAATTCTTTCGGTTTTGGCGGCAGCAACTGCAGCCTGATTTTCAGTCGGCAATCATGAATACCTCCTTGAGCGCAGCGGTTCCGCTGCAAGCCTGGATTGATGGCATCGGCTTCATCGCTCCCGGTCTGCCCGACTGGCCGCAGGCGCGGGCGGTATTGCGTGGCGAACAGGCCTGGCAGCCAGCGCCCAGCATCCTGCCGGCGGCCCAGGCGCTGCCAGCGGCCGAGCGCCGGCGCGCGAGCCGGGTGGTCAAGCTCGCGCTGGCGCTCGGCTTTGAAGCGGCGGCGCAGGCGCAGGCGCAGGCCGATGTGGCCAGCTTGCGCACCGTCTTTGCGGCCTCCGGTGCGGATGGCCATAACTGCCACGCGCTGTGCGAACAGCTCGCTGGTGATGACCGGCTGATTTCGCCCACCCGCTTTCACAATTCGGTGCATAACGCTGCGGCGGGCTACTGGGGGATTGCCAGTGGATCGATGCAGCCTTGTCAGGTGATTGCCGCTTATGACGCCAGCTTCGGCGCCGGGTTGATCGATGCACTCGGTCAGCTGGCGGTCGATGACGAGCCGGTGCTGTTGATTGCCCATGACAGCGAATATCCCGCACCGCTGCACGCCAAGCGGCCGACGCCGGATTGTGCCGGGCTGGCGCTGGTACTGAGTCCGCGACCGGGGCCGCACAGTCTGGCGGCGATCACGCTGAGCACCACCGGCGCACCGGCACTGGCGCTGGCCGATAAGGGCCTGGAAGCACTGCGTCAGGCAGTGCCGGCCTTGCGTGCCTTGCCGCTGCTCGCGGCACTGGCGCAGCAACAGGCTGGCGAGCTGGTGCTCGACTACCTGCCGCCGCTGCAGTTGCAGCTGGTAGTGCGACCAGTGCGACCATGCTGAACGAGGCCTTCGCTCGTGCTGCTTGACCGTGCGGCGATTGCCCGGCGCATTCCTCATCAGGGTTCGATGTGCCTGCTTGATCAGCTGGTGCATTGTGATGCGGAGCAGATTGTCTGCTGCACCGAGCGCCATCTTGATCCGCACAATCCCTTGCGCAATGCGCAAGGTCTGCCGGCAACAGCTGGCGTCGAAATTGCCGCGCAGGCGATGGCTTTGCACGGCGCCTTGCTGGCTGACTCCGCCAGCGAACCGACCCAGGGTTATCTCGCCAGCGTCCGTCAGCTCAGTCTGAACGTCGACTGGCTGGATCAGTGCGCTGGCAGGCTCGAAATCCGTGCCCGGCGCCTGTCGGCGGGCAGCAACAGCGTGCTGTATGGTTTCAGCATCGTGCATGAGGATGAACAATTGCTGAACGGACGGGCGGCGGTGATTCTCGATGCAGCTGTTTTCGGCGCTGATCAAGCCGAAGGAGGGCGGCAATGAAACGGGCATTGGTTACCGGTGGCAGCGGCGGCATCGGTGCGGCAATCTGCCGCCGGCTGGCAGCGGATGGTTTTGCGCTCATCGTCCATGCCAATCGCAATCTGGCCGCTGCGGAAGCGGTAGTGGCTGATATCCGCGCTGATGGTGGTCAGGCGCAGGCGATCGCGTTCGATCTCACCGATGGCGAAGCCACCGCAGCCGCTGTTGACCGCCTGCTGGCCGACGGGCCGATTCAGGTGCTGGTCAATAACGCCGGCATCCACGACGATGCCGCTTTCCCCGGCATGAGCGCCGCACGCTGGCAGCGGGTGATCGATGTGTCGCTGAACGGTTTTTTCCACATCACCCAGCCGCTGTCGCTGCCGATGATCCGCACACGCTGGGGACGCATCATCAACATCACCTCGGTGGCTGCGCTGACTGGCAATCGTGGTCAGGTCAATTACGCGGCAGCCAAAGGTGCGCTGCATTCGGCGACCAAGGCGCTGGCGCTGGAAGTCGCCAGCCGGGGCATCACCGTCAATGCAGTGGCGCCGGGCATCATCCGCACCGCAATGAGCGCAGACCAGTTCGATGGCGAAGCGGTGGCCAGGCTGGTGCCGATGAAGCGCGCTGGCGAGCCGGAAGAAGTCGCCGCCCTCGTCGGCTTTCTCGCCTCCGACGCTGCGGGCTACATCACCGGCCAGGTGATCTCGATCAACGGCGGCATGATCTGAACGGTTCGTAGTCCGTAGCCCGGATAAGCGCAGCGCATCCGGGAAAATCGTTCGCTTCGGCAAGTGCTCACATTTTTTCGGGGAAGCAGAAAGGAATTGTTTTCGCGGGGGTTTTTCGTCTTCTCCAGACTGAACCCCGGATGCGCTGCGCTTATCCGGGCTACGAAGGTAGTTCTGTCCCGCATCCGGGAAGTTGCTCAGAGCGGCTTCCCCCAGCGACGGAAAACCAGCCAGGGCAGGCGGGCGACAGCGCCGAACACCAGGCGGATGTGCATGCTGATCAGCAGGATGTTGTCGCGCAGATAGCGGAAGTGGGAAACCCCGCCTTCGTCGGCAGCGAGATAGCGCACGGGCGCATCGATGTTGCGCGGCGTGATTCCGGCCCAGCACAGGCGGATGGCGGCTTCAGGATCGAAATCGAAGCGGCGCATCCAGCGCTGGCGGCGCATGATGTCGCGCAGCGGTTTCACCGGGTAGATGCGAAAACCGTAGAGCGAATCGCCGATTCCTGCCCACAGCGTTTCGATATTCGCCCACAGATTGGAAACTTTGCGGCCATTGACCCGCACTGCCGGTGCTTCAGGACCAAAGATCGGACGGCCGAGAATCATCGCGCCGGGCTCTGCCTGTGAAGCAGCCATGAAGGCCGGAATCAGGGCCGCCGGATGCTGGCCGTCGGCATCCATGGTCAGCACGTGGCTGAAGCCACGGTCGGCAGCGAGTTCCAGCCCGACCAGTACCGCAGCACCTTTACCGCTGTTGACGCTGAGTTCGATCACTCGCAGCTGTTCATCCTCGGCGGCGAGCTGGTGCAGCGCGTCGGCGCTGCCATCGCTGCTGCCATCGATCACCACCCACACCGGCGCCCATTGCGCGCGTGCAGCACGTACGGTGTCGACCAGAATGGCGCCAGTGTTGTAGCTCGGAATGAGAACCAGGTGAGTGCTGGAAGCAGGCAAGGATGCGCTCATTGTTCAGCTCGCGGGAGAGGTGAGGTGGTGGGTGCAATGGTGGCGGAATCAGCGGAGCTGGAAGCGGACAGGGGCGCGGCAGCGAGCGCATGGCGCAGATGGTTTTCCAGTTCAGCGGTGAAGGTGGCGCTATCCTGCGGCGGCGGAAACTGGCGGTCAAGACGGAGAGAGCAGCGGAGCGGCAGCACCGGCGGTCGCCACAAGGGCCAGTGTTTGCCCAGGTAAGGTGTGGAAAACTCGATCAACACGGTCTGCACTGGTACGCCGGCGCGTTGAGCGATGAGGCCGGCACTGGGCAGGCAACGATCAAGGGGAAAATTGCGCGTGCGGCTGCCTTCGGGAAAGATCAGCAGCTGGGCGCCGCCGGCGAGCTCTCGCTGCGCAGTCTGCACCAGCTTGAGCGGATGGTCGTTGCGGATATAGCCTGCCAGCCGTGCTGCAGCGCCGAACAGCAGATTGTCGAGCAGACCGGCTTTCATCACGCAGACCGCATCAGGCAGTCGGGAGAGGATGATCACTGCATCGAGCAGGGAAGGGTGGTTGGCGACCACCACTTGCGCGCCCTGGCTGGCCAGTTGCTCGAGGCCGTCAAGCTGGAAACGGCAGCCGCAGCACAGGCGCAAAAAGCCCAGATAGCCGCGAAAGCCCCAGCAGATCATCCGTCGGCCCAGCCAGCGTCCCTGGCGTGCGGGCAGCAGCCAGTGGCACAGCAGCGCAAACGGCAGCCAGCACAGACAGATCAGCGCAAGCATCCCCAGGCCGAGGCCCATGGCGGCGATGGCGTAGCCGCGCCACAGCGCCTGTTGCAGGCGTTTCATCGTGGATGAATCGCCTGTGCTTCGACTTCAACCAGCAGCTCGGCACGGCAGACGTCGGCCCGCAGGTAAAGACGACTCATCGGGTTGGCGGGTGGCCCAAGCACTTCGTCCAGCACCGCCGTCACCTGTGGCAGGTCGGCAGCATGACGCAGATAGATGCGGTAATGCAGTTCGTCGAGCCGGAATGGCACGCTCAGCGCACGCCTATTGGCGGCATCGACCACTGTGCCAATATTGCACAGTGTTTCGTGCGTTTGCGCCACCACGTCGCCGTCATGAATGCTGCGATGGTCGACAATGCTGGCGGTGCCGGAAATGAACAGGATTTCGGCGCCAGCCGGATGGGCGAGCGCGGCGCGCGAAAAGCTCGGACTGCGCGGACCGTAGCGGCGTGGATAGGCAAAGGCGCTCATCTGACGCGGATTTTCGATCGGGATGATCGGCGTGCGGCCGGCGAGAAAGGCGATCGACAGCGGCCCGTCGGCAAAGCCGAGCGCGCAGGCGGCCGGCAGCTGGACTTCAAGCGCGCGGCGCGCGGCGCGAAAAGCATCCTGGCGGCCGATATTGAACTGGCGATAACGCTCGAGGCCGTGACTGTCGCGGTTGATCGCTGCCATGTAATTCCAGGTGCGCCACAGCTGGGGTAGCTGCTGCGCATCAAGCAGGGCGAAAATGCGTTGGTAGGCAGCCTCAGTGGCAGCTTGCAGCGGCGGGATGCCGGCAGCGTCGAAATCACCTTCATCAAGCTCGATGACGCCGTAGAGCAGCTCATCATTGCGCCGCCAGCGCAGGCCATCCTGTTCGCCCTCGCGGCAGTTGCTGCTGCTGAGCCAGCGTTCCTCCAGTGTGGCTTGACCGCCAAGCAGCTCGGTCTGAAGCGTCTGCTTTGGCCAGGGGGCCGTAGCGGATGGCTGGCGGCCGCCAGCGCCGAGCAGGGCGCTGCCCAGCAGCTGCGCGCTGACGTGCTGGTCGGTGTCGTCGGTGCGGGCAATGGCGAACTGCAGGGAGGCCAGGCTCGTGCTCATGCGCCATCCTCCTGCGGACGGATGTTGAAGCGACGGCGCTGGCGAGCGGCCCAGGCGCGGCGCGGCTGCAGGAGGTTGGCGCTGTAGTAGAGCAGCTTGAATACCCATACTGAAGGCCAGATCGGTGTCTTGCCGTAGATGTCGCCGGCGAGTACCGACAGCAGCGCTTCCTTGACCCGGAAGATGTTCTTCGGGCCCATGAAGAAATCACGCATGATCGGATTGGTCATGCGGTAGATGAACCAGGAGAAGATCTTCGGCCCGCGCCGCGCACGGTGATCGTAGGTTTTCAGTGCCTGTCGGGCCTGGGCCGGCTGCTGCAGGCAGGTGTTGACCGCTTCGGCGGCGAACACTCCGCCTTGCATCGCCAGCCACACCCCGGAGGAAAACACCGGGTCGATGAAGGCGAAGGCATCGCCCAGCATCAGGTAGTTGTCGCCATGATTGTGTTCGGCGGTGTAGGAGAAATTGCCGGTGCCTTCGACTGCATGCACCAGTTCGGCTTCACGCAGGCGCTCGGCGAGCGGCGGGCAGTTGGCGATCTGATCGCGCAGGAACTGTTCCAGGCTGCGTTCGCCACGGGTTTTCATGTAGTACGGCCAGGTCACCACCCCCACGCTGGTGACATCGTTGCGCATCGGGATGAACCAGAACCAGCCGTGTTCGAACCAGAACAGGCTGATGTTGCCCGCTGCCGCGCCCGGGTTGCGTTTCGCTCCGGCAAAGTGGCCGAATACGGCTGCGCTGGTGTGGTGGGGATTGCGATGCTTGGTGCGGAAACGGTTGGCGAGAAAAGTGTCGCGTCCCGAAGCATCGACCAGGAAGCGGGCGCGCCATTGCTGCGTGCGACCGTCATCGTGGCGGGCATCGACCAGCACGCTGCCGTCCTGTTCAAAGCTGACTTTGCTCACGCGGCAGCCTTCAATCACTTCCGCCCCCCGGCGGCGGGCGTTATCCATCAGCACCTTGTCGAAGTCGGCGCGCAAGACCTGATAGGCGTGCGGCATCGATTTGTCCCAGGCGTCACCAAACAGATAAGGCTGGACATGATCGTGATGCGGCGAGTGGAATTCGGCGGCGTACTTTTCCACCCCGATGGCGCGCATCTCGTCCGCCACCCCCAGACGCTCGAACAGCGGCAGATTGGCCGGCAGCAGCGATTCGCCGATGTGAAAGCGCGGATAGCGCTCTTTTTCGAGCACCACCACGCGATGACCATGCTCGCGCAGCAAGGGTGCGACCGTGCCGCCAGCCGGGCCACAGCCGATGACGAGCACATCGCAGTGTTCAATGGCGCCCGCTGCGGGCTGGTTCTCGCTGGTCATGACGGCTGGCTGTTGGCGGCAAAGGGCGGATTATACAAGTTGCGCTGCCCTGGACCTGGCTTGGGGCTGAGCGGTGGCCGAATTTGCAAAATGCAGCGATATGCTTGAATAAAAGCATTTTTTATGCTGCTATAAGACTGCAGTAGTCCATGCCATCAGCAGGATCCATAACGACAAGTGGAGGACATCATGAACGTCTCAAGACGCGGCTTTTTCAAAGTCTGCGCCGCGGGCATGACCGGCTCCAGCCTGGCCACGATGGGCTTTGCGCCCACTGCGGCCCTGGCTGAAGTACGCCAGTACAAGCTCGCTCACGCGACTGAAACACGCAGTATCTGTCCGTATTGCTCAGTGTCCTGCGGCACACTGGTCTATACCCTGGGTGACAAGTCGAAGAACGCCAAGGCGCGCATCTTCCATATCGAAGGCGACCCCGACAACCCGGTCAACCGCGGCAGCCTGTGTGCCAAAGGTGCCGGTCTGCTCGACATGGTCAACAGCCCCCTGCGCCTGCAGCACCCGGAAGTGCGTGAACCGGGCAGCAAGGAGTGGAAACGGATTTCCTGGGACGAGGCGCTTGACCGTGTTGCCCGTCACCTCAAGGCCGATCGTGACGCCAATTTCATTGCGCGCAATGAAGCCGGCGTGACAGTCAATCGCTGGAATACCACTGGCTTCCTCGCCAGCTCGGCGGCCTCCAACGAGCCCGGATACCTGATGCACAAGGTCATGCGTGGCCTTGGTGCAGTTGCATTCGATACCCAGGCCCGCATCTGACACGCTCCCACGGTAGCCAGTCTGGCTCCGACGTTCGGGCGTGGCTCGATGACCAACCACTGGGTTGATATCAAGAATGCCGATCTGGTCCTGATCATGGGCGGCAACGCCGCTGAAGCGCACGTCTGTGGCTTCAAGTGGGTGCAGGAAGCCAAGCAGGATCGCAAGGCCAAGCTGGTCGTGGTTGACCCGCGCTTCACGCGCTCGGCTGCGGTCGCGGACTATTACGCGCCGATCCGTGCCGGCTCGGATATCGCTTTCCTCTCCGGAGTGATCAACTACCTGCTGGAAAACGATCAGATCCAGCATGAGTATGTGAAAGCGCATACCAACGCTCCCTTCCTCATCGATCCGGATTTCGGTTTCAAGGACGGGGTGTTCACCGGCTACAACGCCGACAAGCGCAGCTACAACAAGGCGACCTGGGGCTATCAGCTCGACGAGAACGGCTTTGCCCGCGTCGACCCGAGCATGCAGGATCCGAACTGTGTGCTGCAGTTGATGAAACGGCATTTCGCCCGTTATGATGCCGATACGGTCAGTCGCATCACCGGTACGCCGAAAGACGCTTTCCTCAAGATCTGCGGCATGATCGCCGAGTGCGCCAATCCGAAGCGGACGATGACCATCCTGTACGCCCTCGGCTGGACCCAGCACTCGATCGGCTCGCAGAACATCCGCACCATGGCGATGATCCAGCTGCTGCTCGGCAACATGGGCATGGCAGGTGGTGGCGTCAACGCACTGCGTGGTCACGCCAACGTGCAGGGCATCACCGACATGTGCCTGTACAGCGAAGTGCTGCCCGGCTATCTTGGCTCGCCGACTGAAGCGGATGGCGGACTGGATGCTTTCCTGGTCAAGCGCACGCCGAAAATGCTGCGTCCGGGGCAGATGAACTACTGGAGCAACTATCCGAAGTTCATGGTCAGTCTGTTGAAAGCCTTCTACGGCAACAACGCCACGCCTTACAACGACTTCCGCTTCGACTGGCTGCCCAAGTCCGATGGCGCCTATGACGTGCTGGCGATGTTCGAGCGCATGCACCAGGGACGGATGAACGGCTTCGTCTGCCAGGGCTTCAATCCGCTGGCTTCGGTGGCCAACAAGACCAAGGTTTCGGCGGCATTGTCGAAGCTCAAGTTCCTCGTTGTCATCGATCCGCTGGCCACCGATACTTCCGAGTTCTGGAAGAATTATGGCGAACACAACGACGTCGATCCGACACAGATCCAGACCGAAGTCATCCGTCTGCCGGCGGCGCTGTTTGCCGAGCATGAAGGCAGCTTCACCAACTCCGGCCGGGTCATCCAGTGGCACTGGAAAGCGGCTGACGGCCCGGGTGAAACGCGTGAAGACACTGCCATTCTCGGCGAGCTGTACACCCGCTTGCGTGCGCTCTACGCTGCCGAAGGCGGTGCCTTCCCCGATCCCGTGCTTGGTCTGCACTGGCCTTACCGCATTCCGACGCATCCGTCCTCGGTCGAGCTCAATCGCGAGATCAGCGGTTATGCGATCAGCGATCTGGCCGATGCGAGCGGCAATGTGACGGTCAAGGCCGGCCAGCAACTGGCCGGGTTTGCCGCCTTGCGTGACGATGGCTCCACCGCCTGTGGCAACTGGCTGTATTCGGGCATGTGGTCGGAAGCCGGCAATCTGACTGCACGACGTGACAATGAGGATCCTTCCGGTCTGGGACAGACGCTGAAATGGGGCTTTGCCTGGCCTGCCAACCGACGCATCCTTTACAACCGCGCTTCCTGTGATGCCAATGGCAAGCCGTGGGATCCGGCGCGCAGTGTCATCCACTGGAACGGCAAGGCCTGGGGCGGCAACGACATCCCCGACATGCGGCCGAATGCCGATCCGGCGGAAAGCGTGGGTGCCTTCATCATGACCGGTGAAGGGGTGGCGCGTCTGTTTGCGCCGGGGATGGCGGAAGGTCCTTTCCCCGAGCACTACGAGCCCTTCGAAACGCCGCTGGGCCGCAATCCGATGCATCCGGATGTGCCGGCGGTGACCAGCAACCCGGCAGCACGGGTGTATCAGGGCGACATGGAAATGTTCGGCACTGCCGACGAATTCCCCTATGTCGCCACCACCTATCGCCTGGCCGAGCATTTCCACTTCTGGACCAAGACTTCGAAACTGAATGCCATCCTGCAGCCGGAGCATTTTGTCGAAATCTCCGAAGCGCTGGCCAAGGAAAAAGGCATCCGCAAGGGCGACGTGGTCAGAGTGCGTTCCAACCGCGGCCAGATCAAGGCGGTGGCAGTGGTCACCAAGCGCATCCCGGTGCTCGACGTCGATGGGCGCAAGGTGCACACCGTGGGCATTCCGCTTCACTTTGGCTTCAAGGGAGAAACCAAGCCGGGCTACATCACCAACACCCTCACCCCGTATGTCGGCGACGCCAACTCTCAGACCCCTGAGTACAAGGCTTTCCTCGTCGATATCGAGAAAGCATAGGAGAGCGCAATGAGAACATTCGCATTCGCTTTATTTACTGTGCTTGAGGAGGTGTGAAATGGCACTGCAATCACTCGATATTGCCCAGCGCTCGGCAACGACCACCGCGATGCCTCAGGTACGCAAAACGGTGGAAGTCGCCAAGCTGATTGATGTGTCGGCCTGCATCGGCTGCAAAGCCTGTCAGGCCGCCTGCATGGAATGGAACGACTTGCGCCCTGAAGTGGGGCGCAACGTCGGCATCTACGACAATCCGCAGGATCTGGACGACAAGACGTGGACGCTGATGCGCTTCACTGAAGTCGAGCAGGAGAACGGTCTTGAATGGCTGATCCGCAAGGACGGCTGCATGCACTGTGAAGACCCCGGCTGTCTGAAAGCCTGTCCGGCGCCGGGGGCGATCGTCCAGTATTCGAACGGCATCGTCGACTTCCACCAGGAGAACTGCATCGGTTGCGGCTACTGCGTCACCGGCTGTCCTTTCGATGTACCGCGCATTTCGAAGACCGACAACAAGGCCTACAAATGCACGCTCTGCTCGGACCGGGTGGCGGTCGGCCAGGCACCGGCCTGTGCCAAGGTCTGTCCGACTGGCGCCATCACTTTCGGCGCCAAGGAAGACATGATCCATCATGCCGAAACCCGCATTGCCGATCTTAAGGAGCGCGGTTACAGCAATGCCGGCCTTTATGATCCAAAGGGAGTGGGTGGTACCCACGTCATGTATGTGCTGCATCACGCCGACAAGCCGACGCTGTATGCCGGCCTGCCGAAAAACCCGAGCATCAGCGCCACTGTCGCCCTGTGGAAAGGGGTGGCGAAACCGCTCGCCCTGTTCGCCCTGGGTGCGGCGGCCGTGGGCAGTTTGCTGCATTACGTGATGAAAGGGCCCAACCAGGTCTCGAAAGAGATCGAGGATGAAGTGGAAAAGGAGGACGCACAATGATCCGGGATCCCCGCGACCTGCAGCGCTACACTGCATCGGAACGTGCCAATCACTGGATGGTGGGAATCTGCTTCATTCTCCTTGCCCTCTCCGGTCTGGCTTTCTTTCATCCGGCGCTCTATCCGCTCGCCGAGCTGTTCGGCGGCGGTGCCTGGGCGCGCATTCTCCATCCCTGGATCGGGGTGATCATGGCGGTGCTGTTCGTGGTGATGTTCATCCGCTTTGCCGGCAACAACACCATGGGGGCGGCCGACTGGGACTGGTTGTCGAAAATCGATCGCATGGTCGATGGCGATGATCACGACATGCCGGCGCAGGGCAAGTACAACGGTGGTCAGAAACTGCTGTTCTGGTTGTTGTCGATCAGCATGGTGTTGCTCACCGTCTCCGGCGTGATCATGTGGCGCAGTCAGTTCGACTTCTCGACAGGCCTCATCCGTCTTGCGGTGGTCGTCCATGCCGCCAGTGCAGCATTCATGATCGGCCTCATCCTGATGCACGTCTATGCGGCGATCTGGACGCGCGGCACGGTGCGGGCGATGTTGTACGGCACGGTCACCCGAGCCTGGGCCAAGCAGCATCACCGTGAGTGGTATCGGCAGATGACCGGCAAGAACTGAAGCCATCATCTTTCTTTCCCGCGCAGGGGCGCAGTCCGTCGCAGTTCGGGCTGCGCCCCTGTTGCAGGTCTGGTTAACGAGAACAGGCATGACACCAACAAGCAATCCTTCTCCCGCCATGGCGCCGAAACCCGGCAGCGAACATCCGCTGGTGATCCAGCCAGCGGCCGACGTCTTTGCCCGTCGTGCTGCGCGCTTTCGTGCGCTGGCTGATGGCCATCCGCTGGCCGATTATCTGCAGCTGCTCGCCAGCCTGAGTGATGCCCAGCATGACTTGCTCGCCAGCCATCCCGCTCTGCCCCTGCCGGAAGCGGAGGCCTGCGACCAGGCCAGACGCTATGGCATGCCGCCGCTGGCGGTGCACAGCTGGCCGCGTGATCCGCAGTGGCAGCAGCAGCTGGCAAAGCTGGTCGATATGGTCAGCGAGCAGGCTCCGGCGCCCTTGCAGGCGGAACTCGAAGCCTTGCGCAGCGCCGATGAAAACCGGCTGGAAGCGCTTGCCAGCGCGGTGCTCAATGCGGATTACGATCCGGCAGACAGTGCCCAGCTGCCTTTCGTCGCCGCTGCGCTGCAGCTGTACTGGAGCTGGATGGCGATGCAGCCAACGCTTGCCGGCCTGCGCCGTCTTGATGTCGCCGGCGTCTGTCCGTGCTGTGGCAGCCTGCCGGTGAGCAGCATCATCGAAACCGAGCCGCATGCCGGCAGCCGTTATCTGCACTGCTCGCTGTGCAATACCGCGTGGAACATGGTGCGGGTCAATTGCAGCAGCTGCGGCGATACCGACCAGGTCGGCTACCGTCTGCTCGAAGACGAGGCCGGTAGCCAGCACGAAACCGTGCGCGCCGAAGTCTGCGACCACTGTCACAGCTATCTGAAGCAGGTCCGGCGCGACAAGGATGCGGCGGCAGACCCGGTGGCCGATGATCTGGCCACCCTGGCGCTCGACATCCTCTGCGATGAAGCCGAATACGCTCGCAGCGGTCCCAATCCCTTGTTCATTCCGGGCTGACAGAAAGCAGCTTTTCTTTCATCCCCTTGATTGTGCTATCGATTCACGACATTCCGCGTTAGACTGAAACCCTTGCCTTGTGCCCGGTCCGGGCCTTGACCATGACAACTCCCAGCTTTGCTTCCCTGCCGGCGGTTGACCGCCTGCTTGCCGATCCGGCCCTTGCAGTGGCGCTCGAACAGTATGGCCGTCAGGCGCTGACCAGCGCCATTCGTGCCGAACTGGACGCCTGCCGCAGCGCGATGCGTGAAGGCGCCGAGCCGGCACCGACACTCGCTGAACTGATCGACCGCATTGTCGGTCGTCTTGCTGCAGCAGCCCGGTCGCGTCTGCGTACGGTCTTCAATCTGAGCGGTACGGTTCTCCACACCAATCTTGGCCGCGCCACTTTGCCGGAGACGGCGATTGCGGCGATGGTCGATGCCGCCCGCCATCCCTGCGCGCTCGAATACGATCTCGGCGAAGGGCGGCGTGGTGATCGCGATCAGCTGGTCGAAGAGCTGTTGTGCGAGCTGACCGGCGCTGAAGCGGCGACGGTGGTCAACAACAACGCGGCCGCCGTGTTCCTGCTGCTCAATACCCTTGCCCAGCGCAAGGAAGTGATCGTTTCGCGTGGCGAGCTGGTCGAGATCGGCGGTGCCTTCCGCGTCCCCGACATCATGCAGCGCGCCGGTGCCCGCATGCGTGAAGTGGGCTGCACCAACCGCACTCACGAGCATGACTACCGCGACGCCATCGGTCCGCGTACTGCGCTGCTGATGAAAGTGCATACCAGCAACTATCGCGTCGAAGGCTTCACCAAAAGCCTGTCGCCGGCCGAGCTGGCGGCGATCGCCCGTGAGCATCAGCTACCCTTTGTCGAAGACCTCGGTGCCGGCACCCTGGTCGATCTTGAGCAATGGGGCTTGCCCCATGAGCCGACGGCGCGTGAATCCATTGCTGCCGGCGCCGATCTGGTGTCCTTTTCCGGTGACAAGCTGCTCGGCGGTCCGCAGGCCGGCATCATCGTTGGCCGTCGCGAGCTGATCGCCCGCATCCGGCGCAATCCACTGAAGCGCGCGCTGCGGGTGAGCAAGATCACCCTCGCTGCACTGGAAGCGGTGTTGCAGCTGTACCGCGATCCTGAGCGACTGCCGCAACGTCTTGAAGCGCTGCGTCTGCTCACCCGCAGCGTCGATGAGCTGAGCGCGCAGGCCCAGCGCCTGTTGCCAGCGATGCAGCAGGCGCTGGCCGGCTGGCCGGTGCAGCTGGAACTGGCCGAACTCAGTTCGCAGATCGGCTCCGGCAGTCTGCCGGTGGCAAGGCTGCCGTCGATTGGGGTGGTCTGTCGGCCGCTGCGCCGGCGTGGCGGCGTGCAGAAGCTCGAACAGGCGCTGCGTGCCCTGCCGCGACCGGTGATCGGCCATGTCCGCGAACAGGCCTTGTGGCTGGATCTGCGCTGCCTGCGCCAGGAGGATGAAGCCGAATTCATTGACCAGTTTGCCCTGCTTGCCAAGGCGGGCGCTTGAACATGGCCTGTTCGCGACTTGCGTCGCTCCTACGACAGGCTGTGCTGCTGCGCCGGTTTTGTAGGAGCGACGCAAGTCGCGAACCACCCCCAGCCGCGCTACACCACCTCACCTCTCCTACCCCGCTGTCCAGTCAAGGAGTTCCTCACATGAACAAGACCCCGAACCCTTCCCGTCGCCAGTTTCTCGTCGCTGGCACCGGTCTTGCTGCCACCCTCGCTCTACCGCAGAGCGCCGGTGCAGATGAAAAAACTGAAACTGCCGGCCAGCGACCACTGCCTCCTTTCATCCAGCGCAGCACCGATACCCTGTTGCCGCGTGGCAAGCAGCAAAGAGTGGTGATCTGCGGCGGCGGCTGGGGCGGGGTCAGTGCGGCGAAGTTTGTCCGTCAGCTGGCGCCCGAACTGGAAGTGGTGCTGCTGGAACGCAATGCCCACTTCTTCTCCTGCCCGATGAGCAACAAGTGGCTGCTCGATGTGGTCGACACCCAGTATCTGATCAAGGATTATCTGGCGGTCGCTGCCACCCATGACTACCACTTCATCCAGAGCGAAATCATCGCCATCGAACGCGAGCGCAAGCGGGTGGTCACCAGTGTCGGCCAGCTCGATTATGATTACCTGATCCTTTCGCCCGGCATCCGCTACAACTACGAAGCCTGGTTCGGCAACGATCGTCGCGCGGCAGCAGCCACCCGTCAGGCTTTCCCAGCCGCCTACATCCCGAGTGGCGAGCATTTCCGTCTCAAACAGGCGCTGCATGATTTCAAGGGCGGCGATCTGGTGATGACCCTGCCGCCGCCGCCGCACCGCTGCCCGCCCAGCCCCTATGAACGCGCTTGCATGATTGCTGCGCTGTTCAAGGCCAAAAAGCTCAACGCGCGCGTCATCGTGCTCGATCACAAGGAGGATATCACCCCGATCACCGGTGGTTTCCGTGCTGCTTTCGAGCAGCTGTATCCGGATATGATCACTTACGTACCCAATGCTCACGTGCGTGAAGTCGATCCTTTCGCCAAACGGATCAAGACGGCAGCCGGCGATTTCAATTTCGACCATGCGATCCTGATGGCACCGCACCAGGCGGGCGATCTGGCCTGGAAAGCAGGGGTGGTCGGTCAGGCTTTCATCGGTGGCCCGGATGGCTGGGCGGCAGTCGATCCGCTGATGATGCACGCCGAAGCGGATCCGGACGTGTATGTGATCGGTGATGCGATGGGCTATGTCTCGCCCCAGTTCGCTTTCTATCCCAAGGCCGGGCACCTGGCCAGCCAGCAGGCGCGCATCGTCGCCCATTACATTGCCGAACGCGCGCGCGGCCGCAGTCCGGAGTATCGTTTGCCTGACAATCTGTGCTTCATGATGGTCAGCCCGCAGCCGATGCAAGGGGTGGCAGTGAAATTCAATTATCAGGTGAACAGCCTGGGCATCATCGAGCAGGAACGCATTGACCTCAATGAGCGCACTCCGAAGCTGTCGGTGGAAGATTTCGGCTGGGCGTCGAACATTTATGGCGAGATGTTCAGCTGAGGACAGACGATGCTGATTGGAACAGCAGGCCACATCGACCACGGCAAGACCACCCTGGTGCAGGCGCTGACCGGGGTCAGCACCGACCGTCTGCCGGAAGAAAAGCGTCGCGGCATCACCATCGAGCTCGGCTATGCCTATGCCCAGCCTGCTGCCGGCAGTGATGCGGCGACGCTCGCTTTCATCGATGTGCCCGGTCATGAGAAATTCGTCCCGACCATGCTTGCCGGCGCTGCGGGGATTGATTTTGTCTTGCTGGTGGTGGCTGCTGATGACGGGGTGATGCCGCAGACGCGGGAGCACCTGGCGATTGTCGATCTGCTCGGCATCCAGCGTGGTGCGGTGGCGATCAGCAAGTGTGACCGGGTCGATGGCGATCGCCTGCAGGCGGTCAAGGCGGAAGTACAGACGCTGCTGGCGGCGACCCGACTTGCCAGCGCACCGCTGTTTGCCGTTTCCGCTCAGGATGGCAGCGGGGTTGATGCCTTGCGCACTCATCTGCAGGCGGTGGCGGCGGGCGAACAGCCGGCAGCGAAGGCGGGCGGTTTGCGACTGGTGGTCGATCGCCGTTTTGCCCTCGCCGGCGCGGGAGCGATTGTTACCGGCACCGTGCTCGCCGGCGAGCTTGCCGTCGGTGATCAGCTCGAACTGGTTCGTCCGGGCGGTGAGTCGCGCACTGCGCGTGTGCGCGGCCTGCATGTCAATAACCGCCCTGCTGAACGTGGCCTCAGCGGCAGTCGTTGTGCAGTCAATCTGGCCGGGATCGATTATCTGAGCATCGAACGTGGCGACTGGCTGCTTTCTCCCGGTCTGGCGGCGCCGAGCACCCGACTTGATCTTGCGTTGAAATTGTTGCCCGCTGCCGGCAAACGTGGCGGGCATGATGAGCGCAGGCTCGGCCAATGGAGCAGTGTCAGCCTGCACCATGCCGGCGGTCAGGCGATGGCGCGGCTGGTGCTGCTCGATGGCGCGCTGGAAGCAGGCGGTCTGGCCGCCGGCGCTGAAGGTCTGGTGCAGGCGGTGCTTGACCGGCCGTTGTTTGCCTGTAGCGGAGACCGTATTGTCATCCGCGATGGCGCCGGACGTGAAACCCTGGGCGGCGGAGTGGTGCTCGATCCTTTTCCGCCCAGCCGCCACCGTCGCCGTCCGCAGCGTCTGGCCTTGCTCGACAGTCAGCGCGCGCCCACCTTGGGCGAACGGCTGAGCGCCTTGCTTGAGCAGGCCGAATTGGGTGTTGACGCCGGCCAGCTGGCCATTCGTTACAACCTGCTGACGCCATCGTGGCAGGAACTGCTGCCTGAGGCGGTGATCATTGCCAGCCGCGATGGCCGCTGCTTGTTTGCGCCTGTGCATTGGGAGGCGCTGGGACAGCGCGTCCTCGCCCGTCTGGGCGTGCACCACGAAACTTTTGCCGATGAGGTGGGGGTCGAACGCGAGCGTCTGCGGCGGATGTGTGCCCCGCAGCTGGCGAGTGCAGTGTTCCTCGCCCGCCTGGAAAGCCTGCGCGAGGAAGGCCGGCTGGCGCGTGCCGGTTCAGCCTGGCATTTGCCGGATCATGTGCTGGAGCTGACAGCCGGCGATCGTGCACTCGCTGACCGTGTGCTTGAAGATTTGCTGGCTGGCGAGTTTGACCCGCCCTGGGTGCGCGATTTGGCAGCCACGCACACGCTGGATGAGGCGGCAGTTCGCCGCCTGTTGCTGAGGCTGGCCGCAAGGGGAGAAGTTTTTCAGGTGGTGCGCGATCTGTTCTATCCGCGCGCCACCGTGCGTGCGCTCACGGAGCTGATCGAAACGCTTGCCCTGGAAGACGGGGCGGAAGGTGGCGGACGGGTGCGTGCGGCCGTGCTGCGTGACCGCATTGGCGGCGGGCGCAAACGCGCGATTCAGCTGCTGGAATTCTTTGATCGGGTCGGTTTTACCCGCCGTGTCGGTGA
>JAVEVA010000060.1:0-20459 GCA_034005275.1 Thauera sp. | reverse complement strand
CCAGCGTGAGTGCGCCATAGGCAACGAATTCGCCCTGCTGGATGAAGATCACCCGCGTCACGGCAAACACAAGTACCAGCGCCAGCGCCAGCAGCGCATAAATCGCGCCATTGGTAATGCCGTCCTGGGACAGAATTAATGCAATTGACATATCCATGAGTCAGACCCCGCGTCCGCCCGCTGTTCGGCAGGCCGCAATGGGAAGGCTGCACAGAGCATGCAGCACGAATGATGGACATCCGCCCCGCCCGGAGGCGGATGTCAAGTCAGCCCGGTCTTACTGGAGCAGAGTCCAGGTACCGTCCTGGATCTTGATCATGACGCGCGAACGCTCATCGAGACCAAGGTGATCCTCTGCAGTCATCGTGTAGATGCCGGTGGCACCTGCCACATCCTTCACCCCTTCGAGCGCATCACGCAGGGCAGCACGGAATTCGGCCGTCCCCGGCTTGGCATTCTTGAGTGCATCGGGGACCGCAGCCTCGAGCAGACGGCCGGCATCCCAGGCGTAGGCGCCGAAGCTCGACACCGATCCCGGACCATGCTCGGCTTCATACTTCTCGACATATTCGAGCGCCGAAGCTTTCACCGGATTGCTGTCAGGCAGGCTGCGTGCCATCTGCACCGGGCCCACCGGCAGCAGGGTGCCTTCGCAATCCTTGCCGCAGATGCGCAGGAAGTCATTGTTGGCGACGCCATGCGTCTGGTAGATCGGCCCCTTGTAGCCACGCTCGCGCAGCGTCTTCTGCGGCAACGCCGACGGCGTGCCGGCACCGGCGATGAACACTGCATCAGCCTTGGCCGACATCAGCTTCAGGGTCTGGCCGGTGACCGAAGTGTCGGCAGGATTGAAACGCTCGTTGGCGGCGATCTTGATCCCGGCACCATCGGCGAGGATCTTGAACTGCTCGAACCAGCCTTCACCATAGGCATTGGCGAAACCGATGAAGGCCACCGACTTCACACTGTTGGCCGTCATGTGTTCGACAATCGCCGAAGCCATCTGCTGGTCATTTTGCGGCGTCTTGAACACCCACTTGCGCTTGTCATCCATCGGTCCGACGATGCGAGCCCCCGCTGCCATCGAAATCATCGGCGTCTGCGCTTCGGCCGCCACGTCGACCATCGCCAGCGAAGGCGGGGTGGTCGTGGTGCCGATGATCACGTCGACCTGCTCTTCCGTCACCAGCTTGCGGGCATTCTTCACTGCGGTGGTGGTATCAGTGGTGTCATCGAGGACGATGTAGCGCACCGTCTCGCCACCGATAGTGGTCGGCAGCAGGGCGATGGTATTGCGCTCGGGAATGCCCAGCGAAGCCCCCGGCCCGGTGGCCGAAAGTACGACGCCGACCTTGAGTTCTGCGTGAGCAAGGCCGGTGGCAAAGGCAAGGCTGATGGCGGCCAGCATGGTATTGCGAAGCTTCATTGTCTATCTCCTCCAGTTTGTAATGCATCAGGCTAGCGCCCGCGCGTTTTTTCTCCCGTCACCACAGACCGGGAAACCGATTCAACACTTCTCCAGCCCTGTTGGCAAGACCGAGGGCACATTCTTCCACCCGGTTTGCAGTCAGACCAAAAGCGCTAAAAAATTCTGAAATACAGAAAAGGTTTCTCATATTAAAAATGATACAAAACTGATCGTCAAGTAAATTTTTTGTATCGTTTGCTTTTCAGCCCTCCTCCGGACCTGACAGCGCCCCATCCGCCGTCCATCCCCGCCGCTCCCAGCCCCCTCTTTCTCAGCCCTCAGCCAGATCCCCGTCGCTCCGCGCACCCAGCCGCCGCGACAGCTCGGCCCCCGTCCGGCACAAGGCGGCCAGGGTCGGGCTCTCCGGACTCAGATCCATCACCCCCTCGACCCCGACGATGGCAATCGCCATGCTCAGATCCCCCTTGAGGTTGAACACCGGCACTGCGGCCGCTTCCACCCCACGCGCGTAATACTCGGTCGAGCGCAGCACTGCGGCACCACGCTCCCTCACGCCGGCCAGCAGCGCCTGCACGTCGGCCAGCGTCTTCAGCCGGGATGGCAACTTGCCGCTGGCCAGCTCGGCCCGGATCAGACCGGCGGTCTGCGCCTCCGGCAGCCAGGCGGCAAACACCTGCCCACCTGCCGAACGCAGCAGGCTGAGCTGAACACCGGTCACCACATTGACCGTGATCGTGCGATGGGGACGCTCCCAGCGCACCACCACCGGCCCGCCTTCGCTCCAGACGATCAGTGCCACGCTCTCATGCGCCTCATCGCGCAGATCGGAGATCGCCTGCATGCCCAGCCGGATGCGATCGATCCGGTCGAGCGCGACCAGACCGAGATTGAGCGCGAACGGTCCCAGTTCGTAGCGCGAGCTCATGCGATCCTGCTCGACCAGGCCGGTGCGGATCAGACTCACCAGATAGCGATGGGCTTTCGATGGCGGCATGCCTGCGGCCTGGGCAATGTCCTTCAACATCATCGACTGCCGCCCGGCGGCCATCACGCGCAGGATGCTCATCCCCACTTCGAGCGATTGCACGCCATGTTTGCCCTCGAGTTCTTCATTAATTCCGCTCATGCCACTATTCCTCAGGTCAGAAATGGTTTATTTATAAGTAACAGCTTAGGAGAACGCAAACATGAATCGCAGTGAACTGAAGGTCTACGCCATCGATGGCATCGTGCCGGTGGTCGATCCGAGCGCCTATGTGCACCCCAGCGCCGTCCTCATCGGCGACGTCATCGTTGGCCCGGACTGCTATGTCGGCCCCTGCGCCAGCCTGCGCGGCGACTTCGGCCGCCTGATCCTCGAACGCGGCGCCAACCTGCAGGACACCTGCGTCATGCACGGTTTTCCCGGCACCGACACCGTGGTCGAAGAAGACGGACACATCGGCCACGGCGCGGTGCTGCACGGCTGCCGGGTGAAGCGCAATGCCCTCATCGGCATGAACGCGGTGATCATGGACAACGTCATCATCGGCGAAGAAAGCATTGTCGCCGCTGCGGCCTTCGTCAAAGCCGGCGCGGAAATCCCGCCGCGCGTACTGGTCGCCGGCATGCCCGCCAAGGTCATCCGCCCCCTCAGCGAGGAAGAGGTACGCTGGAAAAGCCAGGGCACTGCCACCTACCAGGATCTGACCCGGCGCTGCCTGGCGACCATGGTCGAGACCACCGCATTGAGCGCGGTCGAACCCGACCGCAAGCGCATCCACATGCCTGACGTGGTGCCGCTGGTCGAAGTCCGGAAAAGGGAAACCGGCAACTGAGCAGGCCACCGAGCAGGCCACTGAGCAAACGGCAGGCTCAGGAACAGAGCGCGAGCGCATCAGCATCACGGAAGCGCTCGAACAGCCCGGCCTGCGGCAAGGGCCGCTCACCATCGGCCAGCTGGAGCATACTGTCGAGGTAACGTTCCGCCGCAGGCAGCAGACGGCGGTAGAGCTCGCCGCACAGCGAGCGCGCCTGCTGGCCCGGCCAGGCCAGCGGCAACAAGACGTCCGGCAACACGGGATCGCGCAACAAGAGGTGACGATAATCGTGGATCAACAGCAAGCGCATCTGAAACGCCAGCTCTCCATCCAGCCCACCGGCGCTGGCGCGCAACTCGTCGAGCACCGGCTCGAAACGCCTCACGAACGCATGGTAATCGGCGGCAAGCGCTTCCAGATCCCAGGCCGCCGCCACCATCGCCCGATCGGTGAGCGCTGCGCCCATGCTCACATCTGCGGCCAGCAAGGGCTTGAGCCGCTCACTCAGCTCTGCCAGCCCTTCCGCCGCCAGCGCATCCATCGCCGCATGCAGATCCGCATTCGGATGAATGAAACAGTCATTGTTCAGCATGCCGAAGCCATGCCAGGACAGCGCCTTGCGCAAACGCTCCCGCTCTTTGAGTCCCACCTCGCCGACCAGCAGCATCAGCCGCCAGCGCCGATCCCAGGCGGGCGCCGTTGCGGCATAGATCAAGCCCGCCGCCTCCTCGATCCGCCGCGCCGCCGCAGTGCTCAGCAGATAATCGGTCCGCCGACCGACCCGCTCGCTGAGCAACCAGTCACTTTTCACCAGCCGGAACACCGCCGTCCGCACCAGGCGCTCGTTGAGCCCAAGCGGCTCGAGCAGGCGAATCAGGCTGCCGAGCCAGATCCGTCCACCGCGCGGCACCACGCTGTCGCCAAAAATCGACACCAGCAGCGAACCCGCCTGCATGCGCTCACGCTGACGGTATTCGGCCAGCAGCGCCGCAGCAGCGCCCGACCTGATCGTTTTCCCCGCAAGCTCACCCACACCAGCCTCCTTTCCCCGCCAGCAGACAGGAAGCCTGTGCGGAACAGCTAAAATGATACAAAAATATAAACAAAATTAGCAATACTTGTATCGCTTAAAGTGCAGCACAAAATGATTGATAATTTTTATAGAGGACAGAATCCTGCCACAAACCCGGAAACCATCGTTGCAATACCATGTTATATAACGTATTATTTTTAGTGTAATTTGTTTCTTAATCAGAAATAAGCAGGAAATTCAGAGACTTCAACGATACCGCTGACCAACAATCAATGAGCACAACGGTATCAAAACTCACAACAGGAGACGTGCAGATGACTCACCCTCTGTTCGAAAAGCACCGCCAGACCCTGGATCAGGCCTTGCAGGCGATTGCCACCCGCAGTTACTGGTCGCCCTACCCGGAAATGCCCAGCCCCAAGTTCTACGGTGAAACCGGGGCCGAAGATGGCAAGCGTGCTTTTGAAGCCCGGCTCGGCAAGGATTTCGTCCTCGACCAGCCCGGCCAGCAAAGCTGGTATGAAGGCGAGACTTCGCCTTACGGCATCGAACTCAAGGTGCGCTATCCGGTGTGCGAGCCGCAAGCGCTGATCGACGCGGGCCTGCAGGCAATGGAAAGCTGGCGTGCAGTCGGCGCCGAAGGCCGTATCGGCATCTGTCTGGAAATTCTCGCGCGTCTCAATGCCAACAGTTTTGAAATCGCCCATGCAGTGATGTCCACCTCCGGCCAGGGCTGGATGATGGCCTTTCAGGCAGGCGGCCCGCACGCCCAGGATCGCGGCCTCGAAGCCGTCACCTATGCCTGGCGCGAGCAGAGCTTCGTCCCGCGCGAAGCAACTTGGGAAAAGCCGCAGGGCAAAAACCCGCCGCTGGTGATGAAGAAGCATTTCGAGCTCGTCGGTCGCGGCATTGGCCTGGTGGTCGGCTGCGCCACTTTCCCGACCTGGAACACCTATCCCGGCCTGTTCGCCACCCTGGCTACCGGCAACGCCGTCATCGTCAAGCCGCACAGCAATGGCGTGCTGCCGGCAGCGATCACCGTGCACTACATCCGTCAGGTATTGGCTGAAAACGGCATCGACCCCAATCTGGTCAGCCTGTGCGTCGCGCCGCAGCGCCACATCACCCAGCAGCTCGCTACCCATGCGGCAGTCAAGTCGATCGACTTCACCGGCAGCAATGCCTTTGGCAACTGGCTGATCGACAACTGCCGCCAGGCCCAGGTCTACGCCGAGCTGGCGGGGGTGAACAACATCGTCATCGACTCCACCGACGCCTACAAGGCGATGCTGGGCAATCTCGCGTTCACCCTGTCGCTCTACTCGGGCCAGATGTGCACCACCACCCAGGCGATCATCGTCCCCGCTGGCGGCATCGACACCGACGAAGGCCACAAGAGCTACGACGAAGTCTGTGCCGACCTCGCCAAGGCGATCGAGCGCTTCCTCGGCAAGCCCGAAGTCGCCCACGCCGTGCTCGGCGCCATCCAGTCCGATGACACCCATGCCCGCATCGAAGCGGCCAACAATGGTGACTACGGCAAGGTCGTGCTCGCTTCGCAAAAGCTCGACAACCCGGCGTTCCCGAATGCCATCGTGCGCACTCCGGTGCTGATCAGCTGCGAAGCCGGCGATGAAGCCGCCTATATGGAAGAGCGCTTCGGTCCGATCAGCTTTGTCGTCAAGGCCGCCGATACTGCGGCAGCAATCGCCCTCTCCGAGCGCCTGACCACCGAACACGGTGCGCTCACCGTTGGCGTGTATTCCACCCGCGACGAAGTGATCGACGCCATGACTGCCGCCACCTGGCGCGGCAAGGTCGCGCTGTCGATCAACCTCACCGGTGGTGTGTTCGTCAACCAGTCGGCTGCGTTCTCCGACTATCACGGCACCGGTGGCAATCCTTCCGCCAACGCTTCCTACGCCGACTCCGCTTTCGTTGCCAACCGTTTCCGCGTCATCCAGCGCCGTTACCACGTCTGAGGTTTCCTGATGAACTATCAAGACATCCTGTTCACCGTCGCGGACGGCGTCGCCCGCCTCACCCTCAATCGTGCGGACAAGCTCAACAGCTTCACCGGCGACATGCACGTCGAGCTGCGCGATGCGCTCGACCGCGTGCAGAGCGACACCAGCATCCGCGTGCTGGTTCTCAGTGGTGCCGGCCGTGCTTTCTGCGCTGGCCAGGATCTGGCTGATCCGGACATGAACGCCCTGCCCGATGGCAGCCTGCCCGACATCGGCAACCTGGTGGAAAAGAACTACAAGCCGCTGGTGCTGCGCCTGCAGAGCTTGCGCGTCCCCACGATTGCTGCGGTCAACGGCATCGCTGCCGGTGCCGGCGCCAGCCTCGCGCTGGCCTGCGACCTGGTGATCGCCACCCGCTCTGCCTCCTTCCTGCAGGCTTTCAGCAAGATCGGTCTTGTCCCCGACACCGGCGGCACCTGGTTCCTGCCCCAGCGCGTTGGCATGGCCCGCGCCATGGGCCTCGCCCTGCTCGCCGACAAGCTGTCCGCTGAAAAAGCTGCCGAATGGGGGCTGATCTGGGCAGTGCATGACGACGACGCCTTTGCCGGCGAAATCGACGCCCTCGCCAGCCGCCTCGCCGCGATGCCGACCAAGGCGCTGGTGCGTACCCGCCAGGCGATGCACGCTGCGCCCGGCCACACCCTCGAACAACAGTTGTCGTTTGAAGGCGGCTTCATGCGCGAACTGGGCTGGAGCCGCGACTACGCCGAAGGCGTCGCCGCCTTCCAGGAAAAGCGCGCCCCCCGCTTCACCGGAGAATGATCGTGAGCGAAACCGAACTCGACACCCCGCGCACGCCGCCCTTGCCGGCGACGACGGTGGTGGCGGTGATCGGCGCCGGCGCCATGGGTGCCGGCATTGCCCAGATTGCCGCTGCTGCCGGTCATCCGGTCAAGCTGCTCGACAACCGCGCCGGCGCTGCCGCCGCTGCGGTGGACAGCATCCGCAGCATGTTCAGCAAGCTCGCCAGCAAAGGCCGGATGAGCGCGGAAGAAGCTGCCGCCGCCAGCGCCCGCCTGCAGGCGGTCGAGCAGCTGCCGGCGCTGGCCGATGCCGGCCTGGTCATTGAAGCGATCATCGAAAAGCTCGACATCAAGCAGCAGCTGTTCAGCGATCTGGAAGCCGTGGTGAGCCGCGACTGCCTGCTCGCCACCAACACCTCCTCGATCTCGGTGACTTCGATCGGCGCTGCGCTCAAGCACCCCGAGCGCCTCGCCGGTCTGCACTTCTTCAACCCTGCACCCTTGATGGCGCTGGTGGAAGTGATTTCCGGCCTCGCCACCGAGCGTCAGGTCGCCGACACGCTCTACGCTACCGCCGAAGCCTGGGGCAAGACCCCGGTGCATGCGCGCTCGACGCCCGGCTTCATCGTCAACCGCGTCGCTCGTCCCTATTACGCCGAAGCGCTGCGCGTACTCAACGAAGGCGGCGGCGACTGCGCCACACTTGATGCGCTGATGCGCGAATGCGGCGGTTTCCGCATGGGACCGTTCGAGCTGATGGACATGATCGGCCACGACGTCAACTTTGCCGTCACCCGTTCGGTGTGGAATGCCTTCTTCAACGATCCACGTTTCTCGCCTTCGCTGATCCAGCAGGAACTGGTCGATGCCGGCTTCTACGGCCGCAAGAGCGGACGTGGTTTTTACGACTATCGTGACGGTGCGCCGGCGATCGAAGCCAGAAGCGCAGTCGAACAGAAAGTACCCAGCGACATCATCCTGCACGGCCAGTCACCTGCCGCCCACGCCCTCGGCGACCGTCTGTTCGACCAGGGCATCAGCTACCACTGGAGCGAAGACAGCAATAGTGGCGTCGACGGTCGCATCGCCGAAGCGGGTGGCGCAGTGATCTACGTCACCGATGGCCGCTCTGCCACCCAGCGCGCTGCCGAAACCGGGGTGCAGAACCTGGTGGTGATCGATCTGGCACTGGATTACGGCACCGCCAGCCGCATCGCCGTCGGTGCTGCGATCAATGCCTGGGCACCAGCGATCGGCGCCGCCATCGGCATGTTGCAGGCCGCCGGCTTTGCCGTGTCGCGTCTCAACGACATCCCCGGCCTGATGGTGATGCGCACCGTGGCGATGCTCGCCAACGAGGCGGCTGATGCAGTCAATCAGGGCGTGTGCGACAGCCGTGGCGCCGATGCGGCGATGCGTCTGGGCGTCAACTATCCGCGCGGGCCGCTGGAATGGGCCGATCGCGTCGGCCTGCCGGTGATCGGCAGCGTACTGGCCAATCTCAACCGTTTCTACGGTGAAGACCGCTACCGCGTCTCGCCGCTGATCCAGCAACACGTTCATGCAGGAACTCAGATTCATGCCTCACGTTGACAACATCCCCGAAGACCCCCAGGCGCTCGCCGAAGCGGTTGCCGCCTCAATGTGGGCGCGCGACCGCGCTGCTCAAGCGCTCGGCATGCAGATCGACAGCGTCGGCCCCGGCCGCGCCATGCTGAGCATGAAAGTGCGCAGCGACATGGTCAACGGCCATCACATCTGCCACGGCGGTCTGATCTTCAGCCTCGCCGACACCGCGTTCGCTTATGCCTGCAACGCCTACAACCGCAACACCGTCGCTTCCGGCTGCAGCATCGATTTCGTCGCTCCCGGCATGGAAGGCGACACTTTGCAGGCAGAAGCCCAGGAGCGCAGCCTGTCGGGACGCACCGGCGTCTATGACATCACCGTGCGTGACAGCGCCGGCAAGACCCTGGCCCTGTTCCGTGGCAAAAGCTATCGCATTGCCGGCGAAGTGATCGGCAACGAACAGCAAGCCTGAACCCACAACACAACACCAAGGCAGCACAGAGGAGAACAAATCATGGTGGTCAAAGCCCCCCGCCCCGGCGATCTCGACCCGATCGAAACCGCCAGCCGCGACGAAATCAGCGCCCTGCAACTGCAGCGCCTGCAATGGTCAGTCCGTCATACCTACGATAACGTCGAACCCTACCGCAAGCGCTGTCAGGAACAGGGCATCCATCCCGACGATCTCAAGACCCTGGAAGACCTCGGCAAATTCCCGTTCATGACCAAGGCCGATCTGCGCGATCACTATCCGTTCGGCCTGTTTGCCGTACCGCGTGAGAAGATCCTGCGCCTGCACGCTTCCAGCGGCACCACCGGCAAGTCGGTGGTAGTCGGTTACACCAAAAACGACCTCGACAACTGGGCGGATCTCATCGCCCGCTCGCTGCGCGCTGCCGGCGTGCGTGCCGGCGACATGGTGCACAACGCTTACGGCTACGGCATGTTTACCGGCGGTCTCGGCGCCCACTACGGCATCGAGCGCCTGGGCTGCACCGTGGTGCCGATGTCTGGCGGCCAGACCGAGAAGCAGGTCCAGCAGATCATCGACTTCCAGCCCGACGCGATCATGGTGACGCCGTCCTACTCGCTGGTGATTGCCGAAGAGTTCGATCGCCGCGGCATCAAGCCGGAAGACATCTCGCTCAAGGTCGGCGTATTCGGTGCCGAGCCCTGGGGTGAAGGCATGCGCAGCGAAATCGAACGCAAGCTGGGCATCGACGCGGTCGACATCTACGGCCTGACTGAAGTGATGGGACCGGGCGTGGCCAGTGAATGCATCGAAACCAAGGACGGTCCGGTGATCTGGGAAGATCATTTCTATCCCGAAGTCATCGATCCTGACACGGGCGAAGTGCTGCCGGACGGCGAAGAAGGCGAACTGGTGTTCACCTCGCTCACCAAGGAAGCCTTCCCGGTGATCCGCTACCGCACCCGCGACCTCACTCGCCTGCTGCCGCCGACTGCGCGCTCCTTCCGTCGTTTCGGCAAGATCACCGGCCGCTCCGACGACATGCTCATCATCCGCGGCGTCAATGTGTTCCCGACCCAGATCGAAGAGCAGATCATGCGCGACCCTCGCCTGTCGGGCAATTACCAGATCGTCCTCAGCCGCGACGGCCACCTCGACAACGTCGAAGTTCGCGTCGAGATGCAGCGCGAACTGTCCGGCTCGCTCAGCCGCAACGATGTCGAGAACATGGCGCGCACCCTGCAACAACACATCAAGACCATCATCGGCATCAGCACCAAGGTGAGCGTGATGGAATACGACACCATTCCGCGCACGCTGACCGGCAAGGCTCGCCGCGTCATCGACGAGCGTCCCAAGCAGCTGTGAGGAGAACCAACATGACTGAAGCTTTCATCTGCGATGCCATTCGCACCCCGATCGGCCGTTACGGCGGCACCCTCGCCACCGTGCGCGCGGACGATCTCGGCGCCGTGCCGCTGCAGGCGCTGATGGCACGCAACCCCGATGTCGACTGGGCTGCGGTCGAAGACATCATCTACGGCTGCGCCAACCAGGCCGGTGAAGACAACCGCAACGTCGCCCGCATGTCCGGCCTGCTTGCCGGCCTGCCGATCGAAGTCCCTGGCACCACCCTCAACCGCCTCTGCGGCTCAGGCATGGATGCCATCGGCCTCGCCGCGCGTTCGATCAAGTCAGGCGAAACCCGGCTGATGATCGCCGGCGGCGTGGAAAGCATGTCGCGCGCGCCTTTCGTGATGGGCAAGGCCGAATCCGCCTACTCACGCAGCGCCGCAGTGTGGGACACCACCATCGGCTGGCGCTTCCCCAACCCGCTGATGAAGAAGCTCTACGACACCCACTCGATGCCGCAGACTGCCGACAACGTCGCCGCCGACTTCGGTATCAACCGGGCCGACCAGGACGCATTCGCCCTGCGTTCGCAACAGCGCTGGGCCGCAGCACACGCCGCTGGCCGTTTCGCTGACGAGCTGGTGCCGGTGGAAATTCCGCGCCGCAAGGGCGATCCGATCGTGTTTACCACCGATGAGCACCCGCGCCCGGACACCACCCTCGAAGCACTGGCCAAACTGAAAGGGGTCAACGGTCCCGACCTTACCGTCACTGCCGGCAACGCTTCCGGCGTCAACGATGGCGCCTGTGCGTTGCTGCTCGCCTCCGGCGCAGCTGCCAGCCAATACGGTCTCACTCCGCGTGCACGCGTGGTCGGCATGGCCACTGCCGGCGTCGCGCCGCGCATCATGGGCTTCGGCCCCGCGCCCGCAGTGCGCAAAGTGCTGGCCAACACCGGTCTCACGCTGGAGCAGATGGATGTCATCGAGCTCAACGAAGCTTTTGCTGCCCAGGCGCTCGCCGTGCTGCGCGACCTCGGTCTGGGCGATGCCGCCGAACACGTCAACCCCAATGGCGGCGCAATCGCCATGGGCCATCCGCTCGGCATGAGTGGCGCTCGCCTGGTCACCACCGCACTGTATGAACTGCAGCGCCGCAATGGTCGCTACGCCCTGTGCACAATGTGCATCGGCGTCGGCCAGGGCATTGCGATGATCATCGAGCGCGTGTGAGACGGACACCGACATGAGCTATCAGACTCTCGCCATCGAACATCACAACGGTGTCGCCACCATCTGGATGGACCGCCCGCAGGTGTTCAACGCTTTTGACGAAGCGCTCATCAGCGAGCTCGACCAGGCCTGTGCCGAACTCGATGCCGATGCCTCGGTGCGCGTGGTGGTGCTGGCCGGACGTGGCAAGCACTTTTCTGCTGGTGCTGATCTCAACTGGATGCGGCGTGCCGCCGCCAGCACCGAAGCGGAAAACCTCGCTGACTCGCGCCGCTTTGCTGCCATGTTGCGCCGCCTGTCCAGTCTGTCCAAGCCCAGCATCGCCCGCGTTCAAGGTGCGGCGCTGGGTGGCGGCACCGGTCTGGCCGCAGCCTGCGACATCGCCATTGCCAGCAGCGACGCCAGTTTTTCCACCTCGGAAGCTCGCTTCGGCATCATTCCGGCGGTGATCAGCCCCTATGTGCTGCGCGCCATCGGCCCGCGCCACGCCTTGCGCTACTTCCAGAGTGCCGAGCGTTTTGGCGCTGAACAAGCGCACAGCATGGGCCTGGTCAGCGAAGTGGTCGCGGTGGACGAGCTCGATGCGGCCGTTCAGCGCCTGGTCGACGCGCTGCTTGCCTCCGGGCCGCTGGCTCAGCGTGCCGCCAAGGAGCTGGTGGCGGCCGTCGACGGCCGCCCGATCGACGATCAGGTCAGCGAAGACACTGCACGCCGCATTGCCCGCCAGCGCACCACCGCCGAAGCGAAAGAAGGTTTCGCCGCCTTCTTCGACAAGCGGCCGCCGGCCTGGATGAACCCGACCGCCACACACTGAACACGCGCCCCCGGTGCGCGACAGACAAGGGCAGTGCCCACTGCCCGCTCCGCAGCGCGATGAACGCTGCGGTCATTTGAAGGAGAAAGCCTATGTATACCCAGTCGATGGATATCCCTGATCCGTCCGGCAAGAAGCTGAGCGCCGTCCCCCAGGAGCTGAGCGAACAGGAAGCTGCGTTTGAAGCACGCATCGACGCCGATGGCCGCATCGAACCGCAGGACTGGATGCCGGACGCCTACCGCAAGACGCTGGTGCGCCAGATCAGTCAGCACGCCCACAGTGAAGTGGTCGGCATGCTGCCCGAAGGCAACTGGATTTCACGTGCCCCCAGCCTCAAGCGCAAGGCGATCCTGATTGCCAAGGTGCAGGACGAAGGCGGCCACGGTCTCTACCTGTATTCCGCCGCCGAAACGCTCGGCACCTCACGCACCGAAATGGTCGATGCACTGTTGAGCGGCAAGGCCAAGTACAGCTCGATCTTCAACTACCCCACCCTGAGCTGGGCTGACGTCGGCGTCATCGGCTGGCTGGTCGACGGCGCGGCAATCATGAACCAGATCCCGCTCTGCCGCTGCTCCTACGGCCCTTATGCGCGCGCGATGATCCGCGTCTGCAAGGAAGAATCCTTCCACCAGCGTCAGGGCTACGAAGCGCTGCTCGAAATGATGAAAGGCACCGACGCCCAGCGCAAGATGGTGCAGGACGCCGTCAACCGCTGGTGGTGGAAGTGTCTGGCCATGTTCGGTCCGCCCGATGCCGACAGCCCGCACAGCGCCCAGGGCATGCGCTGGGGCATCAAGCGCATCAGCAACGACGACCTGCGACAGAAATTCGTCGACGCCACCGTGCCGCAAGCCAAGGTGCTCGGCGTCACCCTGCCCGATCCCGATCTGAAGTGGAACGAAGCTCGCGGTCACCACGACTACGGCCAGATCGACTGGCAAGAGTTCTGGAACACCGTTGATGGCAACGGTCCCTGCAACACCGAACGCCTGTCCACCCGGGTCAAGGCACATCAGAATGGTCAATGGGTGCGCGAGGCCGCTCTCGCCCACGCCCACAAACAGCAAGCACGCGCCAGCAAGGAGGCAGCATGAACACCCCGGCACTGAAAGATTGGCCCCTGTGGGAAGTTTTCGTCCGCAGCAAGCAAGGTCTCGAACACAAGCACTGCGGTAGCCTGCACGCCGCCGACCCCGCCCAGGCGCTGCGCATGGCGCGTGACGTCTACACCCGCCGTCAGGAAGGGGTGAGCATCTGGGTCGTGCCTTCGATGGCGATCACCGCCAGCAACCCCGACGACAAGGGCGAGCTGTTCGATCCGGCGGCCGACAAGATCTACCGCCATCCGACTTTCTACCAGATCCCGGAAGAAGTGGGGCACATGTAATGAGCAAGGCACCCAACGACTACCTGCTGCACCTGGCCGACAACGCCGTTGTCCTCGGCCAGCGTCTGGCCGAGTGGTGCGGCCACGGTCCCATCCTCGAAGAAGATCTCGCCCTCGCCAACGTCAGTCTCGACCTCATCGGCCAGGCGCGTCTGCTGTATCAGCTCACCGCCAGCCGCATGGGCGGGCGGGCAAGCGAAGACCGCCTCGCCTATTTCCGCGACGACAGCGAGTTCCTCAATTACACGCTGCTTGAGCTGCCCAACCACGGTCCGCTGGTCGGCTATGCTGCCGCCGAAATGGACTACGCCACCACCATCGTGCGCAACTTCCTTTACAGCGCGCTGATGGTGTTGCTGTGGGACGAGTTGCAACAGTCCGCCGACGCCGATCTGGCGGCGATTGCCGCCAAGTCGCTCAAGGAAGCGCGCTATCACCTCCATCACAGCGCCGACTGGCTGATCAAGTTCGGCGACGGCACGGAAGAATCGCACGTCCGCGCCCAGGCTGCACTGGATCATCTGTGGCGTTACACCGAAGAATTCTGGACGCCGAGCAGCACCGAAGAGGCCGCCATTGCCAATGGCAGCGGCGTTGACGTGCGCAGCCTGCGCCAGGCCTGGGATGCACTGGTCGCCGATGCGCTCGCCACCGCCACCCTCAAGCGTCCCGAAGCTCGGGGCTACATTCCCGAAGGCAAGCACGGCCGCCATTCCGAGCATCTCAGCTATCTGCTCGGTGAAATGCAGAGCCTGGCGCGCGCCCATCCGGACGGCAACTGGTAAACATCATGGACAGCACGATCGCACGCGCCTGGGAAGTGCTTGAGCAACTCACCGACCCCGAAATTCCGGTCATCACCTTGCGTGAGCTGGGCATCCTGCGCGATGTCCGCGCCGGCAAGGACGGGCTCGAAGTGGTGATCACGCCAACCTACAGCGGCTGCCCGGCGATGGGCCAGATCGAGGACGACGTGCGCGCCACCCTTGTGGAGGCGGGCATCGAAGCCTCCGTGATCACCCAGCTCGCTCCCGCGTGGACCACCGACTGGATGACCGATGAAGGCAAGGAGAAACTGCGCGCCTACGGCATTGCACCGCCGCAATGCGGCAGTGCCGGCAGCGGTGGTGACACCAAGGTGATCAGCTTCGTGCCGCGCAAGCCCGAAGTCGTCCCCTGTCCGCAGTGCGGTTCGCGCAACACCACGCTCATTTCCCAGTTCGGCTCCACAGCCTGCAAGGCGCAATACCGCTGCCTCGATTGCCTTGAGCCATTCGACTACTTCAAACCTTATTAAGCTGGAGTCCCTTCTCTCATGTCAGCACTCCATTTTCATGAACTCACCGTCAAGCGCGTCAGCCCGGAAGCGGCCGGCGCGGTGGCGGTCAGTTTCGACATCCCGCCGGCCGAGCGCGAACGCTTCGCGTTCGAACCTGGCCAGTACCTCACCTTGCGCACCACCATCGACGGCGAAGACGTGCGTCGCACCTACTCGATCAGCTGCTCGCGCAGTCACCTCGACAAGGCCGGCGAACTCGAAGTCGGCATCCGTCCGGTCGAAGGTGGCCTGTTTTCCAACTGGGCCGCTCGCGAACTGAAAGCCGGTGACACGCTGCAGGTCATGCCGCCCAGCGGCCGTTTCGTGGTCAAGAAAAAGCGCGCCCTGCACCGCGTCGGCTTTGCTGCCGGCTCGGGCATCACCCCCATCCTGTCGATTGCCGCCTCCACCCTCGAAGAGCAGCCGGAGTCGAAATTCACCCTGGTGTACGGCAACCGCCGCATGTCGACGGTGATGTTCAACGAAGCCCTGCAGGATCTGAAAGACCGCTACCGCGACCGTCTCACCATGATCCACATCCTGTCGCGCCAGGCCCAGGAAGTCGATCTGCTGCAAGGCCGCATCGACGAAGCCAAGGTCAATGAAGTGATCGCAGCCCTGTTGCCGGTGGGCAGCATGGACGAAGTCTTCATCTGCGGCCCGGACGCAATGATCACCGCCACCGAATCGGCGCTGCGCGCCGCCGGCGTCGCCGAAGATCGCATCCACACCGAACGCTTCACCGCCAACCTGCCCAGCGGCGCCAAGCCGGTCGGCGCTTCGAGCACCGCTGAAGCTTCGGCAATGGCAGCGAAGGACATCACCCTCACCCTGGTGCTCGACGGCAAGGAACACGAAATCGCCATCGGCCCGGACGAGCACATCCTCGACGCCGGCCTCAATGCCGGTCTCGACCTGCCGTTCTCCTGCAAGGCCGGTGTGTGCTGCACCTGCAGCGCCAAGGTGCAGGAAGGCGAAGTGGTGATGGACAAGAACTTCACCCTCGAAGCCGAAGAAGTCGCCCAGGGCTTCGTCCTCACCTGCCAGGCACGTGCCACGACCAAGACTTTGCGCGTGAGTTTCGACGAACGCTGAGTCTGCCCCGGCACCAGCCACCAACGGCCGTCGCGACGGCCGTTTTTTGTTGCCGACAATACTGATTGCGCTACTTGATCAGTAATTGGCAAGCCAGCCACGCTGCGCCTGACGTGACCGAACCGGCTGCACAGCCCGAATTTGTAGCCCGGATAAGCGCAGCGCATCCGGGGATCAAGCCTGGGCGAGACGAAAAACTCCCGAAAAAACAGTATTTTTCCAATGATCCCGGAAACTGTGCGCACGTGCGCGGACGAACGATTTTCCCCGGATGCGCTGCGCTTATCCGGGCTACAGCTGCTGAATCCACCCGCAGCGTTGCTTACGACCGCCGTCTTTTTGTTGACGACTGTTTCTGACCTGGATCACAGGGCAATCGCATGAATGCCCTGTGCTTGTCTCCCTCCCCCCTCGCGGGGGAGGGCCGGGGAGAGGGGGTGCCCGGCAGGGCATCAGGCCGGAAATACACAGTGATCGATGAATCAGAATTTGTAGCCCGGATAAGCGCAGCGCATCCGGGGATCAAACCTGGACGAGACGGAAAACTCCCGAAAAAAACAGTGCTTTTCCCAATGTTCTCGGAAAATGTGCGCACGTGCGCGGACGAACGATTTTCCCCGGATGCGCTGCGCTTATCCGGGCTACAGCTGCTGAATCCACCCGCAGCGCTGCTTACGACCGCCGTCTTTTTGTTGACGACTGTTTCTGACCTGGATCATGGTCGCCTGCCCACGGTCACGCGCATGATTCACCCTCTACCCCACTGTTTCCGCAACCGCCATGGCCAGCCCACACGCTCTCAGCAGCGCTTTTGAACCTGCCTCGATCGCCGTCATCGGCGCTTCCGACACCCCCGGCTCGGTCGGTCGCCTGCTGTTTCGCAACCTCATCGACGGCGGCTACCGCGGCAAAGTGTTCGCCATCAACCCCAAATACCAGCAGCTCGGCGAACACCCTTGTCATCCGTCGATCGAAGCGCTTGGCCGTGCGGTCGATCTGGCGCTGATCGCCACCCCGGCCCGCCTGCTACCCAAGCTGATCAGTCAATGCGGTCAGCAAGGGGTGCGCAATGTGGCCATCATCAGCGCCACCAGTGCCACCATCGAGCAGCGCATTGCTGAAGCGGCACGCGAAGCACGAGTGCGCGTGCTCGGCCCCGGCACGCTGGGCATTGCGCGCCCGGCCGCCCACATCAACGCCGTCCTGAGCCCGGTCAGCATCAGCGCGGGTGATATCGCGCTCGTCTCTCAGTCCGGCGCGATGTGCTCGGCGATTCTCGACTGGGCGCAGACCAATGCCGTCGGCTTTTCGACCGTGATCTCGCTCGGCGGCACGCTCGACATCGACTTTGGCGAAACCCTCGACTACCTGATCCACGATGCCCACACCCGCACCATCCTGCTCTACGTGGACCGGGTGAACAATGCGCGCCAGTTCCTCAGCGCACTGCGCTCGGCGGCACGCGTCAAACCGATCATCCTGCTCAAGGCCGGTCGCCACCGCGAAGGCAGCCGACCGGACGACAGCAGCGATCAGGTCTTCGATGCGGCGATGCGCCGAGCCGGTGTAGTGCGGGTGCAGAACATCGACCAGCTGTTTTTCGCCACCAAGGCACTGGCCTCCGGCTTTCGTCCGCGTGACCACCGCCTGACGATCATTTCCAATGGTCGTGCGCCAGCCGAACTCGCCGCCGACCGCGCCTGGGATCTGGGCATCGAACTGGTCGCGCTCGGCTCGCCCACCATCGCCAGCCTGCAAGGCCTGGGCGGACGCGAACACCAGCGTCACAACCCGCTTGATCTCGGCGGCGAAGCGGAGCCGCAGCGCTGGCGCGACGTCATCCTCAGTCTCGCCGACGATGGCGCAGTATCGACCGTGCTCGTCATCCTGTCGCCACACGCGCTGGTGGCCCCAATCGAAGTCGCCCAGGAAGTGATCGACCTCAGTGCCCAGATCAGGCTGAAACTGTATTGCTGCTGGATGGGTGGTGGCCAGGTTGCCGAAGCGCGCGCCCAGCTCGCCGCCGCCGGCATTCCGGTGTTCAGCTCACCGGAAGCGGCGATCGAACTGTTTCACAACATCAGCCGCTTCCAGCGCAGCCAGGCACTGCTGCTGCAGACCGCTGGCGGCGCCAGCGCCCTCACCCGCCAGCGCACCGAAAGCGCGCGGGTGATGATCGAAGCAGTGCTCAACCAGCGCCGTCATCAGCTCTCGGCAATGGAATCCAAAGCCCTGCTGCGCAGCTTCGGCGTGCCGGTGACCGCCACCACCATCGCCCGCGATGCCACCGAAGCGCTGTTCGTTGCCGAACAGACCGGCTTTCCGGTGGTGATGAAAGTCAACGCCGAAGGCATTCCGAGCAAATCCGCCGCTGGCGGCGTGCGCCTCAACCTCAACAGCGCCGAAGCGGTGTGGAATGCTTTCCACGACATTCTCGACAGCATCCGCCGCCGCCATCCCGAAGTCGAAGTGCACGGCGTCACCATCGAGCCTTATCTCTATCGCCCCCAGGCGCGCGAACTGTGCATCCGCGTGTTTCGCGACGCCGTGTTCGGCCCGGTGATCAGCGTCGCCCGCCAGGACATTGCCGCCCCGCCCAGCTTTGCCCTGCCGCCGCTCAACGCCATCCTCGCTCACGACCTGATCGACGCCGTGCTCCCCATCCAGGCCCAGGAACCGGAACCTGGACAGATCGCCGGCAAACGCGCTGCGCTCGAACAAGTGCTGATCGCCGTCTCCGACCTGAGCTGCGAACTGCCCTGGCTGAAAGAGCTGGAAATCAGCCCACTGATCGTCGACGACCGCGGTGCCATCGCTGCCGACGCCTGCATCCAGCTCGGCACCGGCATGGCACCGGGCAGCGAGCCCTACGCCCACATGGCCATTCACCCCTATCCGCTTCATCTCCATCAGGAGTGGAAACTGGCCGATGGCATGAAAGTCGATTGCCGCCCCATCCGCCCGGAAGACGCCCAACTGCTGCTCAGCTTCTTCGACTCACTGAGCGCCGAATCGCGCTACATGCGTTTCATGGAGGAGATCAACGAACTGACTCCGGCGATGGTCGCCCGCTTCACCCAGATCGACTACGACCGCGAAATGGCGCTGATCGCCACAGTAAGCACCGCCGACGAAGGCGAGCAGATGCTCGGCAGCGCCCGTTACGCGCTGGCTGCAGACGGTGAATCCGTCGAATTCGCCCTCGTGATCGGTGACCACTGGCAACGCCACGGCCTCGGCCGCCGGCTGATGAGTGCGCTCATCGACGTCGCCCGCAGCAAAGGCTACCGCAGCATCTTCGGCGAAGTGCTGGGCAACAACAGCAAGATGCTGCAATTGATGACCAGTCTCGGCTTTTTCATCGGCCCCCATCCGGAAGACGCCAGCCTGCGTCTGGTCAACAAGATCCTGCACGCTGGCTGAACGCTCCGCGCCGAAAGGAAGCCTCACCCAGCACATGGGTGGCGAAGACATTGCGCTCGTCACCCAACAGCATGAGGGCAAACAGGCGCTCTTCCAGCGTCCGGCAGGCAGCGATCCGCCTCGCCATCAGCGGCGTCGCCGCCAGATCGAGGACGACGAAATCCGCTTCCTTGCCAGGCAGAAAATTGCCGATCTGCCCATCGAGGCGCAAGGCCTGCGCACCACCCAGGGTGGCCAGGTAAAAACCATTCAGCGCATCGAGATACTGGCCCTGCAACTGCAAGACCTTGTAGGCATCCGCCAGCGTCCGCAACATGGAAAAACTGGTGCCGGCACCGACATCACTGCCCAACCCCACCTTCACCCCTGCCGCACGCGCCGCCGCCAGGTCGAACAGCCCGGAACCGAGAAACAGATTCGAGCTCGGGCAAAAACTGATCGCCGCCCCCGCACCGGCAAGCTGGCGACGATCTTCGTCATCGATCCAGATCGCATGGGCAAAGATGCTGCGCTCCCCAAGCAGCGCATGGCGGGCAAAAATATCGGCATTGCTGCGCGCCTGCGGAAACAGCTCCGCCAGCCAAGCAATCTCGGCACGGTTTTCCGCCAGATGGGATTGCAAATGCAGCCCTTCATAGTCCGCCAGCAGACGCGCTGCCAGCGCCAACTGGCCGGCCGACGAACTGATCGCAAACCGTGGCGTGACCGCATACGCCAGCCGCCCACAGCCATGCCAGCGCTCGATCAGCTGCCGCGACT
>JAVEVA010000005.1:55741-83360 GCA_034005275.1 Thauera sp. | reverse complement strand
GTGGGATCGAGGCATGGCCTCGATCCCACAATCGGGCACCGCTGCATCATTCCGTGATGTCGGCACCACAGCGGGGAGCGGGCAACGGCCTTCAGGCAGCCTGGCCAGCCAGTTTGCCGGCGCGGTAGTCGGCGAGGGTCTGGTAGATTTCGGCTTCGGTGTTCATGACGAACGGACCGTACTGGGCGATGCTCTCGTTCAATGGCTGGCCGGCGACCAGCAGCACCCGGGCGCCGGCGCTGCCGTGAACAATCACCCCGTCACGGTCAGGCGCATTGTCGAGTACCGCGAGCTGCTTGCAGTCGACCGTACTGCCTTCAACCGTGACGCTGCCGGCATGCACGTAAAGGAAAGCGTTGTGCCCGGCCGGCAGGCGCTGTCTGAAATCGGCCGCTTCGGCAAAGCTGAGGTCGATGATCAGCGGCGCAGTATGCGCACGTTCGACCGCGCCGTGGTGGCCGTGGCTGTCGCCAGCGATCAGCGTCGCACTCACCCCGGCGGCGGTGACGAAAGCAGGCAACTCTGCCGCGCTGAAATCGCGATACCAGGGCGGACACATCTTGTCCTTCGCGGGCAAGTTGAGCCACAGCTGGAAACCGGACATCAGCCCTTCTTCCTGCTCGGGCATTTCCGAATGGATCACGCCGCGACCAGCCGTCATCCACTGCACACCGCCGTTTTCGAGCACCCCTTCATGGCCGGCGCTGTCACGGTGACGCATGCGACCGGCAAGCATGTAGGTGATGGTTTCGAAACCACGGTGAGGATGGTCGGGAAAGCCGGCGATGTAATCCGCCGCCGCATCGCTGCCGAAGTGGTCGAGCATCAGGAATGGATCGAGCCGGCGCTGCAGGTTCTGACCCAGCACTCGCGTGAGTTTGACGCCGGCACCGTCGGAGGTGGCACGACCAGTCAACCGTTGCTCGACGGTGCGTGAATGCAGGACTTGTTCGGGGCAGGGGGTGGTCATGATGCTCTCCTTTTGACTTGGCGAGTGAATGTCGGCTTGAGCAGACTCCTTGGGCAGCTTCCCTGTGGGAGCGGACCTGAGCTCAGGCAAACAGGGCGTCGAGGTCGGCGCGAGCCTGGGCAAAGCCGCTGGCTGCCGCGTCCTCGCCCATGTTGAGTCCTTCGGCATACACGAGGCCGAGGTCGGTGATGCCGACAAAGCCGAGCACGGTCTGCAGGTAGGCGGTCTGGGTGTCGGCCTCGGTGCCGCGATAAATGCCACCACGGGCAAAGCCGAGATAGGCTTGCTTGCCGGTAAGCAGGCCTTCGGGGCCGTTTTCGGTGTAGCGGAAAGTGACTCCGGCGCGAGCAATGGCATCGATCCAGTTTTTCAGCTGGGCGGGAATGCCGAAGTTGTACATCGGCACGCCAAGCACCAGCACATCGGCTTGCTTCACTTCGGCGATCAGCTGGTCGCTGACTGCAACCCGCGCGGCCTGCTCGGGCGTGCGTTCGTGCTCGGCGACGAAGAAAGCGGTCAGCGCCGCTTCATCGACCACCGGCGGCGGCGTGCGGCCAAGATCGCGGACCACCAGTTCGGCGTGCGGATGAGCAGCACGCAGGCGGGCGACGATATCGTTGGCGACGCGGGTGGAGTTGCCGTCGGCACGGGCGCTGGCATTGATCTGAAGGATGTTCATGAGCGGGCTCCTGAGGTGAATTCGAAGTGTTGTGCAACTTGAAAACGATTCTATCCTGGCTCATGATCGGGATTAAGTCTGCAATCTGGTTATGATCATTCCACTTATGGAACAATTATCTCCCGAAGATCTGCTCATCTTTGCCAGCATCGCCGCCAACGGCAGCTTCACTGCCGCCGCCGACCGGCTTGGTCTGCCCAAATCAACCGTCTCGCGCCGCCTGTCGCAACTGGAGCAGGTGCTGGGCGAGCGCCTGATGGTGCGCACCACCCGCCGCTTGCGCCTGACCGACTTCGGTGAAGCGCTGCTTGAGCATGCACGCCAGATCAGCCGCGAACTCGATGCGGTGAAGGCGCTGGCGGAAAACCGCCAGGCGGCACCAAGCGGGCGGCTGCGGGTGTCGATGCCGGGAGATTTTGCCAGTCTGCTGCTGCCGCAGGCGCTGGCCGCTTTTTCGCTGCTGCATCCGGCGGTCGAACTGGAACTTGACCTGTCGGCGCGACGAGTGGATCTGCTGGGCGAAGGCTTCGATCTCGCCGTCCGTATCGGTACGCTGAGCGATGATGCGATGCTGGCCGCACGACGGCTGACGGTGTTTGTCAGCGGGCTGTATGCAGCACCAGCCTATCTGGCCGAACATGGCGAGCCGGAGACACCCGATGCCCTGCAGGCCCACCGCGCCCTGCTGCTGGCCGGCAGCCGTGGCATCAGCGGCTGGTCACTCAGCCGCGAGGGGCGCGACTGGCAAGGGCAGCCGCCGGCGAACATCAGCGCCAATGCGCCGGATCTGCTGATCGAGCTGGCCTGCCAGGGCGCGGGAATCGTCGCCGCTGCGGAACTGTTTGCCCAGCCTTATGTCCATCGCGGCCAGCTGCGTCGTATCTTGCCAGCCTGGTCCTTGCCGACGGTGGACGTCTGGGCGGTGTTCCCCGGCCGGCGCCTGATGCCGGCGAAGACGCGGGCATTCATCGACATGCTGCTGGCTACTTTGAGCGAGCCTTGATCGAAGGTTGGGCGAACGTTGGGCATTCCTGATAACCGCTACAATGCCGCCTCCAATCCTGTCTGGAATGATGATGCCTCTGTTTGAATTTTTACGCCGCTTGCCGGTGCGCGTGCTTTATCTGCTGTTTTTTATGGTGGCAATCAGCCTGCTGGCGTTCGGATTGTATCTGCAGCACTTCAAGGGGCTGGAGCCTTGTCCGATGTGCGTGATGCAACGTTATGCCTTCTTTGTCATTGCACTCATCGGTCTCGTGGGCGCGATTCACGGCCCGCGTGCGCCGCGCCAGGCGGCGAGCCGCGTGTATGCCGGGCTGATCGGCGTCGGCGCGGTGATCGGCGGCGGCATCGCCGCGCGTCAGAGCTGGATGCAGATTGATCCGCCGCTGATTCCCGAGTGCGGACCGGGGCTGGAGTTCATGCTGGAAAGCTTTCCACTTGCTGAAGCGCTGCCGATGATTTTCCGTGGGGCAGGCGACTGCGCGGCAGTGGATTGGACTTTCCTCGGCCTGTCGATTGCCAACTGGTCGCTGCTGAGCTTCAGCGCCAGTCTGGTGTTTGCGCTGTGGATGCTGCTGCGCCGACGCTGAGGACGGCACCGCAGCAGGGATTCAGCAAAAAATCAGCGCGCTTCGCTGGCCCCTTGCAGCCAACTGTTGGCTTGATCGATGCTGGCTTGACGATCCAGGCCGGCGACGGCATGCAGGCGGACGTGGGACAGCAGGTAGAGATGGCGCGCTTCCGCCAGTTCGCGAGCGGTGTGTTGCTGCTGCTGTTCAGCGTTGAGCACGTCAATGGTGGTGCGACTGCCGGCAGCAAAAGAGCGCCGGGTGGACAGCACCACCTGCTGCGCTGAGTGCAGTGCCTGCTCGAGCGCTCGCACGCGGGCGATGCCTTCGACCACCCCGCGATGTTCGCGCTGGACTTCGATCGCCAGCTCACGGCGGGCGGCAAGCAGGTTTTCGTCAGCACGGATCTGCTCGGCAGCAGCCTGGCGCACGGTGGAGCTGGTGTAGCCGCCGGCAAACAGCGGAATATTGACCTGAATGCCGATCATGCGGTTGTGGTGGCTTGAGTTGGGCGAGTTGGCATTCTCGCTGCCGCTCTTGGTGAGCGCAGCGACTGCATCGACGGTCGGATAATGGCCACCACGGGCACGTTTGACTTCCGCCGCTGCGGCTTGCGCCCGCGCCTGCAGCGCGCGCAGATGCGGGCTGTTGGCTTCGGCGAGCGCAATCCAGTCTTCGACTTCGACCGGCGCCAGCGGCTGCAGCGGCAGGCGCTGCGGATCGATTGCCGCCAGTTCGCTCACCGGCTGGTTGATGAGGATCGCCAGCTGGCGCCGGCTGAAATCAAGCTGATGACCGGCACTGAGCACTTCGGCAGTATTGAGGTCCAGCCTGGCCTGCGCTTCATCGATGTCGGTGCGCGTGCCGACACCCGCCGCAAAGGACTTGCGTGCAGCATCGAGCTGAGTGGTAGTGAGCTCGGTCTGCTTGTTGGCCAGCGCGAGACTTTCCTCGGCCAGCAAAGCCTCCAGATAAGCCGCAGTGACGCGGGCGCCGAGCTCCTGCAGTTCCAGCTCGAGCACCGCTTCAGCATCTTCGACCACGTGACGTGCCTGGTTCAGACCGGCATATAGCGGCATGTGGAACAGCGGCTGGCGCAGCTGCAGGCTCTGGTTGTAGCTGAAATATTCTTCGTCAGTGCGCGTCTTGCGTCCGAGCAGGTTGCGCTCGGTGCGCTCGATGTCGTTCTTGTTGCGCACCAGGCCGATCGACACATTGGGCAGCAGCTGGGCACGCGCCTGAGGCAGGCGTTCGATGGCGGCGTCGCGGGAGGCACGCGCAGCACGGATGCGGGCATCTTCGCCCAGCGCGGCCTGATAGGCCTGCAGCAGGTCGAGACTGTAAGCCGGCGCAGGCAGCAGGCTGAAGCTGCCCAGCACTGCGCAGGCAGCAAGGAAGGGACGCAGCTTCATGCTCACTCTTCCTTCATCGACGCTGCCAGGCGCTTGAGCAGCGGACTGAGCAGATAGGTGAGCATCGAACGTTCGCCGGTCTTGATCACCAGCTCGACCGGCATGCCGGGCTGGAGGCGGTGACGGCCCAGAGTTTCCATGCCTGCCGGGGTGAGGCGGACGCGAGCGAGATAATAGGCAATCTGCCCGCCGCCCATCTGTTCGGTGATCAAGTCCGCCGACAGCGACACCACTTCGCCTTCGACCACCAGTTGCGGCGAATGCGAGAAGGTATTGAAACGCACGTCGGTGATCAGACCGGTATGAACCTTGTCGATCAGATGCGGTTCGATCTTCGCTTCCAGCATCAGCGGCTCGTCCTCCGGGACGATTTCCATCAGCTTCTGCCCGGCCTGGATGACGCTGCCGACGCTTTGCACCGCGAGGTCGATCGCCTGACCGCTGGCCGGCGAGCGGATTTCGGTACGCTTGAGCTCATCACCCACTGCCAGCAGCTTTTCGGCATCGGACTGCACTTCGCGCAGCACGCCGGCAAGCTCGCCATCGACTTCCTTGCGGTATTCCTGCTCCCGCGCCCGCGCCTGCTGACGCAGCTCGGCAATGGCCTGCTGTGCCCGTTCGCTGTTGCCGCTCAATTCGACCAGCGAAGCCTGAACATCGGCACGCTGACGTTCGAGTTCGAGCTGGCGGTTGCGCGGTGCATAACCTTCGGCCACCAGCTCGCGGGTATGACCGAGCTCCTCTTCGATCAGCGCCAGCTGGCTTTGCCGCGGGCCGAGCATGTTGCGATACGTGCGCAGCAAGGCTTCCTGGCCGGCAATGCTTTCGGCAATCGCCTGCAGGGCAGCGCGCAGCGCGCTGCGCCGCGACGCGAACAGCTGACGCTGGGTGTCGATCTGCAGGGCAATCAGCGGATCTTCAGCAGCGGCGACCAGATCCGGATGGAAGTGGATCGTGTCACTGCCGCTCTGCTCGGCGCTGAGCCGGCCCTGCATCGCGCGCAGGCCGAGATAGCGCTGGCGCACCGACTCATAGTTGGCTCGCGCGGCGACGGCATCGAGTTCGATCAGCGGCTGGCCTTCGCTGACCACTTCGCCTTCACGCACCAGCACGCGCTTGACGATGCCGCCATTGGGATGCTGCACCGGCTTGCGCTTGGTATCGACCATCACCGTGCCTTGCGCCGGCACCCCTTCATCGAGCGGCGCGAGCGCGGCCCACAGCAGGAAGCCGCCAAAACCGAGGCCGAGCGCCCACAGGCCGACCCGCGCCGCACGGCCGGAGTCTGCAGGAGGCGCCGCCTGCCCGGCTGGCGAAGGGAGCTTGAATTGGGGAGTTGCCATCGTGTGTCTTCCAGCGAAATCAGGGTTCAGGTTGGAAATCAGGGTTCAGGCCGGCTGCGCTGCGCTGGCGTCGGCGCCGGGGAGTGCGGCATTGGCAGCAGCGCTTGCCGCAGGGGCGGCGGTCCGCCCGGCTTGCAGACGGGCGAGCACTTCATCACGCGCGCCGAAGTGCTGCACGCGACCATCGCGCAGCACCAGCAGCTGGTCGGCCACCGCGATCACGCCGGGACGATGACTGATCAGCAGCACGGTGCGTCCTTTGGCTTTCAGCTCGCGCACTGCCTGCATCAGCGCTGCTTCGCCAACGTCATCAAGGTTGGCGTTCGGCTCATCGAGCACCACCAGTGCCGGATCGCCGTACAGCGCCCGCGCCAGACCCAGCCGCTGACGTTGACCGCCGGAAAGCAGCCCACCCGCCTCACCCATCGGTGTGTCATAGCCTTTGGGAAAGCGCAGGATCATGTCGTGCAAACCGGCGCTGCGCGCGGCAGCAATGACCTGGTCGGCATCGATTTCGGCAAAACGGGCGATGTTGTCCGCAATCGTGCCGTCGAACAGCTCGACATCCTGCGGCAGATAGCCCAGATGCGGTCCGAGCTCGGCGCGACTCCAGCCGGACAGCGGCTGTTCATCGAGCAGCACTTCACCGCTGACC
The DNA here is from genome assembly GCA_034005275.1 of Thauera sp. Classification (GTDB taxonomy): domain Bacteria; phylum Pseudomonadota; class Gammaproteobacteria; order Burkholderiales; family Rhodocyclaceae; genus Thauera. The sequence continues at coordinate 76,730 of JAVEVA010000005.1, read as the reverse complement.
TGCGGCCAGATACCGATCACTACCCGGGCAAGGGTCGATTTGCCCGAACCGGACGGGCCAAGCACCACGGTGACCGTGCCGGGGGCGGCGCTGAAACTGATGTCGTCCAGAATCGGCGCCTGACGGCCGGCAGCGTGGGCGGCAACGCCAGCGAGGCGGATCGCACCGCTCGGCGGCAGACGGGTGAGTGCCGGATCACGCTCGGGATGGGCGGCGAGCAGCTGTTCGAGCTTGATGAAAGCTGCGCGCGCACCGATAAAACTGCGCCAGGTGTTCACCAGCTGGTCGATGGGGGCGAGCGCGCGCGTCATGAGCACGTTGGCAGCAATCATCGCCCCGGCGGTGAGTTCGCCATTGATCACCAGGATCGCGCCGGCACCGAGCGCAAACGACTGCTGGCAGTAGCGCACCCATTTGCTCAGCGCGCTGATGCGGTGGTTGAGCGCCTGGCTGCTGCCCTGACTGAGCGCATGCTCGCCGTGGCGCTGTGCCCAGCGCTCACGCAGACCGCCAAGCATGCCCATCGCTTCAACGACTTCGACGTTGCGCAGCTTGCCTTGCATGAACAGGTTGAGTTCGAGCGCCGCACCCTGAGCTTTTTCAGCCGGGGCGATGAGACGGCGATGGCCGAACCAGGCCAGCGCGGCCTGGATGCAGGCAAAACCGATTGCCACCCAGCCGAGGAAAGGGTGGAGAAAGAACAGCACGGCAATGTAGATCGGCGCCCAGGGGGTGTCGAAGAAGGCAAAGACGCCGTTGCCGGTGAGGAACTGGCGCAGCTCGGTGAGGTTGTTGAAGGCGCGCTGTGCCGGCGCCCCGGACTGGCTGAGATTGGCTTCGAAGCTGGCGTTGAACACCCGCGTACTGAGCGCAGCATCGAAACGCACCCCGGCACGCACCAGCAGGCGCGAACGCGACCATTCGGCCAGCGCCATCACTGCAAACAGGAACAGGGTGATCAGCGACACCACCAGCAAGGTGAGCTCGCTGCGGCTCATCAGCACGCGATCGTAGAGCTGCAGCATGTAAAGCGTGGGCGCGAGCATGAGCACGTTGGCCACCATGCTGAACAGGCCGACGATGAGAAACTCACGCCGGAATTCGTAGAGCGCGGCCGCCAGTTCGCTGCGGCGGAAAAAAGAGGAAGATGCCATGAGGGTCAGAGATCAGAAGTCAGGGATCAGGCAGCCGGGCTGAGCGCCGGACGCGCGACCGGCTGCGCGGCACCCTGGGCCTGCTGAGCAGCCTGGTTGAGTGCCGCCAGCACCTGATCACGCGGGCCGAAAGCCTGCTGATTGCCGTCGCGCAGCAACAGCATGTGGTCCGCAATGGCGAGCACGCTGGTGCGGTGAGTGATGATGACGAAAGTGGTGCCGCGCTGCTTGAGGCTGGCAATCGCCGCGTTGAGCGCTGCATCACCGTTTTCGTCGAGGCTGGAGTTGGGCTCGTCGAGGACGACGAAAGCTGGCTCGTCATACAGCGCACGTGCCAGGGCGATGCGCTGACGCTGGCCGCCGGAAAGCATCGCACCATCGCGGCCGACCGGACTGTCATAGCCTTGCGGCAGACTGAGGATGAAATCGTGCACGCCAACCAGCCGGGCGGCAGCTTCGACTTTGTCACGATCGACTTCGCCGAAGCGGGCGATGTTTTCTGCCACGCTGCCTTCGAGCAATTCGACCCCTTGCGGCAGATAACCGACATGAGGGCCCAGTTCGAGCTTGTCCCAGGCAAATACGTCGGCCCCATCGAGCCTGACCTTGCCACTCAGCGCCGGCCACAGGCCGACCAGAAAGCGCGCCAGACTGGTCTTGCCGGCAGCGGAAGGGCCGACCACTGCCACCGCCTGGCCGGGCTGGAGAGTGAAATTGATCCCGCGCAGGATGGGGGTGGTGCTGCCCGGCGCACCACCAATCAGGTTCTCCACCGCCAGCAGGCCACGTGGTGCCGGCAGCGGCATCGCCGGTTCGCGTGCCGGCAGCTGGGCGAGCAACTGGTCGAGCCGGCCCCAGGCGTCGCGCACATTGATCACTGCCCGCCACTGGCTGACCAGCTGCACCAGCGGCGCCAGCATGCGTCCGCCCAGCACCGAGCCGACGATCATCATCCCGGCGCCGCCAGCGAGCGCATCACGCAGGATCAACCAGCCGCCAAGACCGAGCAGCAGCGAACCCATGGTGGTCTGGACGAACTTGCTGCCCGCCTGGAAAGCGCCGGCCTTGTCGGAAGCTTCTGCCTGCAGGCCGAGGAATTCATGCTGTTTTTCCACCCAGCGGCGATGGATGTGCGGCAGCATGCCCATCGCTTCGATCACTTCGGCATTGCGCAGCGAACCATCGGCATATTGCTGGGCAGCAATCGACGCGCGATTGGCGGCCACCAGCGGTGGATTGGTGCTGCGTTCATTGAACCAGGTCAGGGTCACCTGCACCACGGCGCCGGCAATCGCCGCCCAGCCCAGATAAGGGCTGAGCATGAACAGCAGCAACAGGAAAACCAGTGACACTGGCGATTCCATCACCGCGCCCAGCACCGGATGGTGAAGAAAGTCGCGCACGCTGCGAAAGTCATTCATCGGCTGCACGCTCGGCGGGCCGAGGCGGCGCAGGTTGGACTCGTACATCGCCTGGAAAACGCGCGGCGCCAGCTGGCGATCGAGCACCTGTCCTGCTTCGCGCATGGTCTCGCTGCGCGCCCAGTCGAGCACCTGCATGACGATGTAGGCCAGCACCACCACCAGGGTGAGCATGGCAAGCGTCATGTAGCTGCGGCTATTGACCACGCGGTCATAGACTTCAAACATGTAGGCGGTGGGCGCCAGAATCAGCAAGGCACCGATGAGCGCGAAACGGAAGCTGCGCCAGTAATACGGCTTCAGACTGCGGACAGCGGTTTCCAGCTCGCCGGGTTGGTTGTTGGTCTTGTTTGGTTTCATGCGGTCTCTTCAACCATGAGATAAGCGGGAAGCTGCTGTTCAGCTTCATGGGCAGCCGCTTCGGCAGCAGCGGACGGCGCCGGGGACGGCCCCGGAGACTCAGCGTCGGCAAAACTGAAACGCAGGGCAAAACCGCCATCCTGCTCACGGGCAAGGACGATTTCGCGCAGCTTCTGCTCATGAAAAGCCTGCTCGGCGGCAGCGTCGAGCTGAAGCTGGAAGCGCATGCGGCCATCGAGGGTGTACATCGACAGCAGGCTGTTCTTGAGGCTCAGGGTATGGCGATCGAAATACACCGGGCAGCTGTCAGCAAAGCGCAGCAACGGCAGCTTGCCTTCGCCGAGACGGGCAACATTGAACGGGCTTTGCGGGTGCTGATACACCAGCCGGCTGGCGCGGGAGACGGAATAGATCGCGTTGCACACCATCTGCGAACCGATCTCGGGAAACTGCTCACGCAGCTGGCGATAGCTCATGTGATGCAAGGCAACCCGGTTCCAGCAGCGCGTCTCCTGCACCAGCGGCGCCAGCGCATTGCACACCCGCGCAAAAGCGGCTTGCAAGGCGAGCAGGCGGGCCTGCTGTTCAGGCGAGGTATCGAGACGGAGACGCAGACTTTGCTTCATGAGGAGCGCGATTGTACAGCATCTCCTATATGAAGTTTGATCAGGGCAGGATTTTTACATATCTGTCACCGCCAGGCGCGAAAATTGGCGGCTTGCAGTCATTCCAGCGCGCTCAATTGATTGGTTCTGACCAGACTTCAGAGGATATTCCACTTGCGCAGACGATAACGGAGCTGGCGGGGACTGAGGCCGAGAGCCAGGGCGGCGGCGGTGATTTCGGCTTCGCCCGGGGCGGTGGCGGGCAGGATTGGGGAGCTGACGATGGCAGCAGGTGATGTCGGGACCGGGGCGAAGAGTGGCACCGAAGACGGTACAGAGGATGACACTGAGGATGACACTGAAAACTGCACTGAGGACGGCTCAAGACCGAGGTCGTCGACGCTGATGGTGCTGCTTTCGCACAGGGCGCAGGCGCGTTCGAGCAGGTTTTCGAGTTCGCGCACGTTGCCGGGGAAGGCGTAGGCCTGCAAGGCGGCGAGCGCGGCAGGGCTGAGGACAGGCATGCGGCGCTGCTCACGTTCGCCGAGGCGCTGCAGGATGTGGGCGGCGAGCAGTTCGATGTCGGCGCTACGTTCGCGTAGAGGGGGCAGGCGCAGGTTGATGACGTTGATGCGGAAGAACAGATCCTGACGGAAGCGGCCCTGTTCAACCAGGCGGGCGAGATCCTGGTGGGAGGCGGAGAGGATGCGCACATCGACCGCTTCTTCTTCGCGGCCGCCAACGGCGCGCACGGCACGCTCCTGCAGGGCGCGCAGCAGCTTGACCTGCATGGCGAGCGGCAGTTCACCGATTTCATCGAGAAACAGGGTGCCGCCGCGCGCTGCCTGGAACAGGCCTTCGCGGTCGCTGCTGGCGCCGGTGAAGCTGCCCTTGCGATGGCCGAAGAATTCGCTTTCCATCAGCTCGGGCGAGATCGCGCCGCAGTTGACCGGCACGAAAGGACCGGCAGCGCGGGTGCTGCGCTGATGGATGAAGCGGGCGATGACTTCCTTGCCGGTGCCGGATTCGCCAAGGATGAACACCGGCGCCTGGGTGCGGGCAAGTTTTTCGGCCTGGGCGCAGAGCTCGACGAAGGCCGGCGAGGCGCCGATCAGCTCGCGGCCGCTCTCTGCAGCGGCGGCGGACGGAGCTGACTCGGGTTCGAGCTTGAGGGCGTGCTGGATCAGTTCGCGCAACACCTTGAATTCGATCGGCTTGGTGACGAAGTCGAAAGCACCGAGCTTGAGGGCGCGGATGGCGGTGTCGACGCTGGCAAAAGCAGTGATTACCGCCACCGGCAGGCCCGGGTGAGCTTGCTGGATGTATTCGACCAGCTCGAGGCCGTCGCCATCCGGCAGGCGCATGTCGGTGAGACACAGCCGGTAACGCCGGCTGGCGAGCAATGCGCGCGCTTCGGCGACCGTGCCGGCACCCTCGGCGCCGAGGCCCATGCGCAGCAGGGACATTTCGATCAGCTCACGGATGTCGTCTTCGTCATCAACGATGAGGACATCGGTCACCGGAGCCGTCCGGCGCCGTTCCGCAGCATTTTCCGGGGGAAGTGTTGAGCTGGTCATCGCGTCCTCATGCCTGTTGTCGTCCATACAGGACAAAATCGGCGCCGGTGGCGCTGTCAGCCAGTTCGAGGCGGACGTCATTGGCTTCGGCGAGCTGGCGGGCGACGTAGAGGCCAAGGCCGGTGCCCTTGCTGTAGGTGGTGAAGAAAGGTTCGAACAGATGCTGGCGCACGGTGTCGTCCAGCCCTGGGCCGTCATCGTGAACATGGAGGGCAAGCTGGCCGGCACCGAGTACCTGGGCGTGAATGCGCACCGAGCCCGGCGCCCGTGAGCAATGACGGGCGGCATTGGTAAGCAGGTTGTCGACGATCTGGTGGAGATGGGCGCGGTCGATGGCGAGGCTGAGGCCGTTCAACGGCTCGATCTGGTAAAGCCCGGCTTCGGCTGGTTCGCGGAAGATGCGCTCTTCGATCAACTCGGCGATGAACTCTTCCAGCATTACGGTTTCGGGAAAGCCCTGCTCGCGCCGACCGAGAGCCAGCACGTCACGGATCAGGCGCTCGATGCGGTGGGTGTTGTCATGGATGATGCGCAGCAGGCGGGTGCGGGATTCGAGCCGCTTTTCGTCTTCGAGCAGTTCGGCGGCCTGAGCAACCGCCGACAGCGGATTGCGCACTTCGTGGGCCATGCTGGCAGTCAGGCGACCGAGGGCAGCGAGCTTGTCGCGCTGCAGCTTGTGCTGGATTTCCTCGAAATCGGTGAGGTAGATCACCACTTCGGGGCTGCGCACGCCGTGCTGTTCGCTATCGACCACCCGGCAGCGCAGCAGGCGCCCGCCAGCGCCGAGGCGCAGCAGGCGGGGAGCTTCATCCGACTGGGCCGCGCCGTCGAACAGGCTGGCAAAACCGGAGTCGAGGTCGAACAGACTCAGCCCCTGCAGCTTGTGCTCCGCTTCGAGACCGAGCAGCGCTGCGGCCTGGGGGTTGAAATGACGGATGTGGCCATCGCGGCGGGTGACCACCACGCCATCGGCCATGTCACGGATGATGCGCTCGTTGAGCGCCTGCTGCTGCACCAGTGCTTCGCCGCGTTCTTCGGCAAGTTCGGCGCTGGTTTCGGCGCGCGAGGCGAGCAGGCGGGCGATGATCGCGACGCCGAAAAAGCCGATGCACCAGAAGCCGACCTTGAGGAAATCGATGCTTTCGCCACGCAGCAGCAAGCGCCAGAGGTTCTCGCCAAGCATGAACAGGGTAGCGAGCGCGGCAAAGAACAGCACCATGCGACTTTCGGCCACCAGGCTGACACCGGCGAGCATCACCATCATCAGCACCGGAATGCCGCTCGGATAGCCACCGCTGGTCAACATCATCAGCGACAGGGCCAGCACATCGACCACCGCCAGCAGGCTGAGCACCCGCGCCGCACCCCAGCGCACGCTGAGCTCGCGGAAACCGAGAACCAGAGTGAGACCGAGGTAGACGAAGCTGACGACGCGGAACAGCAGCGGAGCTTCATTGCCGAGACCGAGATCACGGCCGACGACGGCAAACAGCCCGGCGATCAGCAGCCGGAACAGGTTGAACAGGTGCAGGGACCGGCGGCGTGCCCGCTCGCTGGCCGAGACCACTGCCTTCATGTCACCCGGCCCCCGGCCCCGCCCGGCGATGACTGTCGCAGCAATAGAAGTGGCGGCCGTCGGCAATCGCTTCGGTGTCGGGAATATTGACGCCGCAATAGGCACATTCGCGCATCGGTTCGATCCGTTGCTGTTCCTGGGCAGCCAGCTCGCGGGCGCGGGCGCGTTCGGCGGCAGCGCTCTTGAGACGGGCAAGCGTGCGCTGCAACCACCACAGGGCGAAGATCAGCAGGATGAGGAAAATCAGGGTGCGCACGCGACGGTCTCCCGCACCGGCAGGCCGGCAGTGTTGAAGGCAAAATTCTAGCATGGGGTGGAGGGGGCGCCTGCGGGATGGCCAGGGTCAGACCCTGCTCCTGCCCTGACGACGGCGGCGTGTCGGACAGGGCGACCACATGGGTCGCCCCTACGCACGGTCGGCGGCGGGGCAGACAGGACGACCACGGGGGCATCGACACCGCGCAGGTCGGGGCGGATCTTTGCGACAATGGCGGCTGTTGAGCAACTTTTTCCTGTTCTGCCATGTTCATTCAGCCTGTGCCGGTGCTGCGCCGTGAAGGTGACCGCATCGTGATCCTTGACCAGACGGCGCTGCCGTTTCGTTGCGAATTTGTCACGCTGTCCGATGTTGCGGCGGTGGCGCATGCAATCCGCAGCATGCAGGTCCGCGGAGCACCCTTGATTGGAGCGACGGCGGCGTACGGGGTGGCGCTGGCGATGGCGCGCAGTGGGGCGGGTGATGAAGCGCTGGCGGCGGCGCTGGCGCGACTGGGGGCGACGCGGCCGACGGCGGTCAATCTGCACTGGGCGCTGGCGCGGCTGGAGAACTGTCTGCGGCCGCTGCCGGCGGCGACACGCGCGGAAGCGGCGTGGGCGGAAGCCGAGGCAATCTGCACGGAAGATGCGGCGACTTGTGCGGCGATCGGTGAGCATGGGCTGCAGCTGTTCACCCAGCTGGCAGCGCAGCGCACGCGACCGCTGCGGGTGATGACCCACTGCAATGCCGGCTGGGTGGCGACTTGCGGCGCGGGAACGGCGCTGGCGCCGGTGTATGCCGCCCATCAGGCCGGCATCGCCCTTGAGGTGCTGGTGAGCGAGACTCGGCCGCGCAACCAGGGTCTGCTGACCGCCTGGGAGCTGGCACAGGCTGAAGTGCCGTATCAACTGATTGCCGACAATGCCGCCGGACTGCTGCTGCAGCGTGGGGAGGTGGATGTGGTGATCACCGGCGCCGACCGCATTGCTGCCAATGGCGACAGCGCCAACAAGGTCGGCACCTATCTGAAAGCGTTGGCAGCGCAGGCGCATGGGGTGCCGTTTTATATTGCCGCGCCGCAGTCGACGCTGGATTTTGCCTGTGCGAGCGGTGCGGAGATCGTGATCGAGGATCGCGGCAGCGAGGAGTTGTGTTTGCTGAACGGGCTGAATGAGGACGGAAAGCCGGCCACCCTGCGACAAGCGGCGGCCGGGACACCGGCGCTCAATCCGGCGTTCGACGTCACGCCAGCGGCGCTGATCAAGGCGATCATCACCGAACGTGGCTGCATTGCACCAGCCGAGCTGCAAGCAGCGTATGCGAGTGCGTGATGAGCAACAGACCTGATCCGGCGCTCGCCAGTACAGCGCAACGCAGCGAACTGCTGGAAATTGCCCTTGAAATGGAGCGCAGCGGGCTGAATGTCGGCACCGCCGGCAATGCCAGCTTGCGGCTGAGTGCCGCAGAGGAAAGTCTGTTGATGCTGGTGACGCCAAGCGGGCTGGCAGCCGGACAATGCGGACCGGAGGATCTGGTGGTGGTCGCGGCCGACGGCGCGGCCAGCGGGCAGCGGGCGCCTTCGTCGGAATGGCAATTGCACCGCGATCTTTATCTGGCCTGCGCCAACGCAGGGGCGGTGCTGCATGCGCATTCGCCGTTTGCCACCGCCCTCGCCTGCCAGCGTCAGGACATTCCACCATTTCATTACATGATCGCCCGTTTTGGTGGCGACAGCGTGCGCTGTGCGCCGTATCACCTGTTCGGCAGCGCGGCGCTGTCGGCCGCCGCAGTCGAAGCGCTCGCAGGGCGCAACGCCTGCCTGCTGGCCAATCATGGCATGGTAGTACATGGCCACAACGGTGCTCAGGCGCTGGCACTGGCGATCGAGCTGGAGACTCTGTGTGCGCAGTACTGGCGGACCTTGCAGCTGGGACCGCCGGCCTTGTTGAGCGCCGGGGAAATGACAGAGGTGCTGGAGGCCTTCAGGTGGTATGGGCGGCCACGGGCAGTGGGGTAGAATTTGTGTCGGCCCAGGTTGGCGATTGATCGGACAGGGCGACCACAAGGGTCGCCCCTACGCACGGGGTGGTCCGCAGCCAGTCCGCCGGCGATATCGTGGAGTTCCGCCGTAGGGGCAGGCCTTGTGCCTGCCCGGACGCCTGCGGTTGCCCGGACAGGGCGACCACGAGGGTCGCCCCTACGGAAAATCAGGCGGCGCGAGGGGGATCTGGCGATGGCGGAGGAAATTCAGAAAGCCATGGCGACGCCGAAATGGAGGCGGAGCCGCTGTTCGTCGTGAGCCCAGGCGAGGTCAAGGGCGATCGGGCCGGCGGGGCTGCGCCAGCGGGCGCCGAGGCCGTAGCCGGTGCGCAGGTCGAAGTCGGTGCGTGAGTCGGCGGCGTCGCCGGCATCGATGAAGCTGGCGATGCCCCAGTCGGGACGGAACCAGCGCACGTATTCGGCGCTGGCAACAGCCAGGTAGCGACCGCCGACGGTGGCACGGCCTTCCTTGACGCCCAGGCTCTGGTAAGCATAGCCGCGCACGGTCTGCGCGCCGCCGGTGCGGAACAGGAAGTCCTGCGGCACACCTTCACGGCTGTCGGCCAGGGTGATGCCGGCTTCGCCACGCAGGATGAGGACATCGCGCTCACCGACCGGCAGGTAGCGCACCAGACGGCCGTGGCTGCGGAAGAAGTCGCGTTCGGCGATCAGCGACTCGGTGCCGCCGCCGAACTGGACCTGGAGCACGTAGCCGGCGCGCGGGTCGAGCAGGTCGTCGACCTTGCGCTGGGTCCAGCTCCAGTTGAGGCTGAGGGTGTTCTGGCTGCGTTTCTCGCCGCCTTTGGGCTGCAGGCCTTCATGCTGATAGCGCAGATTGAGCTGGGTTTCGATGTCGCCACGGGTGGTGGTGCGGGTAGCGCCGAGCGTCTGGCTGGTAATCTTGAGGCCTTCGAGGTCGCTGTTGTCCATCATGAAGCCGAAGCTGTCACGATCGCGCCCGGCAGGCGGCAGCAGAATGTCGGCATAGGCAAGCTGGCGCTTCTGCTCGAAGCGCAGGCCGGTGGACAATTCCCACGCCCGGTGCAGGAAATTGACGTTGCGGTAGCTGCCTTCGACGCGGAAGCCGGTGTTGGTCGACATGCCGATGCCGGCGCCAAGATATTTGGGTTTGGCTTCGGTGACATGCACCCGTACCGGCACCGCAGCCGCCAGCGCCGGGTCGCGTTCGATGTCGACAATCACCGAAGCGAAATAAGGCGTGTTCTGCAAGCTGGTCTGGAAGGCAAGCAGGCGTTCGCGGTCGTAGAGGTCACCCACTTCGAGCCGGCTGTAGCGCGCGACCAGATCGTCAGGCAGATCCTGCAGGCCGTCGACCTGCAGCTCACCGAGACGGAAAGCCGGGCCGCTGTCAAAGCGCACGCTCAGCCTGGCGGTGGCGCTGGCCGGGTCGACACGCGCGCTGCTGCTGACGATGCGGGCGGCGGCAAAACGGCGTTCGCCGAGGGTATCAAGCACTGCCTGCTTGGCGCCATCCCAGGCGCTTTGCTGAAAAGCGGCGCCGACCGGCAGCTGCCAGCCAGCGCGCAGCTGAGCGGGCTGCAAGGCGGCCGGCAGATCGGTCGCCTGGCTGACCTCGCCGTCGAATTGAAGCTCGACTGCAGCAACGGTGGTCTGCGGCCCGGGCTGGACACGCAACTGCCACTGACCGACCTGGCTGGTGTCGACCGTGCTCTCGGCGCTGAAATAGCCGACGGTCGCCAACAATTGACTGACTTCGCGCTGGGCGCGACGCACCATCGCATTGCGCTCGGCAGCCAGCGCCGGCGCTTCGCCGACTTCCTTGCCGAGCAGGTGGACGTGGGCCTTGAGCAGGGCGCGCAGCTCATCTGCGGCCCCGTCCTTGAGCGCTGTGCCGCTGGCATCCTCAAATTCGAGGCTGACCGCCAGCTTGCCGGCGGCCAGCGCCGGTATGGCAAGACCGGCAACGCACAGCAACACGCAGGCGACGCGGAGCAGCTGGCGAATCAGCGCTGAAGCTGGGCCCGTGCGAAACAGTCCGACCGACAATCAGGCCTCCAGGTGGTAGCGGGTGACGCGCTCGACTTCGGCGCTGGAGCCGAGAATCACCGGCACGCGCTGATGCAGCTCGCCCGGCTGCAGATCGAGGATGCGCTCGCGGCCGGTGGTGGCGGCACCGCCGGCCTGTTCGACCAGCATCGCCATCGGGTTGGCTTCGTACATCAGCCGCAGCTTGCCGCCCTGGGCGCGGCATTTGTCGTCCATCGGGTACATGAAGATGCCGCCGCGGGTCATGATGCGGTGGACGTCGGAGACCATCGACGCCACCCAGCGCATGTTGAAGTCCACGCCGCGCGGACCGCTGGCGCCGGCGACCAGCTCGGCGACGTAGCGCTGCACCGGCTCTTCCCAGAAGCGCTGGTTGGAAGTGTTGATGGCGTATTCGCGCGTTTCGACCGGGATGGTCATGAAAGGATGGGTATAGACGAAGCCGCCCATTTCTCGATCGAGAGTGAAGCCATGAACCCCGTTGCCGACAGTCAGCACCAGCTGGGTCGACGGGCCATAGATCGCATAGCCAGCGGCCGCCTGCTCGGTACCGGGCTGGAGAAAGCAGCTTTCATCGACCTCACGGCCGTCGCTCGGCATCTTGAGCACCGAGAAGATGGTGCCGACCGAGACGTTGACGTCGATGTTGGACGAGCCGTCGAGCGGGTCGAACAGCAGCAGGTAACCGCCCTTGGGGTAGTCGAAAGGAATGTGATGGACGTGCTCGACTTCTTCCGAGGCCATCGCCGCGAGGTGGCCGCCCCATTCATTGGCCTGCAGCAGAATCTCGTTGGCAATCACGTCGAGCTTCTTCTGCGCTTCGCCCTGGATGTTGTCGCTGCCCGCTTCGCCGAGCAGGCCGGCGATCGCTCCCTTGTTGATGTTGACGCTGATCGCCTTGATCGAGCGTGCGACCACTTCGATCAGCAGACGCAAATCGGCAGTGACCCGACCAGCGCGCTGCTGCTCGATGAGGAACTGGGAAAGGGAGACACGACGCATGAAGAACTCCAGCGAATGAAGGCACAGCGGTGATTATCCCGCGTCCACGGCAAAGACGCACGTTTACCGGCGGTCGCCAGGAAAAATGAGGCCATCTCTGAACGATGGGGGCTTGGCGTGCAGGAGACGCTGGGCGATATGGGAAGGCAGAACTGTGGGAGCGAATTGATTCGCGAACGGCCAATCTGAAACCTGGCATCTGGCTTGATTTTTCGCGGATAAATCCGCTCCCACAAAATTGAGCCGTGCAACCCGACACTCACAAATGGCGTCGAGTCTCGGTGCCACATGGCCGGGGCGTAGATGGGATCACGCTGACGGCGCTATCATGTCGGCCCTTCTCAGCAATGTTCTGCCATGCGTGTCCTGGTACTTGGCGCCGGTGTGATCGGCGTCACCACGGCCTGGTATCTGCACCGCGCCGGTGTTGAAGTGACGGTCGTCGACCGTCAGCCGGCGGCCGGGCTGGAAACCAGCTTTGCCAATGGCGGCCAGATTTCGGTCAGTCATCCTGAGCCGTGGGCCAATCCGCATGCGCCGGGCAACATCCTGCGCTGGCTCGGCCGCAGTGATGCCCCGCTGAAATTCCGTCTGCGCGCCGACCCCGATCAATGGCGCTGGGCGCTGCGCTTTCTGCTTGAATGTCTGCCGGCACGCAGTACCCGCAACACGGCAGCCACTGCCGCGCTGGCGATCAGCAGCCGTGCCGAGCTGCTGGCGCTCAGCGCCGAACTTGAGCTCGCTTATCAGCAGCGCCAGCACGGCATCCTGCACCTGTTTGCCAGCGCGCCAGCCTTGCTCGCTGCTGCGACGCGCTGTGAAGCGCTGCAGCGGCTCGGCATTACCACCCGGTTGCTCGATGGCGAGGGCTGCCGGCGCCTCGAACCGGCGCTGGCCGAACGTCGCTTGCCGCTGGTCGGCGGCATTCACGCGGCGGAAGATCTGTCGGGCAATGCCCGCGTATTCACCCAACAGCTGGCCGCGCGGCTGCAGACCGAGGGCGTGGAGTTTCGCTTCAGCACTGAAATCAGCCGCCTGGTGCGCGCCGGCAGTGCGGCAGAGGGGCCGATCGACCATCTGCAAGGCCGCAGCAAAGGCGAAAAAGTCGAACTGCGCGCGGATGGCTACGTGCTGTGCGCGGCGAGTGAAAGCGGCCGCCTGCTGAATGCGCTGGGGATGCGCAGCCTGATCTATCCGCTCAAAGGCTATTCGCTCACCCTGCCCTTGCGCGATCCGGCCCGCGGTGTGCAATGCAGCCTGACTGACGAGGCACGACGCATCGTCTGCTCACGACTGGGCGACAGCGTGCGCATTGCCGGCACCGCCGAGCTGAACGGTTTTGACACTGGACTGCGAGCGGAACGGCTGGCGCCGCTGCGCTGGTGGGCGGAGCAGAATTTCCCCGATCAGCTTGAGCTGGACCAGGCTGAGCCGTGGACCGGGCTGCGGCCGGCACGACCGGACAATCTGGCGCTCATCGGCCGGGGACCGGCGCCCAATCTGTGGCTCAACACCGGTCACGGCAGTCTGGGATGGACGCTGGCCTGCGGCTCGGCGCTGGCCTTGCGCCAGCTGATGCTGGGCGAGGTCTGCACCCTGGCCTATCCGCTGTTGCGCTGAAGCCGGTGGTCATGTGCGCAAGCGTTGGTGAGGGTTTTCCCGGATGCGCTGCGCTTATCCGGGCTACAGGGTCGGTTGTGGCCGCCCTGTGTGGTGTGGTGGTGCCGTCAGGGCAGGCACAAGGCCTGCCCCTACGCGAGATTTGGCTGTTCGGCGGTCAGCACTGCGCAGGCACAGCCTTTGCCCGCAGCTTTGGCTGCGCCATCGGGTTCCCGGAAAGCTTCCAGCTCGACGTCGTAACCGATGCTGTTGAGATGGAAGGCGAGCGCCGCATCCATGCCATTGGTGTGATTCTCGAACCAGGCGGGTAATTCCTGGATCAGGCGGCGGGCGAAGAACAGGTCGCCATTGGCAACACGCTTGCGGATGTCATGCAACACGGCGAGCACGCGGTCGTGTTCCCCACGGTGACAGCCGGGGAAGTCCACCGCCGCCATCCAGCGGTTTTCCTGGGCGAAATGGGCTTCGGTGTGGCTGACAAACTCGTCGAAAGCCGGCAGCAGCGCCTCGCCTTCGGCAGCGGCAAGCTGCTGATAAAGCTCAACGAATTCACGATGAGTCTGATCCATGCGCGCCAGCCCGTTTTCAAGCTGTGCGCTCCACTCAAGAGTGCTCATCCGTTCACCTCACTTCACCACCGTCAGTTTGGGGCGACCGCGCCTGGGACGGGGCGACACGGGGGCGTCAGGATCACCATCGTCGCCTTCCCCTGCCTGCGCATCCTGGGCACTGTCGCTGCTGCCGGCTTCACTCTGATCGAGCAACAGGTGCAGACCGCCGAGCGCAGCGTCGCCGCCTGACTCATCTTCGGCAAAATCGCCTTCTTCTTCGGCGAAAATCTCGAACGCCATGCCTTGACCGTTCTCGCGTGCGTAGATGGCCATCACGTTATCGACCGGAATCGACAGGCTGTGGGCGACGCCACCAAAGCGCGCCTGGAAGTCGATGTAGTCATTGCTCATCTGCAGTTGGCCGGTGGCATCCGGCGACAGGTTGAGCACGATCTGGCCGTCTCGCGCATAACCGGGCGGCACCCGGGTCTGGCCATCGACCCGGGCGGCGAGATAGGGAGTGAAGCCCTGATCGACGCACCACTCCCAGATTGCGCGCAACAGGTACGGCTTGGTTGAAACAGTCGTCATTCCGGTCTCAGCGTCGCATCACTTTTTCGGAAGGAGTGAGCGCGTCGATGAAGCCCTGACGGCTGAAGATCCGTTCAGCGTACTTCATCAGTGCGGCAGCAGCCTTGGGCAGCTCGATGCCGTAGTGCTCGAGGCGCCACAGCAAGGGGGCGATGGCGACGTCGAGCATCGAGAACTCTTCGCCGAGCATGTATTTCTGCTTGGTGAAGATCGGCGCCAGCTGGGTGAGATGGTCACGCACGTGGGTGCGCACTTTTTCCACCCCTTTCTGGTTGGCTTCGAGTGCTTCGAGATGGGTGAACAGCTCCTGCTCGAAAGTGTGCAGCAGCTGACGCGCACGGGCACGCATGATCGGGTCTGGTGGCATCAGCTGCGGATGCGGGAAACGCTCATCAATGTATTCGTTGATGATGTTCGACTCGTAAAGCACGAGGTCGCGGTCGACCAGCACCGGCACGCGGTTGTAGGGGTTGATGACGGCAATGTCTTCAGGCTTGTTGAAGAGATCGACATCGATCACTTCAAAGTCCATGCCTTTTTCGTAGAGGACGATCCGGCAGCGGTGACTGAAGGGGTCGGTGGTGCCGGAATACAGATTCATCATGGTATTTAGCCACTCCGGGGAGTCAAAACGAAAGCGCACCACGCAAGGATCTGCGTGGTGCGGCAGGCGAAGAAATGCTCAGACGGGCTGCCGCCCTTGCAGCATTTCAATCAATGAATATCCTTCCAGTAGTTCTTCTTGAGTGCCAGCGCGAGCACGAAGAAGCCGGCGAGGAAGATCAGCACCGCAGTGCCGATCGCCTTGCGCTTCTCGGCAACCGGCTCGCCCATCCACACCAGGAAGGAGACCAGGTCGGCAACCGCCTTGTCGTACTCGTCGGCCTGCAGCGTGCCCGGTTTGGTGATCGCCAGCGCCACGGTCTTGCTGCCATCGGCGGCAGTGCTCACGGTGGCGGTCTGTTCACCTTGAAGCTCCCACAGCGCGTGCGGCATCCCGACGTTTTCGAAAATCACGTTGTTCCAGCCAGTGGGACGATCGTGATCGCGGTAGAAGTTGCGCAGATAGGTGTACAGCCAGTCGGCACCGCTGCCATCGCCGGAAGCACGCGAACGGGCGATCACCGACAGGTCGGGCGGCGCAGCGCCAAACCAGCGCGTACCATCGGCACGACGCATCGGGATGCGCATCAGGTCGCCGACCTTGTCGCCGGTGAACATCAGGTTGTCGCGAATCAGCTGCTCGCTGAGACCGATGTTCTCGAGCTGGTTGTAGCGCACGTAGGACGCAGCGTGACAGCCCAGGCAGTAGTTGACGAACAGCTTGGCACCATGCTGCAACGCAGCCTGGTCGGTACTGACCGGTGCGCGGTCGAGCTTGACCGATTCATCGGCCGCCAGCGTGAGCGCGGGAGCAAGCAGCAGCACTGCCAGGGCCCGCTTGAGGAATGTGATCATGCGCGTTCTCATTTGAAAGTCACCCTTTCCGGTTCAGGCTTGCACTTGTCCAGCTTGCTGTACCACGGCATCAGCAGGAAGAAAGCGAAGTACAGCACGGAGCAGATCTGCGACACCAGGGTACGACCCGGGGTCGGCGGCAGCACGCCCAGATAGCCGAGGATGACGAAGCAGATCACGAACACGACCAGGGCGAACTTGAAGATCGGGCCCTTGTAGCGGATCGACTTCACCGGGCTGCGATCGAGCCAGGGCAGGAAGGCAATCACCACCACGGCTGCGCCCATCGCCACCACGCCCCAGAACTTGGCGTCGAGACCGAACAGCGGATAGGTCACTGCGCGCAACACCGAGTAGAAGGGGGTGAAATACCACACCGGCGCAATATGCGGCGGCGTCTTCAGCGGGTCAGCCGGGATGAAGTTGTTGAACTCGAGGAAGTAACCACCCCCTTCCGGCGCGAAGAACACCACGGCACTGAAGAAGAACAGGAAGGCGATCACGCCGACGATATCCTTGACGGTGTAGTAAGGATGGAAGGGGATGCCGTCGAGCGGGATACCGTTGGCGTCTTTCTTCTTCTTGATCTCGACCCCATCGGGGTTGTTCGAGCCCACTTCGTGCAGCGCAATGATGTGCGCGGCGACCAGGCCGATCAGCACCAACGGCACGGCGATGACGTGGAAGGAGAAGAAGCGGTTGAGAGTGGCGTCGGACACCACGTAGTCACCGCGAATCACCAGCGACAGGTCGGGACCGATGACCGGGATCGCCGAGAACAGGTTGACGATCACCTGTGCGCCCCAGAAGGACATCTGCCCCCAGGGTAGCAGATAGCCCATGAAGGCTTCGGCCATCAGCACGAGGAAGATCAGCGTGCCGAAGATCCAGATCAGCTCGCGCGGTTTGCGGTAGGAACCGTAGAGCAGGCCACGGAACATGTGCAGGTAGACCACGATGAAGAAGGCCGATGCACCGGTGGAGTGCAGGTAGCGGATCAGCCACCCACCGGGCACTTCGCGCATGATGTACTCGACACTGGCGAAAGCCACCGGCACGCCGGAAGCGTTGAGCGAGGCATCGGGCTTGTAGTGCATCACCAGGAAGATGCCGGTGACGATCTGGATCACCAGTACCAGCAGCGCCAGGGAACCGAAGAAATACCAGAAGTTGAAGTTCTTCGGTGCGTAGTATTCAGTGAGGTGCCCCTTGATCGACGAAGTGAGCGGGAAACGCTCGTCGATCCAGTTGAGCACGGCTTGAGATTTGCTTGTCATCGCTTAGGCCTTCCCGTCTTCGCCAACAAGAATGGTGGAATCCGCGAGGTATTGGTGCGGGGGGATCTCGAGGTTGGTCGGCGCCGGCATGCTCTTGTAGACGCGACCGGCGAGGTCGAACACCGAGCCATGACAAGGGCAGAGGAAGCCACCCGGCCAGTCCGCACCCATGCCACCTTCATTGCCGGGCTTGAATTTCTCCGACGGCGAGCAGCCGAGGTGGGTGCAAATGCCGACTGCGACCAGGTATTCCGGCTTGATCGAGCGGTGCTTGTTCTGCGCATAGGCAGGCTGTTGCGATGCCACATCCGAAGCGGGGTCGCTCAGCTTGGGCTCGGACTGATCGAGCGAAGCGAGCATTTCCGGGGTGCGATGCAGGATCCACACCGGCTTGCCGCGCCACTCCACTGTCATCATCTCGCCCGGTGCCAGCTTGCTGACATCCACCTCGACCGGGGCACCGGCCGCCTTGGCCCGCTCTGACGGTGTCAGACTGGCAACGAACGGCACTGCCGTTGCCACTGCGGCAGCACCGCCGGCGGCGGAAGTCGCCAGCAACAGGCTGCGGCGACTGCTGTCCATCTTTTGATCAACGCTCATGACCTCTTCCCTGCAGGAAAATGAAAGACCTGGATACAAATAACCTTCCGATTATATCGAAATCTAGCCCACAGAGAAAGCGCCGGCAGCGTAGAGGGCGATCCGCAGCGAGTCGGACAGGATAGTCGCCCAGGGCGGGGAGACCTGCGGCAAAGCCGTCGGCGATGTCGT
This sequence comes from Thauera sp., assembly GCA_034005275.1. Classification (GTDB taxonomy): domain Bacteria; phylum Pseudomonadota; class Gammaproteobacteria; order Burkholderiales; family Rhodocyclaceae; genus Thauera. The sequence goes on along the minus strand of JAVEVA010000005.1, from coordinate 58,443 downwards.
AGGGGCAGGCCTTGTGCCTGCCCGGATCACAGTCAGGGATGGGCGAACTGGTTCAGCCGAGGCGTCTACGCTCGCTGAGGGCCTGGGCAAGGGTGCCGGGGTCGACGTATTCGAGCTCACCGCCAACCGGGACGCCACGCGACAGGCGGCTGACTTTCAGGCCGCGCGATGTCAACACGCTGCCGAGCGCATGGGCAGTGGCTTCGCCTTCGTTGGTGAAGTTGGTGGCGAGGATCACCTCTTCGACCACGCCATCAAGCGCACGCGCGATGAGCTGTTCGAAGCCGAGTTCGCGCGGACCGATGCCGTCGAGCGGCGACAGGCGACCCATGAGGACGTAATACAGGCCGTGATAGGCCTGAGTCTGCTCGACCATCGCCAGGTCAGCCGGGGTTTCGACGATGCACAGCTGGCTGTGGTCGCGCTGCGGATTTTCACAGCGGGTGCACAGCGCGGCTTCGCTGAAGGCGTTGCAGCGCTCGCAATGACGCAGCACGGCAAGCGCAGCGCCGATGGCCTGCGCCAACCGCGCCGCGCCGCGCTGGTCGCGCTGCAGCAGGTGGTAGGCCATGCGCTGGGCTGATTTCGGCCCGACGCCGGGCAGGCAGCGCAAGGCTTCGAGCAGTTCGTCGAGACTGGAGCCGGCGGCCTTGTCGGTTTTCCTCATTGCGTTTGCCTCATCGGGCTGACCTCATCCCCCCTCCCCGCCTTGCCTCAGAACGGCAGCTTCATGCCCGGCGGCAGGTTGAGGCCGGCGGTAAAGCCGGACATTTTTTCCTGGGTGGTGCTTTCGACCTTGCGCACCGCGTCGTTGAGCGCTGCGGCGACCAGATCCTCAAGCATTTCCTTGTCGTCCATCACCCCGTCGTCGATACTGACCCGGCGCACATCGTACTTGCAGGTCATCAGCACCTTGACCATCCCGGCGCCGGACTCGCCTTCCACCTCGACGCTGGCGAGCTGGTCCTGCATCTTCTTCATGTTTTCCTGCATTTGCTGGGCCTGCTTCATCAGCCCGGCGATTCCGCCTTTCATCATCTGTGCGACTCCTTGCCAGAAATGGTTCAGTAAAAAAGAAATTCAACAACTGTCGAGCCGGCTCAGGCCGGTTCGACACAGGGACGAATACTGTCGACCACCAGCGCAGCATCGAAACGGGCACGCAGTTCGCGGACGAAGGGATCGGCTTCGAGCGCCGCTTGCGCTGCGAGCTGACGCTGGCGGCGCTCCTCGGCCGCACGCTGGGCCGGTGTTTCACCGATCGCCTCAGCCACTTCGATCCGCAGCCTGAGCGCTGGACGCGCCAACAAACTGGCCAGTTGCTCCTGCAGGCGGATGGACAGGCTCTGATCAAGATCAATCAGATGGCGGTGAGCGGGTGCGAGCTGCAAGTGCAGCACCTCGCCATCCAGCCCCTGCCAGGCACAGTGCTGGGCCAGTTCGCGCTGCATGCCGCTCAGGCCGGCACAGCGAATCAGCCCGGCCCAGTCACCTGCGGCAAACAGCCGGACTGCCTGCGCGGCCGCAGCGGGGTCTGCCGATGGCACTGCGGCGGCGGAAGCAGCCGCTTTCGCAGCGTCGGCGGTCACGACGGACTGAACGGACTGAACGGACTGTGCCGGCTGAAGGCTTGCGTCGCGTTCAGCCGGCGGCTCCACAGCTGCGGCCGGCGGAGCGACGACCGGCGCTGCAGACACGGGCACTGCAACCGGCGGCACGGGCGACGAACTGGCCGCGAATTCTCCATAGGCTTCAGGCGGCAGCTCCTCCCAGGGCGGTACATCACTGCCGCCTTCATCGGGCTTCGGCGTCGGCACGGTAGCGACCGCCGGTGGCGGCGTGACTGCGGGCGGGGGCGGAACGGCAGGCGTTGGCGGGACAGCTGGGGGAACGACTGGCGACTGCACGGCCGGCGGCGGGCTCACAGCCACCGACGCCGGAACAGCAGCTGTCGGCTGACTGCTCGCCAGCGGAGCGGCGGCTGGCGCCGGCGTGCCCTGCGGTGCGGTCGGCGCGGGCAAAGTGCGTGCCTGCCCACTGCCGCCTGCCACCACGCCGGAACTGCCGAGCGCGGCTGGCTGTTCCGGCCGGAAAGCATGCAGGCGCAGCAAAGCCATGGTGAAACCGGTGTATTCATCCGGTGCCAGGCTCAGTTCTTCACGCCCATGAATGGCAATCTGGTAAGCCAGCTGAAGAAACTCGGCATCAAACCTCTCAGCATGCGCAACAATGCGTTCGTGCGCCGGTTCGTCGGCGATGGCTGCCGGCGCGTACTGGGCGAGCGCGATGCGTTGCAGCAAGCGTGCCAGGCCTTGCAGTGCGGCATCAAACGACAGGCTGCGCGCTTCCATCGCATCGGCAATGCCGATCAGCGCTGCCACATCGCCTGCTGCCAGCGCATCGAGCAGACCATGCAGGTGCTCATCGCCCACCATGCCGAGCATGGCGGCAACCTGGGCTTCCTCGACCTTGCCGCCACCGTGGGCGATCGCCTGATCAAGCAGGGAGAGCGCATCACGCATCGAACCGGCTGCGGCCTGGGCAAGGTGATGGAGCGCGGCCGGTTCGAAGGCGATCGTCTCGGCAGCGAGGATGTGACTCAGATGCTGGTGGATGTGGGCGGGCGCCATCTGCTTGAGGTTGAACTGCAGGCAGCGCGACAGCACGGTGACCGGAATTTTCTGCGGATCGGTGGTGGCGAG
>JAVEVA010000005.1:41429-55641 GCA_034005275.1 Thauera sp. | reverse complement strand
CGATCCCTCTATAATTGCCCCTTTGGTCAACTCAGCGAGCTTCAGGCATGGCCTCCCCCCTGTTCGAAACTTCCATCCGCAGCCTGCCCCTCATTGCCCGCGGCAAGGTGCGCGACATCTACGCCATCGACGAAGACAAGCTGCTCATCGTCACCAGCGACCGTCTGTCGGCATTCGATGTCATCCTGCCTGACCCGATTCCGGACAAAGGCCGGGTGCTGGTCGAGCTGGCCAATTTCTGGTTCGGACGCCTGGCCCACATCCTGCCCAATCAACTCACCGGCATCGATCCGGAAAGCGTGGTTGCTGCCGACGAGCGCGCCCAGGTGCGCGGCCGGGCGCTGGTGGTGAAACGCCTCACTCCACTGCCGATCGAAGCAGTGGTGCGTGGCTATGTGATCGGCTCGGGCTGGAAAGACTATCAGGCCACTGGCGCGATCTGCGGCATCGCGCTGCCGGCCGGGCTCAAACAGGCGGCGAAGCTGCCGACGCCGATCTTCACGCCTTCCTCAAAAGCGGAGGCTGGCGAGCACGACGAGAACATCTCGTTTGCCCAGGCCGAAGCGCGCTGCGAAAGCATGCTGGCCGATGCACTCGCCGACAGTGGCAAGACCGGCGCGGCACTGGCCGAAGAAGCACGCCGCGCTGCGCTGCAGCTGTACAGCGAAGCGGCGGACTACGCCGCCAGTCGCGGCATCATCATTGCCGACACCAAGTTCGAGTTCGGCATCGACCGCCAGGGTACCCTGCACTTGATCGACGAAGCGCTGACGCCGGATTCCTCGCGCTTCTGGCCTGCCGACCAGTACCGCGCAGACAGCAGCCCACCGTCCTTCGACAAGCAGTTCGTGCGCGACTATCTCGAAACCCTCGACTGGAACAAGACTGCACCCGGCCCCTCCCTGCCGGCGGAAGTGATCGCCCGCACCGCAGAAAAATACCGCGAAGCCTATCAGCGTCTCACAGGTCAGCCGCTGCCGGCCAAGCCTGCCACTCCATAACAAGCATCCGCCTCTCACTCCCGCCGTGAGCGCTGCTCCGCCCACGGTGGGCGGCAGTCTGCCAGGAAAACCCATGTCCGCTCCTCCCGCTACCCGCAAGATCGCGCTTGGCGTCGTCATCGCCGCCTTCATGCTGTCTTTCTTCCACCGCTTCGCGCCAGCCGGGATCGCGCAGGATCTGGCGCAATCTTTCCAGACCAGCGCTGCTTCGCTCGGCGTGCTGGCCGCGACCTATTTCTACGTCTACACCATCATGCAGGTGCCGACCGGCATCCTGGTCGACACCCTCGGTCCGCGCCGCATCCTGCTGCTGGGCGGACTGGTTGCCGCCGGCGGCAGCGTGCTGTTCGGCATGTCGACCGATCTGGGCATGGCGCTGATCGGTCGCACCCTGATCGGTCTGGGCGTTTCGGTGGTGTTCATTGCGATGCTCAAGCTGATCGCGCTGTGGTTTGACGAAAGCCGCTTCGCCACCATGGTCGGCATCTCGATGTTGCTGGGCAATCTCGGCTCGATTCTTGCCGGCAGTCCGCTGGCCGCCGTGGCGCAAAGCAGCGGCTGGCGCGAGGTCTTTTTCGGTACCGCCGTGCTGTCGGTGATCCTCGCCATCGCCGCCTGGGTGCTGATCCGCGACCAGGGCAGCGCCCCCGGCAGCCGCATCAGCGGCAGCACCATCCTGCGCGGTCTGCTCGGGGTGGTGCGCAACCGCCGCACCTGGCCAGCAGTGCTGGTCAATTTCGGTCTGTCCGGCAGCTTCTTCGCCTTCGGTGGTCTGTGGGCGATGCCGTATCTGACCCAGGTGCATGGCATGGAGCGCGTGCAGGCCGCCAACCATCTTTCGCTTTATTTTGCCGCCTTTGCGGTCGGCTGCCTGATCATCGGCACCTTGTCCGACCGCATCGGCAAGCGCAAGCCAGTGCTGATCATCAGTTCGATACTGTGCGTGGCACTGTGGCTGGTCTGGGTCAGCAGCGTGCGCATGCCGATCGGCGTCAGCTTTGCGCTGTTTGCCCTCATGGGCCTGAGCACCGCCAGTTTCACCCTGTCCTGGGCCTGCGCCAAGGAAGTCAATCCGCCCCACCTGTCGGGGATGAGCACCAGCATCACCAATATGGGCGGTTTTCTCGCTGGCGCCCTGCTCCAGCCGACGGTCGGCGCGCTGATGGATCTGGGCTGGGATGGCAGCATGATCGACGGCGTGCGCCAGTATGCGGTGAGCAGCTTCCGCTATGGCATCGGCCTGCTGGCCGCTGCTGCGGCCATCGGCATGATCGCCAGTTTTTTCATCCGCGAAACCGGTTGTCGCAACATCTGGCAACCGGGCAGCGAGCATCAGTCCTGAGCTGATCCACTTTTTTCACGGACACCACAGAAGATGAACAGCAACTCCAACTCCAACACCCACTCCAGCTCCAACCCCCTGCTCGATTTCAGCACCCTGCCGCGCTTTGACGACATCCGTCCCGAGCACGTCACTCCGGCGATCAGCCAGCTGATCGCCGACAACCGCCAGCTGATCGACACCCTGCTCGCCAGCACCGCCACGCCGGACTGGGAGAACTTCATCAGCCCGATGGAAGAAGCCGGCGAACGCCTCGGCCGTGCCTGGGGCGTGGTCGGCCACCTGCACAGCGTGCTCGACCTGCCGCCGTGGCGCGATGCCTACAACGCCATGCTGCCGGAAATCTCACGTTTCTATGCCGAAATGGGGCAGAACCTCGCTCTGTACGAGAAATACAAGGCGCTGCGCGCCAGCGCATCCTTCGCCAGCCTGTCGCCGGTGCGGCAACGGATCATCGAACACAGCTTGCGCGATTTCCGCCTTTCCGGCGCCGAACTGGCCGACGCTGACAAGCCGCGTTTTCAGGCCATTCAGGAAGAGCAGTCGCAGCTGGCAGCCAAATTCTCCGAAAATCTGCTCGACGCCACCAATGCCCACGCCGAATGGGTGATGGATGAAGCCGGGCTGGCCGGCCTGCCAGCCGATGCCTGTGCGGCGGCACGCGCGGCAGCAGCGGCTGACGACAGGCCGGGCTGGAAATTCACCTTGCAGATGCCGTCCTATCTGCCGGTGATGCAATACGCCGACGACCGTGAACTGCGCGCGCGCATGTATCGCGCCCATGCCACGCGCGCTTCCGAGCTGGGTGCCAGCGAGCTCGACAACGGCCCGCTGATCGGTCGCATCCTCAGCTTGCGCGCTGAAGAAGCCGCCCTGCTCGGCTACCCCAACTACGCAGAAGTTTCGCTGGTGCCGAAAATGGCCGACAGCGCCGCCGAAGTGCTTGATTTTCTTCATGAGCTGGCGGCGAAGGCGAAACCGTTTGCCGAACGCGATCTGGCCGAGCTGCAGCAGTTCGCCAGCGAACAGCTCGGCCTGACGCAGCTTGAACCCTGGGATGTGGGCTGGGCTGCCGAGAAATTGCGTCAGGCACGCTACGCCTACTCTGAACAGGAAGTGAAGCAGTATTTCCCCGAGCACAAAGTGCTCGACGGCCTGTTCCGCGTCATTCGCACCCTGTATGGCGTCGACATCCTGCCTGACCAGGCCCCGGTGTGGGATGCGGACGTGCGTTTTTTCCGCATCGAGCAGGCAGGCGAGCTGGTCGGTCACTTCTACCTCGATCTGCACGCGCGCAGCACCAAGCGCGGTGGCGCGTGGATGGATTCGGCACGCAGCCGTCACCGCGATCACTGGGGCAGCAACACGCCCGTCGCCTATCTGGTATGCAACTTCCCCGGTCCGGTGGATGGCAAACCGGCGACCTTCACCCACGATGACGTGCTCACCCTGTTCCACGAGTGTGGTCACGGCCTGCATCACCTGCTCACCCGGGTGGACGAGCTTGCGGTATCCGGCATCAACGGCGTCGAATGGGATGCGGTCGAACTGCCCAGCCAGTTCATGGAAAACTTCTGCTGGGAATGGGATGTGCTGCAAGGCATGACCGCCCATGTGGACAGCGGTGAAGCCCTGCCGCGCGCGCTGTACGACAAGATGATCGCCGCCAGGAACTTCCACAGCGGCATGCAGACCGTGCGTCAGCTCGAATTCGCGCTGTTCGACCTGCGCATTCACCGTGAGCTGGGCGGGAAAGAGGAAGACAATGCACAAGCTGCGGATATCGATGCGGTGATGAAGATTCTCGCTGAAGTGCGTGCCGAAGTGGCGGTGGTCACCCCGCCAGCCTGGCACCGTTTTCCGCACAGTTTTGCGCACATTTTCGCCGGTGGTTACGCCGCCGGTTATTACAGCTACAAATGGGCGGAAGTGCTGTCGGCGGATGCTTTTGCCGCGTTTGAAGAAGCTGGTCAGGGCAAAGGCAGTCTGCTCGACCCGGCAACCGGCGACCGTTTCTGGCGCGAAATTCTCGCTGTTGGCGGCAGCCGTCCGGCACTGGAATCCTTCAAGGCTTTCCGCGGCCGCGAACCTTCGGTGGACGCCCTGCTGCGCCACAGCGGCATGGTGGTGGCGGAACAGGCAGGGTAAACAAGAAAATTTGTGGGAGGGGATTCATCCGCGAAGGCGTCACAGGCAACGGAATGTTCGCGAATGAATTCGCTCCCACAAGCCGGCAGCGGCGTGGTCCGGGTAGGCACAAGGCCTACCCCTACAGACATCGCCGGTGGACCGGCCGCGCTCCTCACCCTGACTGACCCTGTCCAGTCCACCGACCTTTCCGCAGATTCCGACTGCAGCCGGCTCTGGGGATCTGGGGATCTGGGAAGAGACCGTCGGACCGTTGAAAGGGGGGTTGGAAAATGGAAGTCCGCCGATAAGCCGGGTTCTGTCGACGGTCACCATTTGCATGGTGGCCGCGGGCAGTCATTCATCTGGGCGCTGCGTTACCGCAGCGCTCTAGCAGCCTACCCGGGAACGACGCGAGCCACGTCAATGTTCCCCTATTTGGCCTTGCCCCGGATGGGGTTTACCGTGCCAGCGACTGTTGCCAGCGCTGCGGTGGGCTCTTACCCGCCGGCCTGCGGCCGGCACGCATTGCTGCGCCACCCTTTCACCCTTGCCTGTGCTGCGCATGCAGCCATCGGCGGTTTGCTCTCTGTTGCACTTTCCGTCGCCTCACGACGCCCGGCCGTTAACCGGCATCCTGCTCTGCGGGGCCCGGACTTTCCTCCACGCGCAATGCGCGCAGCGACTGCCTGGCGAACTTCCGCTGCGGATTATACGCGCTCCGTGACGGGGAAACGGGCACGCGGCAAAATTCAGCGCACTTCGGCTTCTGCAGCGATGAAGACCGGCTCCCCCTGACTGAGCGCAAAACGACCAACATAGCCACCGGGCGGCTGATCGCCGGCATTGTCCCAGTCCTGCACCTGACAGACCTGAGTGCTGGCGAGATACCAGTCGCGACCCTGATGCAAGGCCCACAGATTTTCCCCCGCCTCATAAACCCGGATCTCGACCAGTCGGCTGCTGCCCGGATGAATGGTCACCCGCTTCTGGCAGCGCGGCAGCCGCGAGACGATGATCGCCTGCTTGACCTCATCATCCCAGAAGGTCTTCTGCTCACGAACCAGGATCAGCGCATGATCCTTGCCGTCGACCATGAAGGCAGTCGCGCTGTTTTCACAGGCGGCCAGCACCGGCAAGGCCGCCAGCAAGAGCATCTTGCGCCAGTGGCGACGGCAGAAGCGGGACAGGGCTGTTTTCATCGGCGCTCTCTCAGGGCTGCAGCTGCCAGGCGATGCTGTCACCGGCACGCAAGGGCACCAGGGTATCTTCACCCAGGTAGGGGTAGGCGGCAGGCACTTGCCAGTCGCGACGTTCGAGGGTGATGGTGCTGCGATTCGGCTCGAGACCATAGAAGGCGGCGCCATTCAGGCTGGCAAAAGCTTCGAGCTTGTCGAGTGCGCCGGCACGGTCGAAGACTTCGGCATACAGCTCGATACCGGCATGCGCGGTGTAGCAGCCGGCGCAACCGCAATCGGCTTCCTTGGTGCTGCGAGCATGCGGCGCCGAGTCGGTACCGAGGAAGAAACGACCGTGACCGGAAGTGACTGCAGCAAGCAGCGCTTCGCGATGGGTTTCGCGCTTGAGCACCGGCAGGCAGTAATGATGAGGGCGCACGCCGCCGTCGAACAAGGCGTTGCGGTTGAGCAACAGGTGATGGGCAGTGACGGTGGCACCGACATTACTGCCCGCTGCGCGCACGAATTGGGCCGCTTCGGCGGTGGTGATGTGTTCGAACACCACCTTGAGGCCGGGGAAGCGGCGAACGAGCGGCGACAAGGTGCGCTCGATGAAGATGCGCTCACGGTCAAAGACGTCCACATCGCCACCGGTGGCTTCGCCATGGACGCAGAGCACCAGGCCGAGCTTTTCCATGCGCTCGAGCACCGGATGGATTTTCTCGATGGCGGTAACGCCGGCGGCCGAATTGGTGGTCGCGCCCGCAGGATAGAGCTTGGCGGCGATGATGTGTTCGCAGTCGGCCGCACGGTCGATCTCGTCCACATCGATGCTGTCGGTGAGATACAGGCTCATCAGCGGCTGGAAATCGGCTTCCCCGGCCGCCGCAAGAATGCGGCGCCGATAATCGAGCGCCTGTTCGACGGTGGTGACCGGCGGCTTCAGGTTGGGCATGATCAGCGCCCGGCCAAAACGTGCCGCAGTGTGCGGCACCACGGCGGCCAGCGCAGCGTCGTCGCGCACGTGCAGGTGCCAGTCGTCGGGGCGGATCAGCGTGATCACTTGCATGTCAGTCATTCCACAAACCGGGGCTCCGATTATAGGCCTTCGGCGCTCAGCTTGGGGGCTCGGCAAGGGCTTCTGTCGCCGCTTCTCCTGCCTCACGCAGCTCAAGCGCACGGGCGTACAGCAGCTTGCGCGGCTGGCGGCAGATGTCGGCCGCCAGCGCAACTGCGCCCTTGAGCGGCAATTCAGTCAACAGCAGACGCAACACCCGCTCGGCTTCGGCATCCAGGCCTTCCTGCGCCCGCTTGCCTTCGACCAGCAGGACAAACTCGCCACGGCAATGATTGGTATCGGCGTCAAACCAGGCCAGCGCCTGGTTGAGCGGCAGGCGCACGATCTGCTCGTGCAACTTGCTCAGCTCGCGCGCCACCACCAGTTCCCGTTCGCCGCCGCTTTGGCCACCGCTTTGGCCACCGAACACAGCACACAGGTCAGCGACGCTTTCGCGTACCCGGTGCGGTGCTTCGTAGAACACCAGCACATCCGCTTCATCACGCAAGTTTTCCAGCACGCTGCGTCGTGCCGCCGGCCGCGCCGGCAGAAAACCGACAAAGCGGAAACCGCCTTCGGCAAAACCGGCCGCCGACAGCGCGGCAATCGCCGCACAGGGCCCGGGAATCGGCACCACCGGGAAACCGGCGGCCCGCACGCGCGCCACCACTCTGCCTCCCGGGTCGGACACGGCGGGTGTGCCGGCATCGCTGATGAGGGCGATGTGCTGCCCGGCCTGCAGCAGCGCGATCAGCCCGCCCGCCGCTTCCTGCTCGTTATGCTGATGAACGGCGAGCAGGCGAGTACGCACGCCATAGGCGTCGAGCAGACGTTTGCTGTGGCGGGTGTCTTCCGCAGCGATGACATCAACCGCCGCGAGCAGCGCCAGCGCACGCAGGCTGATGTCGGCGATGTTTCCCAGCGGGGTGGCGACGACATATAATGACGGCGTACTGGAAAGAGGCTGCGCCGGCAGGGCGGCTTGAAGGCTGGCGATGAGATTCATGCTCGCAGACGCGCCACAGGCGCACAGGTGATCAATCAGTTCGGACAACGAGGACAGGGAGAGGTCATCATGGCGCCGGAGCGGATGAGCAAACCAGGGACAAGGCCCGCAAGCACCAACCGGGCATCAGCAGACCAGGCAGCCATTGTCGGGCCAGCAGGCTCACCGACGCAAGCCATCGGCGCCCTCGCCGAAGAACTCGCCGCCCGCCATCTGCAAGCGCAGGGCTTGCGTCTGCTGGCACGCAATGTGCGCTGCCGTGGTGGCGAAATTGATCTGGTCTGTGTGGATCCAGCCCGGACCATTATCTTTGTCGAAGTCCGCCTGCGCCGCAATCCGCGCTTCAGTTCGGCAGCAGAAAGCATCACCCGACGCAAACAGCAACGCATCATCCTCGCCGCACGCTGGTGGCTGCAAGGCGCCGGTCGCCGCCATGCGCACGCTCCCTGCCGTTTCGATGCCGTGCTGCTCGACGACCTCGACCCCAGCCGACTTCACTGGCTGCAAGGAGCTTTCGACGCGGATGATTGCTGATTTCGTCCGACCGTGCCAACTGCGGTTCGCGGCTTGCGCCGCTCCGACGAAAATCTGGAACATCGACGGGCAGGAGCGACGCGAGTCACGAACGCCGGCTCCCTCGCTGAAGTTTCTTCGGCTAAACTTGGCGGCTCGCATGTCGCGCGCGCAATCGAAACCGTCTGTTCTCCATGGATCTCGTCGCCCGTCTCACCACCCAGATTGAAGCCAGCATTCGTGCCCGCCAGGAGGTGCTCGAAGTGCTGGCCGGGCCGCTGGCCGGTGCCATTGAGGCACTGACGGCCTGCCTGCTCGACAATGGCCGCATCCTGGTGTGCGCCGATGGCGAAGCCCAAGCGGATGCTGCTCGCATGAGCCGGCGCCTGCTGCACGGGTTCGAACATCCGCGTCCGGCGCTGGCCGGGATACTGATCCGCAATTTTGCCGGCGATGGCAGCGACGACGAGGAAACCCTCGCCCGTGCGGTGCTTGCCCTCGGCCACCCGGCCGACATCCTGCTCGCGATCGCGCCCCAGCCTTGCAGCCCGCAGCTGATTGCGGCGCTGGCCGCAGCGCGCGAACGCGAGCTGCGCTGCATCGTCCTCGCCAGCGAAGCCGACAGCTTGCTGAGCGAGCTGCCCGGCGCCGACGACATCCTGCTCCAGCTACCCGCCGCCGACGGCGCGCGCAGCGCGGAGCTGATCCCGCTCATCCTCGACTGCCTGTGTGACGGCATCGATTGTCTCCTGCTCGGAGTGGAACACTGACATGACTCATCCCCAACCGCCTGCCCCTGCTCCTCTCAAGACCGGACGGCGCCGCCTGCTGGGCGCACTCGCAATCGCCAGCACCTTGCCGCTGCTGCAGGCCTGCTTCCCGGTGGTCGCCACCGGCGTCGGTGCAGCCGGCGCGATGGTGGCTGACCGCCGCACCAGCGGCGCCTATGTCGAGGACGAAAGCATCGAATGGAAAGTCGCCAGCCGCATTCGCGAACGCCTCGGCGACGTCGTCCACATCAACATCACTTCCTACAACCGCATCGTGCTGCTCACTGGCGAAGCGCCCAGCCAGCAGCTGCGCGACCAGCTCGACGGCCTGGTGGCTGAAGTTGACAATGTGCGCTCAGTGGTCAATGAAGTAGCGATTGCTCCCAAATCGGCGCTCACCGCACGCGGCAACGACACCTTGATCACTTCCAACGTCAAGGCGCGCTTTCTCGATGCTGGCCAGTTCTCGGCACACAACGTCAAGGTGGTGACTGAAGCGAATGTGGTTTTCCTGCTTGGCATCGTCACCCGCAGCGAAGCGGACAATGCGGCCGAAATCGCCCGCACCAGCAAGGGCGTGAGCAAGGTGGTGCGGGTGTTCGAATACATCAGCGACGAAGAGGCGCGCCAGTTCGACAATCCGACCAGCGCCCAGCGCTGACACGGCTCGCTCCTGCAGGCGGGCGCAGTCTTCAGTCGTGCCGCTCGCCAGCCTCGTTCTGCGCCTCGTAGATCGCCAGCCGCTGGTTGAGGCGGCGCAGCTGGCGTTCGATGCGAGTGGTCTCGATGTCGGCCTGCAAAGCCTTGATCAGCACCACGATGAGGCCGATCAGCAGCAGCAGCGCCGGCGGGTAGGCGATGCCGACCAGCGCCGCCAGGCGGTCGATCAGCACCGGCCAGGCACCGAGCACCGCAGCGAGGATGGCAACGATGATCCAGAACAGGCCGTGGCGCAATTGCAGGTGATCGCGGCGCACGAGCATCAGGATGAGCGCGGCCAGCCCAAGGCCAAGCAAAGCGGTGGTGAACTGAAAAGAGATCATCGGCGGAAGTGGTGTCTGGGATGCCAGCGCGCAAAGCACAGCAGACTGCTTTCAAGCATGTAGCGTGCTACCTTGCCCCAACTGGCGAAAATGCGCGACGGACCATCGGCGCGCGGATACATGGTCACCGGCACTTCGATAAAACTCATGCCGGCATGACGCAACAGCAGCAGCACACCAAGATCCTGATAGTCGAGCAAGGTCGCTTCCGCACTGGCAAGCAATTCGCAGGCGCGCCGATTGTAGCAACGAAAACCTGAAGTCAGATCGCTGATCTGCAAGCCGGTGATGGCACGGAAGTAGCGCCAGGCCAGCCGCCGTGCGGCGCTGCCGCGCTCGGGAAAGGCGCCGATCACCACGTCATGACTGCGGGCGGCAGCCAGCAACCCGGCAATGCAGGCCGGTTCGTGCTGGCCGTCGGCGTCGATGGTGATCACCTGCTGATGACCGCGCAGCAAGGCGTGACGGATGCCGGTCTGCATCGCCCCCCAGGCGCCAAGCGCCAGCACCGGACTGAGCACCGTGGCACCCGCAGCGCGAGCCACCGCTGCAGTGGCATCGCTGCTCTGGTCATTGACCACGATGATGTCGAACTGACCCTGGGCCTGCAGCGCGCGAATCACCTCACCGATGGTGGCAGCTTCATCGCGTGCCGGCATCACCACCGCCACCGACTGAGCCGGCATCGGCGGCGGACGATGAAATTCGTCGTACAGGCGACGGATGGCACGCGCACAGACCGCAATATCGAAACGCTCGTGCAGCGCAGTCGCACCGGCCTGGCCCCAGGCTTGCGCCTGCTCCGGCGCTGCGCGCAAGCCGGCAATCGCCGCCTGCCAGGCGGCGACATCGCCCACCGGCACGGTCCGGCCGGCGCCGCTGCTGCGTACCAGCCAGGGCAGGCCGGAGCCGGGCAATTCGCTCACCAGACAAGGCCTGGCGTATTGCATCGCTTCCATCACCACTACCCCGAAAGCTTCGGTGCGTTCGCTGGAAGCGAGACAGAACGCATCACAGCTTGCCAGCAGCTGGTGCTTGGCCGCTTCAGCGAGCCCGCCGGTCAGGCGGATGCGATCCTGCGCGCCCAGCTTGGCGATCAGGCGGTGCAGGGCCGCCTCACATTCGCCACTGCCGACGATCAGCAGCTGGACATCATCGAGCCCGGCGACCGCGCGGATCAGGGTATCAAAACCTTTGTAATGGGCGAGTCGGCCGATGCTGAGCAGACGCAGCTTGCCTGGCGCCCAGCACACGGCAGCAGTTTCAGCCGCCAGCGCTGCTGGGGCTGGCGCCAGCCCCAGCGGCACCACGGCGCACTTGTCCTGCCAGCGCTGCAAGGGCGTGGAGGCCTGCAGATAATCCGGCGAAGTGACGATGATGCGCCGTGCACGCTCCAGCACCGCCTGCTCGAACGGCCGATAAGCGCGATAGGCCAGCGCCAGCAGGCGACGGTCGCTGCTTGCCAGCACGTCGGCATGCCAATGCACCACCCAGGGCAGCGCCCGCGCGGCATCAAGGCTGAGCGCCCAGAACACCGAATTGTTCGGCAGGTGCAGATGGAGGGCGTCCGGCCGCCATTCGTCGAGCACGCGCTGCAGCGCAGCGCGGTAGCCGAGCGCGATTGGCGCATACAGCAACGTGGCTTGCACCGGCACGCGGCGCAGCCAGTCGGGGTCGTCGGCCAGCGGCGCGCCGTGGACGAGCGCCATCGCCTCCAGCTCCTGAGCACGCTGGGCGGCAATCAGGTCGGCGAGGAAGGTTTCGATCCCGCCACGATCGGGTGGGAAGAATTTTCCGAGGTGAAGAACACGCATCAGGGCCCGGGCACACACACGGCAGCAAAGCCGCGCATTGTAACCCGGCCGGAGCAGAACACTGCCGCCGCAAAGCGGCTCACATCACCTGCAGCAGTTCGACTTCAAACACCAGGGTGGCGTTGGGCGGAATCACTCCGCCGGCGCCCTGAGCGCCATAGCCGAGCTCGGGCGGAATGGTGAGCTTGCGTTTGCCGCCTTCCTGCATGCCCTGCACGCCTTCATCCCAGCCGCGGATGACGTAGCCGGCACCAAGCGGGAAATTGAGCGGGTCGTTGCGGTCGAGTGAAGAATCGAACTTGCGTCCATCGGTCAGCCAGCCGGTGTAATGCACCGAAACCATGCTGCCTTTGGCCGCCGTGTTGCCGCTGCCGACGACCAGCTCTTCGATGATCAGGCCGGAAGAAGGGTTTTGATCGCTCACGATGAATCCTTGCAAAAAAATGAATGAAAAACGCAGCGGGAAGCGCGCCGGAATCAGCACTGCACCTCAGTTCGCCCTCAGTTCGCCCTCAGTTCCCTCTTAGTCCGCCTTCAGCAGATGGCCAAAGCGCTGGTGAAATTTCATCACTTTGGGCGCCACCACCAGCTGACAATACGGCTGCGCCGGATTGCGGGAAAAATAGTCGTCATGCTCGCTTTCTGCTGGCCAGAACGCCGGCGCCGCAGCGACCGTGGTGACAATGCGGCTGGCAAAGCTGCCACCGGCATCCAGCGCAGCGATCTTGTCGCGAGCAATTTCCGCTTGCGCCGCGCTGGTGGCAAAAATCGCCGAACGATACTGGGTGCCGACATCATTGCCCTGGCGGTTGAGGGTGGTCGGGTCGTGAATGGTGAACAAAATGTCGAGCAAGGTCTCGTAGCTGATCTGTGCCGGATCAAAGCGCAGACGCACCACTTCAGCATGACCGGTGTCGCCACTGCACACCTGAGGATACGTCGGCTCGGCTACATGGCCGCCGCAATAACCGGACTGCACTTCCAGCACCCCGCTCACCTCGGCAAACACCGCTTCCAGGCACCAGAAACAGCCACCGCCGAAAATCGCCGTCTCGGTGCTGACCGGCTGACCGGGCTGCTTCACCGCCGGCTCTCCGGACGAAGATTGGGCACTCATCCCAGCAACTCCCACACGCCATAGGCGAACACGATCAACACGCCAAGCGGCGCGACAAAGCGCGCCAGCAGCTGCCAGAGCGCGAAACCACCGCTACCCAGCTTGAGCTCGCGCTGAACACCGTCCTGCCTGAGCTTCCAGCCGACAAAAACGACTGCTCCCAGACCGCACAGAGGCAGCATGAATTTGCTGGTGAGCGTATCGAGCAGATCGAAGATGTTGAGCCCGAGGAATTTCACCTCACTCCACAGGTTGAAGGACAGGATGGACGCAATGCCCAGTGCCCAGATCGTCGCCCCGGCCACCACGGCGGCCCCCACCCGATTGAGCGGCGTGCGCTCCTCAAGCAGCTCGACCACCGGCTCAAGCAGCGAAATCGACGAAGTCAGCGCAGCAAAGCTGAGCAGGAGGAAGAACAGCGTACCGATGGTGGTACCGGCGCCCATGTTGCCAAAGGCGATCGGCAAGGTGACGAACACCAGCCCGGGGCCGGCAGCCGGATCCAGTCCGTGGGAAAACACGATCGGGAAAATCGCCAGCCCGGCACTGAGGGCGAAAACGGTGTCCATCAGCACCACGGTGCGCGCCGCACGCAGCAGATTGACCTCTTCACCGAGATAGGAGCCATAAGCCATCATGATCCCCATCCCCAGCGACAGGGTGAAGAAAGCGTGACCCAGCGCGGCGAGCACCACCGTACCGTTGAGCCTGCTCAGATCGGGCTGGAACAGGTAGGCGAGCGCTTCACCGAAGCTGCCAGTGGTGGTGCCATAACCGACCAGCACCATCAGGATCATCGCCAGCGCCGGCATCATCAGCTTGCTGCCACGCTCCAGACCACCTGCGACACCGAAGGCGACAATCACGGTGGTGAGCGCCATGAACAGGGTATGCCAGCCGAACAAGGCATCCGGGCGACCGAGAAAGTCACCGAACAGGCCGGCCACCGCGTCCCTGTCCAGGCCGCTGAACACCCCGCCCGCCGCATCGGTCATGTAGGACAGCGCCCAGCCGCCGATCACCGAATAAAAAGACAGGATCAGGAAAGCAGCCAGCACGCCGACCGCACCGACCGCTGCCCAGTTGCGACTGTGGCCATTGGCAGCGGCAAGCTGGGCCATGGTGTTGATCGGGTTTTTCTGTCCGCGACGACCGATCATCCATTCAGCGACCAGAATCGGCACGCCGATGAAGGCAATGCACAGCAGGTAGACCAGCACGAAAGCGCCGCCACCGCTCTGGCC
>JAVEVA010000005.1:0-41329 GCA_034005275.1 Thauera sp. | reverse complement strand
CCATGGTGTTGATCGGGTTTTTCTGTCCGCGACGACCGATCATCCATTCAGCGACCAGAATCGGCACGCCGATGAAGGCAATGCACAGCAGGTAGACCAGCACGAAAGCGCCGCCACCGCTCTGGCCAACCATGTAGGGGAATTTCCAGATATTGCCCAGACCAACGGCCGAGCCGGTGGCGGCCAGCAGAAAGCCCATGCGGGAAGACCACTGGGCATGAGTGCCGGATTTCATCAATTGTCTCCTGAGCCAATGCCTGTTTCAGCCGCGACGGTCGCCAGGCAATGCGTCATGTTTTGTCACCAAGGCGCACAGTTTAACGTGAAGCAGCCGCGCCCGCCCGCTGAAAACCGCTACGGGCCAGGGCGATCGGATGAATGCCTCCGGTATTCCTTCATTCTTTTTGACCGGGGGCTTCTGTTGTGGTGCCGGGGCCATGCCCCGGCTTGCAGGCACGGGCGCTGCAACGAGCGCTTGCTCGGGGCATGGCCCCGAGCCCACGAAAAATCGCCAGGCGCTGCTTTGTCGTGCTGTTGTGGGCGTGCTGTTGCGCTCAAGCCAGCCCGTCATCCACTTCGGCCACCAGCGCAAGAATCGCCTCGCCATACGCTTCAAGCTTGCGATCGCCGATGCCGCTGATCCCCGCCAGGCCGTCGAGGCTGCGCGGGCGCACGAGCGCGATCTCGCGCAAGGTGTTGTCGTGAAACACCACATAAGGCGGCACCTGACGCTCCTTCGCGGTCTCGGTACGCCACAGGCGCAAGCGGTCAAACAAGGTGGTCGGCAAGCCTTGCGGAATGTCGACGGCCACGCGCGACCGCCGTTTGCTGCTGCGCTCGCGCGTCCGTTCGATGCGCAGATGCAGCCCGACTTCGCCGCGCAGCAGCGGGCGCGAAGCTTCGGTGAGGCGCAAGGCGTTGTAACGCTCCGGGTCGACGGCGACCAGTTCGCGCACCAGCAGCTGACGGAACACGCTGCGCCAGCGCTGTGGCTCAATCTCGCGGCCGATGCCGAAAGTGCTCAGCCCGGCATGGCCACGCTCGGTGATCTTGTCATTGTCCTCGCCGCGCAGCACGTCGATCAGATAGGCCGGCCCGTAACGCTGGCCGGTACGGTACACACAGCTCAAAGCCATGCGTGCCGCCTCGCTCGCATCCCAGGTCTGCGGCGGCTGCAGGCAATTGTCGCAATTGCCGCACGGCGGCGCCTGCTCACCGAAATAAGCCAGCAGATGCTGGCGCCGGCAGGTGCTGGCCTCAGCCAGGCCGACCAGCACTTCCAGCCGCGCCCGCGCGCGCAGCTTGAACTCCTCGCCGGCTTCGGACTCGTCGATCATGCGCCGCTGCTGGATGGCATCCTGCGCGCCCCAGCTCATCCACGCCAGCGCCGGCAGACCGTCACGGCCAGCACGACCGGTCTCCTGGTAATAACCTTCGATCGAGCGCGGCAGGTCGAGATGGGCGACAAAGCGCACATCGGGCTTGTCGATTCCCATGCCGAAGGCAATGGTGGCGACCATGATGATGCCTTCCTCACGCAGGAAGCGGGCCTGGTTGGCAGCGCGCACCTCCTGCCCCAGACCGGCATGGTAAGGCAGCGCACGAAAACCCTGCTCCTGCAACCAGACTGCAGTGTCATCGACTTTGCGCCGCGACAGGCAATAGACAATCCCGGCCTGACTGCCAGCATGTTCGCGCAGGAAATGCAGCAGCTGGCGACGTGGCTCATCCTTGTCGACGATGATGTAGCGGATGTTGGGCCGGTCAAAGCTGCTGACAAAACGGCGGGCCTGCTGCAGGCAGAGGCGTTCGGCGATTTCCTCCTGAGTGTCACGATCGGCAGTGGCAGTGAGCGCAATGCGCGGAATACCCGGATAGCGCTCGGGCAGGATGGAGAGCTGGAGATATTCCGGGCGGAAATCATGCCCCCATTGCGACACGCAATGGGCTTCGTCGATGGCAAACAGCGCCAGCTGGCCGGTATCGCGCAGATGGTCGAGTCGATCGAGAAATCGCGGGGTCATCAGCCGTTCAGGGGCGACGTAGAGCAGATCACAGGCACCAACGTCCAGCGCGCGCTCCACCTGGCGTGCTTCTTCAAAATTCAGGCTGGAGTTGAGATAGGCCGCTCTCACGCCGGCTTCGCGCAAAGCGCTGACCTGATCCTGCATCAGCGCAATCAGCGGCGAAACCACAATCGCAATGCCTTCGCGCAACAAAGCGGGAATCTGGTAGCACAGCGACTTGCCGCCACCGGTCGGCATCAGCACCAGCGCGTCACTGCCGGCAGCAACATGGCGCACCACCTCCGCCTGCTGACCACGAAAAGCCGGGTAGCCAAAGACGTGCTGGAGGATTTCCTCCGCCCGATCGACGCCGATGCGCTGGGGGATGATTTCAGTCTGCATTCTCGTCTACGGCCTCGCTATGCTCGGCCTCTGTTGCCGATGTACCACCTTCCAGCGCGGCAATCATCCGCGCTGCCTTCACCACCTGTTTGCTGGCCCGATGCACGAGACTGATCAAGCGCAGCCAGTCCTGCATGCTGCGGATGTCGAGCTCGGCATGGGCGCCCGCAAGAAACAGCGCTTCCTTGAGTGCCTGGTAATGACTTTCGGTTTCTTCCAGCCGCAAGGACAGCGCACCGGGACTGAAGCTTTCGGCGCGCGGATCGGCCAACGCACTCAGACGGGCGACGCTGCGCCGCCAGGCCGCATGTTCGCCAGCAAAATTGGTCTGCACCGTACCATGCACTGCCTCCTCCAGTTCCACCGTGTCATTCAGATGAACGGCCGCAGTTTCCTGATAGCGCAGGCTGCGCAGGCTGTGCGCAAGTTCTTCGGTCAGCGCGGTCGGCAGGCGTGCAGCACTGAGCTGGTGCGCATAATTGCTGATCGCTCCAGCCAGGGCCTGCAGCGCGCTGGTATTGCGCGTGATCTGCCCGCCATCGCGCCCGGCCGCGCTCTGCGCCGGACTCTGGGCCTGGCTGCTGGCCTGCAAGGCGGCGATGGCAAACTCCTGGGTACGCAATAACTCGAGGCGCAGGGCATGCAGCGCGAGGTCAGGCACCGACAGCGAGCTGGTATCGAGGTGACGCGGCCAGGCGGCGACTTCTTCGCGGGTGCGGAACAGGTTCTGCAACATGCGCAGCATCGGCGGCGCCAGCGGCACCATCAGCAGCACGCCAATGACGTTGGAAGTAGTATGAAACAGCGCAATCATTGTCGCCGGGGTGGCCTGACCCGCCACCGCGTCGTAGATGCCGGCACCGCTGGCGCGCAAGGACAGCAGGAGCACAAGCGCCGCACTGGCAGTCACCAGATTGAAGAACACGTGGGCCGCGGCCAGCCGGCGGGCGCTGGACGTGCCACCGAGCGAAGCGAGGATCGCCGGCGAAGTGGTGCCGATATTGGTGCCGATGACGATGGTGCAGGCAGCATCGACCGGAATCAGCCCACCCTGGGCGGCAGAAATGACAATCGCAATGACTGCACTCGAGGTCTGCATCAGCACAGTGAGCGCCGTACCGAGGGCGATCAGCAGCAACATGCTGAGCACGCCGGGCGCGACCATGGTTTGCAGATCAAGCGCATCGCCCAGCCCGGAAAAACTGTTCTTGAGCACGCTCAGACCGAGAAACAGGATGCCGAATCCACCCAACGCCTGGCCGAGCGCCCGGGTACGCACCCGCCGGTTGCTGAGCATCAATACCGCACCGGCACCGATGAAGCTCAAGGCGAAGGCATCAATGCGGAAACCGAAACCGAGCGCAGCCACCACCCAGGCATTGGTGGTCGAACCAAGGTTGGAACCGAACAAGGCCCACAGCGCATTGTTGAGCGGCAACAGACCGGTGTTGACAAAGCCGATGCTGGCCACCGTCACCGCCGCCGAGGACTGCACCAGTGAAGTGATCAGGAAACCGGCGGCGAGGCCGCGCGGCGCAGTGGCCGTGCCACGCTTGAGCAGATTTTCCAGCGCCCGACCAGCCGCCAGCTTGAGCCCTTCGGTGAGCATGCTCATGCCGATGAGAAACAGGCCGATACCGCCAGCCAGGGTGGCCAGCATGGACAACAAGGAAGTCGGTGGGGTGTCCAGAGCGGAACTCCGCGCAAGAGAAACAGGGCTTGGGAGAAAAAATCGCGCGCCGGGATCGCACAAGCCGTGAGCGTATCAAAAACAGCGTGCTCGTGCCGCTCAGGTCGCAGGGCAATCGCATACATCCCGTTATTATTCTTTGCGAAAAAAGCTTGTTTGGACCTTTCGATGTTTCGTGGGCTCGGGGCCATGCCCCGAGCAAGCGTCCGTGACAGCACCTGCGCCTTCAAGCCGGGGCACGGCCCCGGCGCCACGGGGCTGCTTTACCCGGTGTATGATCGTCAGATATGACTTGTCTACCGAGAACCGACTTGCCTGCTCCGCACCATTTCCGTTCCCCCCGCCGCCTGCGCGGCGTCATCGCGCCCCTGCTGCTGGCTGCAGCTGCCGTGCTCGGCGGCTGCCAGCCTTCGCCATTCCAGCACAGCGACATCAGCAAGGCTGGCTATGAAGGCCAGCTGAGCCTGACCGATCAGCACGGCCAGCGCCGCACGCTGGAAGATTTCAAGGGCAAGGTGGTGGCGCTGTTCTTCGGCTATACCCAGTGCCCTGATGTGTGCCCGATTTCACTGGCGACGATGAGCACGGTGATGAGCCTGCTCGGCGAAGCGCGCGATCAGCTGCAGGTGGTGTTCGTCAGCGTCGACCCCGAGCGCGACACGCCCGAGCTGCTGGCGGAATACATGCCGGCGTTTGATGCCAGCTTCATCGGCCTGTATGGCACAGCTGAAGAAACTGCACGCGCAGCGCAGGCTTTTCGCGTCATTTACCAGAAAAGCGGCGACCTGCAAGGCCATTACACGGTGGATCACAGCGCAGGCACTTTCCTGATTGATCCGCAAGGCCGGCTGCGGCTGTATGTGCGCTATGGCGCCAGCGCCGAGAGCATCGCCGCCGACATCCGTGCCTTGCTGGCAGGGCACTGAAGCGTCCTGCGCTGTTTGGTGGGCGCGGGCGGTACCAAGGCCTGGAAGCCGGGGCATGGCTCCGGCGCCACAGCCCTCCACAGCCCTCCGGCCAAAGAGCAGGAGCTGCAGCCGGTCTCAGACCACCTCGGCAAGCTGGGCGCGCATCTTCTGCATCGCCTTGGCTTCGATCTGGCGAATGCGTTCGGCCGACACGCCGTATTCGGCCGCCAGCTCGTGCAGGGTCGGGCCACCGCCTTCATTGAGCCAGCGCCGTTCGACGATGTCGCGGCTGCGTGGATCAAGATTGGCCAGCGCGCTGCGCAGGCCTTCGTCCTGCAGGCGGGCATGCTGGGCCTGGGCGAGCGCCTCGGCCGGTTCGGCATGAGGATCGGGCAGATAAGAGATCGGCGCGAAACTGTCGTCGTCGTCATTACCGCCTTCCAGCGGCAGGTCACGGCCGCTGAGACGGGTTTCCATCTCCACCACCTCCTCGGCCTTCACGCCGAGCTGGTCGGCGATGAGTTCGACTTCATCCGGCGCCAGTGTGCTGCTGTCACGCTTCATGCTGCGCAGGTTGAAGAACAGCTTGCGCTGCGCCTTGGTGGTGGCAATCTTCACCAGCCGCCAGTTGCGCAACACGTATTCGTGGATCTCGGCCTTGATCCAGTGCAGCGCAAAGGACACCAGCCGCACGCCGCGACTCGGGTCGAAACGCTTGACGGCCTTCATCAGGCCGATATTGCCTTCCTGGATGAGGTCGGCATGGGGCAGGCCGTAGCCAAGATAACCGCGCGCAATCGCCACCACCAGACGCAGGTGGGACATCACCAACTGGCGGGCAGCGTCGATATCACCCTCGTCGCGCAGCCGCGTCGCCAGCTCGATCTCTTCCTGTTCACTCAGCATCGGCATGCGATGGACGCTCTGGATGTACTGATCCAGGCTGCCGGTAGCGGGAACGGGAAAGGACAGGGCTTGAGTCATGGTCAGAATCCTCCTGTGCTCGATTTTAGCACTCCCCGGGTCAGAGTGCTAAACGGGCGGTGAAGTTCCAGTCCAGCGCTGAACACCGGTTCGCGAAGCGGCCGTCACCCTGATCAATCCCTCACCCCCTCAATCCTTGACGCAATCGACGTAATAACGCCCATCTTCGCCTTTCACCAGACCGTGAATATCGGTCTCGAAGCCGGGGAAGCGCGCGTTGAAATCGCGGGCGAACTTGAGGTAGCGCACGATGATCGCATTGAAACGCTCGCCAGGAATGAGCAGCGGAATGCCGGGCGGATAAGGTGTGACCAGCATCGCGGTGACGCGACCTTCGATGTCTTCCAGCGCCACCCGGTCAATCTCTCGATGCGCCATCTTGGCAAAGGCATCGGTAGGACGCATCGCCGGCACCATGTCGGACAGATACATCTCGGTGGTCAGCCGGGCGACGTCGTGCTCTTTGTAGAAGCTGTGGATTTCTTCGCACAAGTCCTTGAGCCCCACCCGCTCGTAGCGCGGATGGCGGGCGATGAATTCGGGCATCACTCGCCACAGCGGCTGGTTGCGGTCGTAATCGTCCTTGAACTGCTGCAGTTCGGTGACCATCGTGTTCCAGCGGCCTTTGGTGATGCCGATGGTGAACATGATGAAGAAGGAATACAGGCCGGTCTTTTCGACGATGATGCCGTGTTCGGCAAGATACTTGGTAACGATCGACGCCGGGATGCCGGTATGTTCGGCAAAGTCGCCGTCCATGCTCAGCCCCGGAGTGATGATGGTGGCCTTGATCGGGTCGAGCATGTTGAAGCCTTCGGCCAGCTCACCGAAACCATGCCAGGCTTCGCCGGCACGCAAGGTCCAGTCCTCGCGCTCGCCAATGCCTTCATCGGCCAGATACTCCGGCCCCCAGACCTTGAACCACCACTCTTCATCGCCGTAATCGGCATCGACCTTGCGCATCGCACGGCGGAATTCGACCGCTTCGGCGAGTGATTCATGCACCAGCGCCGGACCGCCGGGCGCTTCCATCATCGCTGCCGCCACGTCACAGGACGCGATGATCGCGTACTGCGGCGAAGTCGAAGTGTGCATCAGATAGGCTTCATTGAAGATGCCGCGGTCCAGCTTGGTGGTTTCCGAATCCTGCACCAGGATCTGCGACGCCTGGCTGAGACCGGCAAGCAGCTTGTGGGTGGACTGGGTGGAAAACACCATCGATTCGCGGCAGCGTTTCCGGTCGGCGCCAATGGCGTGATAGTCGCCGTAGAAATCATGGAAAGCGGCATGCGGCAGCCAGGCTTCGTCAAAGTGCAAAGTGCCGATCTCGCCATCGAGCAGGCCCTTGATGGTCTCGACGTTGTAGATCACGCCGTCGTAAGTGGACTGGGTGATGGTGAGGATGCGCGGCTGCTTGTTCTTTGCTTCGCGCGCAAACGGATTGGCTTCGATCTTGGCGCGAATGCTTTCCAGCGAGAATTCGCTGAGCGGAATCGGGCCGATGATGCCGTAGTGGTTGCGGGTCGGGGTGAGGAAGACCGGAATCGCCCCGGTCATGATGATCGAGTGGAGAATCGACTTGTGGCAGTTGCGGTCGACAACCACGATATCGCCGGAAGCCACCGAGGTATGCCACACCATCTTGTTCGAAGTCGAAGTGCCGTTGGTGACGAAGTAGAGATGGTCGCAATTGAAGATCCGCGCGGCATTGCGTTCGGAAGCGGCCACCGGACCGGTGTGGTCGAGCAGCTGGCCGAGTTCATCGACTGCGTTGCACACGTCGGCGCGCAGCATGTTTTCACCAAAGAACTGGTGGAACATCTGCCCCACCGGGCTCTTCAGGAAAGCCACCCCTCCCGAGTGCCCCGGGCAATGCCAGGAGTAGGAGCCATCGGCGGCGTAATGGGTGAGCGCGCGGAAGAAAGGAGGCGCCAGCGAATCGAGGTAGTTGCGCGCCTCACGCACCACGTAGCGGGCGATGAACTCCGGCGTGTCTTCATACATGTGGATGAAACCGTGCATTTCGCGCAGCACATCGTTGGGGATGTGACGGGTGGTGCGGGTCTCGCCATGGAGGAAGATGGGAATATCGGCGTTGCGGAAACGGATCTGCTCGACGAAAGCACGCAGATCGGCAGTAGCCTTGGCGGCTGCTTCGACCGAAGAAAACTCCTCGTCATCGATCGACAGCACGAAGGCTGAGCTGCGACTTTGCTGCTGGACAAAGGAAGTCAGATCACCATAGGCGGTCACGCCCAGCACTTCCATGCCTTCATTTTCGATCGCCTTGGCCAGCGCACGAATGCCCAGCCCGGAAGCATTTTCGGAGCGGAAGTCTTCATCGATGATGATGATCGGAAAATGGAATCTCATGCTGCATGCCTCCGGCGTTGCCCCTGCGGGACAGAAATGAGGAAGATGGATCAGAAAGCACGAAGGGCCGTCACGCGGCCCTCACGGATTGGCTGGAAGGAAAGCGCGGATCAGATCTTGGGCAGGGTGACGCCAAGCTGGCCCTGGTACTTGCCGCCGCGATCACGATACGAGGTTTCGCAAACCTCATCCGATTCGAAGAACAGCATCTGCGCCACACCCTCGTTGGCATAGATCTTGGCCGGCAAGGGAGTGGTGTTGGAAAACTCCAGCGTCACATGACCTTCCCATTCGGGCTCAAGCGGAGTGACATTGACGATGATGCCGCAGCGGGCGTAGGTGCTTTTGCCCAGGCAGACGGTGAGCACGCTGCGCGGGATGCGGAAGTATTCCACCGTGCGCGCCAGCGCGAAGGAATTGGGCGGAATGATGCACACGTCGCCGGTGAAATCGACGAAGTTGCGCGCGTCGAAATCCTTCGGGTCAACAATCGTGGAGTTGATATTGGTGAAGATCTTGAATTCGTTCGCCACCCGCACATCATAGCCATAGCTCGACGTGCCGTAGGAAACGATACGCCCGGCATCGTTGCTGCGCACCAGTTCGGGCGCAAAAGGCTCAATCATGCCAGCTTCGGCAGCCATGCGGCGAATCCACTTGTCGGACTTGATCGACATCAGCGCAGCTTCCTTACTCTGGTGAGTCTGGTGAGCACCCGCAGCCGGCTGAAAAAAGCTGCCGCAGATGAAACGGGATAGTGTAACGCGAATTCAGCTTCAGGTCGGAGTTTTTGCCGCCTGAATACTGTTTGAGCGCTACCATCGCCGGTTTTCAGTCGAGCACTCGCACGATGCGACCACCAATCTCGTAGACACCTTCACCCACCGCATTGCAACGGGTGACTTCGAGTTTGCTGATCAGCGGCGGACGCGAGGCAAGCCGGGAGTTTTCCGGGCTGAGCACCGCGACATTGATCACCTCGCTCTCCCCCGGCACGTAGGCCGCGCGCAAGGTCATACCGCCAACGCCGATCTCGATGCAGCGCGCCTCGATCCGCTCGCCACCGGGCAGCGCAATGTAAGCGGCGCAATCGAGTGGCAGCCGACGGTCAAGGCGGCGATTCTGATAGGGAGGAATTTCCTTCATGCCTGCTTCCTTTGCAATGAAACCCGCTTCCCGAATGCAGAAAAGCACCGGACTGCCGGCCCTGAACGCCGACGGCACGGATTCACGACGACCGCTCCACGCCAGCCAGCGCACAGTCGAGCGCGTAAGCGGCAATCGCTGCCACCACGCTCTCATCCTCGCCGGCGGCACCCGCCAGCCTGAAATCGAGCGCCGGATATTGTTCCCGCAGGCGGGCAAGCATCGCCGGCAGGTCACGCTGGAGATGTCCGCCGCCGGCCAGAAAGACCGGCACCACCGTGATCTGCCCCACCCCCCGGACGTGCAGCGCTGCGACCGCAGTAAACAGATCGGGCTCGATGAATTCGAGAAAGGCGATCTCGACCTGTGGCGCCTGGGGCTGAGCCTGCAGCCAGGCGCGCATGCGTTTCATCGGCTCAGCCCATTGCGGATTGCGCGCACCATGGCCAAAAAGGATGAGGCCGTGATCGGTTTCGGAACTGGTTTTCATGCTTTTACCGTCTGTTGATCGGCGCTGCCTGCACGCAGCAAATGGGCGAGTGCGCGCTGGGCGCAGAGCAGACCGGCGCTCGCCGTCATCATCATGCTCGAACCATAGCCGGCACAAGCCAGGCCATGCACCCCGGCACTACGTTGTGGCAGCGCAGCTGCCGTCCCGGCATCACAAATCTGCCCACCGGTCGCCTCTGTCCCCTGGTCATGGCGCAAGGCTTCGTCGGAGAACACCGCCTCGATACCGAATTTGCGCCCTGGTTCGCGGCTGAAACCGTGCTCCTTGCGCAGCCGCGCTCGCACCTTGGCCAGCAGCGGGTCCTGGATGGTACGGGCCAGATCATCGACGCCGAGGCGTGCCGGATCAAGCTTGCCGCCGGCGCCGCCGGCCATCACCAGCGGCAGGCGGCGGGCGCGGCAGGTGACGGCAATCGCCACCTTGGCAGCGACATTGTCGATCGCGTCGATCACCACATCAAAACCCTGCAACAAGGCAGCGGCATTGTCGACGGTGAGGAAATCATCGACCGCATGCACCAGGCACTGCGGACTGAAAGCGGCAATGCGCGCCGCCATCGCATCCACCTTCGCCTGACCGAGGGTCATGTCGAGCGCATGCGCCTGACGATTGATGTTCGATTCGGCAACCTGGTCAAGATCGATCAGGGTCAGGCGACCCACTCCGCTACGCGCCAGCGCCTCCGCCGCCCACGAGCCCACGCCACCAATGCCGATCACGCAGGCGTGCGTGCGAGCCAGCGCATCAACACTACCGGCACCGTAGAGACGGTCGATGCCGCCGAAACGGCGCGCCCGATCAAGTATCGGCGCCGTCGCTGCCGCAAGAGGGAAATCGCTCTTCAAGCCTGCGGTCCCGAATTCAGGCCGAGCCGGTTGCAGCCTGCGCCAGGCTGTCGAGCCACACACCCAGGCCCTGGGCGTTGAGTTCGAGATCATTGCGCAGCAAGGCGAGGCTTTGTTCTTCGTCGAGTGCCCAGCCTTGCCGTCCGACTTCTTCGCGGATCAGCTGTTCGAGACTGGCAAGAATTTCAACGTGACGGGCCACGCCATCGCCACGTGCCGCCTGCGCCATCACCACCATGGTATCGATCAGGCGGTGCAGGTCATCGGCCAGCCGGTGCACGTCACTCACCCCGCCGAAGTGGGTGAGGTACATGGTCTGCGGTTCGAGCGCCAGCATGCGGTCGATCGACTGGTGCAAGGCCTGCGGGTCGAACTGCGAAGGTGTGGTGGTCGGCACCACGAAAGCGCGGCCGTCGACATCCAGCTCGCGATAGGACAGGCCAAAGGTGTCGCCAGTGAAAAAGGCACGCGCCTGGCCATCCCAGAAGCAGACGTGGTGACGGGCATGACCCGGAGTATCGAACACCCGGAAGACGCGGTCGGCGAGCCTGATTTCAAGGCCATCGGTCGCCGGCATCATGCGCTCGGGATCAATCGGCAGCAGATGGCCGTAGAGCTGGTAGGCACGTTCGGCGCCGTAGACCGCCGACACGCCCTCCCACAACTTGCCCGGGTCCATCATGTGGCGCAGGCCACGCGGATGGACCAGCAGCCTGGCCTGCGGCAAGGCGCCCATCAGGCTGCCGGCGCCACCAGCATGATCAAGGTGCACGTGGGTGAGCAGCACCCAATCGACTGCCGTCGGCGCCACGCCGAGTACAGCCAGCGCACTGAGGATGCGTGGCACGGAGGCGTTGGTGCCGGCGTCGATGATCGCCGCCCTGCCCTGCTCGACCACGATATAAACCGCTGCCAGCGCCGGCCGGCCGTAGCCCGAATCAAGCGCGTGGACACCGTGCGGGTAATGGGTCAGACCGTCCATGCAAACCCCTCCTGTGCTGTTCGCCGCGCTTGCATGCTAACTCAGACACACGGGCGCGGGCGCGGGCAAAGTTCACGTTCCGATGCCGACGGCGGCGGATGCAGCCGTCCGTCCTGGGCGCTCAGAACGGCACGTCGTCGTCAAAACCACCCATCAGGTCATGCCCCGAGGAGGCCGGCGGAGTGCTCGGCGCGCCACCGGCACCACCACCGTAAGCGCCTTGCGGACGCTGCTGCATGGCAGGTGCCGGCGCCTGAGCGTAGGGATCGCCGCCGCCCTGACGGCCACCACCACCCCACTGTTCACCACCACTTTGTTCGCCGCGGCCGCCAAGCATCTTCATCACGTCACCGCGGATTTCGGTGGAATAGCGATCCTGACCGCTCTGATCCTGCCACTTGCGCGTCTGCAGCCGACCTTCGATATACACCTGGCTGCCCTTGCGCAGATACTGGGCACAGATTTCCGCCGTCCGGCCGAAAAACACCACCCGGTGCCATTCGGTCGCTTCACGACGCTCGCCAGTATTGCGGTCTTTCCATTCTTCAGTGGTGGCAATGTTCAGGTTGCACAGCTGGTCACCGCTGGGCATGGTGCGGCTCTCGGGGTCACGGCCGAGATTGCCGATCAGGATCACCTTGTTGAGGGAAGCCATGTTGTTCTCCGTGAAATCAGTTTGCTGCGATCAATTTGCGGCAGGTTTGCGAACCGGTGGCGGGCGCATGCCCAGGGTGAGCATCAGCCAGACGATGGCCAACATAAAACAGCTCAGGCTCACTGCGGCCAGGCCGAAGCGCTGACCCAGCCAGCCGCCAAGCAGGCCACCGAGGAACAGCCCAAGCGACTGAAGGGTGTTATAGACCCCAAGCGCCGTCCCTTTGGCATGGGGCGGGGCGACGCGCGAAATCCATGACGGTTGGGTAGCCTCCAGTACATTGAAGGCAACGAAGAACAAGGTCAACAGCAGCCCGAGCATGAACACGCCTTCACCACGCAACCACAGGCCGAGTTGCACCAGCGCCAGCAGCACGATGGCGGCCGCAAACACCTCTTTCATCTTCTCGCGCCGTTCGGCAATGATCACCGCTGGCACCATCACCACAAAGGACAGCAACACCG
Source organism: Thauera sp. (assembly GCA_034005275.1). Lineage (GTDB taxonomy): Bacteria > Pseudomonadota > Gammaproteobacteria > Burkholderiales > Rhodocyclaceae > Thauera. Next base: position 28,363 of record JAVEVA010000005.1, on the reverse strand, counting down.
CCGGCAGATAGACTTTCCAGTGTTCGGGCATCGCCAGGCCGCCGCTGACCAGCGCCGCCGGCACCATCACCCACATCGCGGTCTGGATCAGGTGGAGGATGAACACTCCGAGGTTGAGCCGCATCAGCTGGGCATCACGCAGCACGCCGACAAAGCTGCCACCGGTGGCACGCGGCACGGGTGGTGCCGCCGGCACCACTTTCCACACCACACCGATCGCCCCAAGCGCCAGCAGCGCGGTGAGCCAGAAAATGCCCGCCATGCCGATCGCAGCGTACAGCAGCGGTGCAGCGACCATCGACAGCGCAAACACCAGGCCGATCGAAGAACCGATCATCGCCATCACCTTCGTGCGATGGTGTTCGCGGGTCAGGTCAGCGGCCAATGCAGTCACCGCTGCCGAAATCGCCCCTGCGCCTTGCAGGATGCGCCCGACGATGATCCATTCGATATTGCTCGCCAGCGCAGCGACCACGCTGCCAAGGACGAACAGCAGCAAGCCGAAGACGATCACCGGCTTGCGGCCGAAGCGGTCGGAAGCCGAGCCATAGGCGATCTGCAGACAGGCCTGGGTCAGGCCGTAGGCACCGATGGCGATGCCGACCAGGGTGAGGTTGTCACCGCCCGGAATCCCTTGCGCATGAACGGCAAACACCGGCAGGATGAGGAACAGACCGAGCATGCGCAAAGCGAAAATCGCCGCCAGGCTCATGCCGGCGCGCCGTTCGGCAGGGGTCATCGGATCATGCGTGGCAACGGACATGGGTCACAAAAATCGGGGCAAAGTGGGCGATTCTAACACTGCCGGCCGGCAAAGGCTCAATCGATCAGCTTGCCCGGATTCATTCGCCCGGCCGGGTCGAAAGCCTGCTTGAGAGTACGCATCAGCTCGATTTCGATCGGCGATTTGTAGCGGCGGAACTCGTCTTTCTTCAGCTGGCCGAGGCCATGTTCGGCAGCAATGCTGCCTGCCAGCTCAGCCACCAGCGCGTACACGATGCGGTTGGCGGCCACACTGTCTTCGGTGACGAAAGCCGCATTGTCAGCGGCCGGGCGCGACAGGTTGTAATGCAGGTTGCCGTCGCCAACATGACCAAACACCACGATGCGCACATCCGGCCAGCGTGCGCGCAACTGCACCGCTGCGCGCTCGAGAAAAAGCGGAATCGCGCTCAGCGGCACGGCAATATCGTGCTTGATGCTGAAGCCGGCGCTTTTCTGCGCGGCGGAGATGTTTTCGCGCAAAGCCCACAGCGCCTGCGCCTGCGCCTGGCTGGAGGCAACCACTGCATCATCAAGCAAGCCTTGCGCACTCGCCTGCGCCAGCACGCTGCTCAGCTGCTGATCGAGTGCCGCAGCGGCGGCGCTGTCGGCGATTTCGATCAGCACTTGCCAGGGAGCATGACCGTCACGCGAGGCCAGCGGCGCCCGCGCGCCCGGAATATGTGCCAGCACCAGCTCGAACGCTTGGCGGCCGATGAGCTCGAAAGCGGTGAGACGTTCGCCGCACTCGCTGCGCAGCAGCTGGAGGAGTTCAAGCGCCGCTGCCGGGCTGGCGACGCTGGCCCAGGCGGTGGCATGACTGTGCAGCGCCGGAAACAACTTGAGCACCGCTGCGCTGACGATGCCCAGCGTACCTTCCGCGCCGATGAACAGCTGCTTGAGATCGTAGCCGCTGTTGTCCTTGCGCAAGCCACGCAAGCCATCCCAGATGCGGCCATCAGGCAGCACCACTTCCAGGCCGAGCACCAGTTCGCGCATGTTGCCGTAGCGCAGCACTTGCACGCCGCCCGCGTTGGTGGCGATGTTGCCACCAATGGTGCAGCTGCCTTCGGAAGCGAGGCTGAGCGGAAACAGCCGGTCGACTGCGGCGGCAGCAGCCTGCACTTCTGCAAGCGTGCAGCCGGCCTCGACCGTGATGGTGCTGTTGGCCACATCGAGGGCGCGAATGCGGCGCAGGCGGGTGAGACTGATCAGCACGCTGTCCTCGCCACCTGGCGTCGCGCCGCCACACAGGCCGGTGTTGCCGCCCTGCGGGACGATGCTCACGCCGGCTGCCGCACACAGACGCAGGCTTGCCGCCAGTTCGGCAGTGGAGGCCGGCCGCAGCACGGCGAGTGTCGTACCGTGGTAGCGCCCCCGCCAGTCGTGCACATACGGCTCAACGTCTGCAGCAGCAGTGAGCACCTGCGCTTCGCCCAGCAGGGCGCGCAGATGCTCAAGCAACTCCGCGCTGTTCAAAGGCGTTCAGCGTAGAGATCGTGCACATCACAATCGGTGATGCGCACCTGGACGAATTCACCGATTTCCAGCCCTTCGGCATCGGGAATCACCACCAGACCATCGACTTCGGGCGCATCGCCGGGCGAACGTGCGAGCGCGCCTTCCTCGTCGATGTCATCGACCAGCACGGTCATTTCGCGGCCGATCTTGGCTTCCAGACGTTGGGTGGAAATATCTTCCTGGAAATCGAGCAGACGGCGACGGCGCTCTTCGCGCACTTCGTCCGGCAGCGGATCAGGCAGCGCATTGGCGGTCGCGCCTTCGACCGGTGAATAGGCAAACGCGCCGACGCGATCCAGCTGGGCTTCGGCAAGGAAATCGAGCAGTTGCTCGAAATCGTCTTCGGTTTCGCCGGGGAAGCCGGTGATGAAAGTCGAGCGGATGGTGAGATCCGGGCAGATGCTGCGCCACTTGCGCACCCGCTCCAGCACGTTTTCGGCATTCGCCGGCCGCTTCATCGCTTTGAGGATGCGCGGACTGGCGTGCTGGAACGGCACATCAAGGTAAGGCAGGATGTGGCCTTCGGCCATCAGCGGGATCAGTTCATCGACGCTCGGATAAGGATAGACGTAGTGCAGGCGGATCCAGATGCCGAGTTCGCCCAAGGCTTTGGCCAGTTCGTACAGCCGGGTCTTCATCGGCTTGCCGTTCCAGAAGCCGGTGCGGTATTTGACATCCACGCCGTAGGCTGAAGTGTCCTGCGAGATGACCAGAATTTCCTTCACGCCGGCATCGGCGAGGATTTCCGCTTCGCGCAGCACTTCGTGAATCGGACGGCTCACCAGGTCGCCGCGCATCGACGGGATGATGCAGAAGCTGCAGCGATGATTGCAGCCTTCGGAAATCTTCAGGTAGGCATAGTGCTGCGGCGTGAGGCGGATACCCTGCGGCGGCACCAGGTCGACGAAAGGATCATGCGGCTTGGGCAGATGAAGATGGACGGCACGCATCACGTCTTCAGTGGCTTGCGGACCGGTGACCGCCAGCACCTGCGGGTGAGCGGCCAGAATCACATCATCCTTGGCGCCGAGACAGCCGGTGACAATGACCTTGCCGTTTTCGGCCAGCGCTTCGCCGATGGCATCGAGCGATTCTTCGACTGCGGCATCAATGAAGCCACAGGTATTGACCACCACCAGGTCAGCGTCGTCATAGCTGCCGGTGATGGCGTAGCCTTCGCCGCGCAGACGGGTGAGGATGTGTTCGGAATCAACTGTGGCCTTGGGGCAGCCAAGGGAGACGAAGCCAATGCGTTGTTCAGCCATGATGGGTGCTGGATGGGGGCAGGAAGGTGGTGGTGGACAGGAGGTAAGCAGGGGGCGGACAGAAGGCGACAGGGATTGCCAGAACAGGCTGGACCGTCAAAGCCACTGCCGGGGTTCAGGAATGCGATTCGGTCTTGTCGGAACGCTCGGCATGGCTGTCCTCGGCAGCAGGAAAGCCGGGAAACTTGAAGCCGGTGAACATGTTGCGTGTCTGGCTCTCAAGCTGGCCCTGCATCTGCTCGAACATTTTCTTCGACTGATCGACATAGGTGCCCATCATGCTCTGCAGCGCGGGCCCCTGGAAATTGAGAAACTGCGCCCACAGATCCTGGCCGACCGGGCTGTTTTCACCGTAGATCGAACGCGCCTGATCCTGCAGCTTGGCCTGCATGTCGGTAAACGCCTTGATGTTGCTTTCGAGATACTTGCCCATCATGCCCTGCATCGCATTGCCGTAGAAACGGATCATGTGGGCGAGCAGCTCACTGCTGAACATCGGTGCGCCACCGGCTTCTTCCTCAAGAATGATCTGCAGCAGGATGCTGCGGGTGAGCTCTTCGCCAGTCTTGGCATCGACGACCTGAAAGCCTTCGTGGTTGAGCACCAGATCCTTGACATCGGCCAGCGTAATGTAGGCACTGGTGCGGGTGTCGTACAGACGACGGTTGGGATATTTCTTGATCAGACGCGATTGCTCGGGCATTCCCCTACTCCTCGGCGGCAAGCAGTCCGCTCTTCGCATGTTGAATTTAATCGGCGATTATACCGCGCTGCGCAAAACAGACCGCGAAATTGGCCACAAGTTCGTGAATTTGCGCATGTTTCGCTGCAACATTGACCAGGATTGATCGAAACACTGGCCGCCTCCCCCTGCGGCAAGCGTCAGACCGGCAATGTCGCACGTTCTGCCCGCACACCAGGCTGCGGAGCGTAGTAGCATGCGGGCTTGTTTGCTGCCCGCCGCACTGATCCTTGCTCATGAACATCCCTCACCACCTGCTGCTCGCGCTGTGCGCACTGTTCGGCCTGGGCGCGATCTATCTGCCCGGCCTGGGCAATGCACTGATCTTTGACGACAACCTGCTTGCCGATGGCCGCATCTTTGCCGATTACGGCAGCCTGCTGATGTTGAAGGAACGGCTGCTGTCCTATGGCAGCTTCGTGTGGCAGGCGGCGGTGTTTGGCGACCGCCCTGCGGGGCTGCGCATCGGCAACCTGCTGATCCACTTCAGCACCGTGCTCGCGTTGTGGTCGCTGTGGCGACGCCTGATCGACACCAGCAGCTGGCCGCTCAACGCGGCCGACGAGGCACCGAGCCTCAGCTCGCGCCACAGTGCTGCAGCGCTCGGCGTACTGCTGTTCGCTTTCAATCCGGTGGCAGTGTACGCGGTGGCCTATCTCATCCAGCGCAGCATCCTGCTCGCCACCCTGTTTTCGGTGCTCGCCCTGCTTGCCACCTTGCAGGCGGCCCAGCGCCAGCGTCCGCAGTGGCTGCTGCTGGCTGCAGGCTGCTGGCTGCTGGCACTGTTAAGCAAGGAACATGCCCTGATGCTGCCGTTGCCGGCGCTGGCCCTGTATCTGTGCCAGCGGCCGCTGCCGCGCCAGCAGCTGCTGGCTCTCGGCGCAGCAGCGCTCGTTCTCACCGGTCTTGCCGCACTGCTGCTTGCGCTGCGTTACGACTATCTGCTCGGCCGCACCTTCGACGCCCAATCCGCTGATCTGGTGCGCCAGCTCGAGGCCTTGCGTCCTGGCATCGGCGCCGACATGCATGGACTGTCGATGCTCAACCAGAGCTGGCTGTTCTTCAAGTACGGCCTGTTGTGGGTGATTCCCAATGTGCAGTGGATGAGCATCGATCTGCGCCCGCCTTTCCCGCTGACCCTCAACAGCTGGCCGCAGCTGCTCGGCCCCCTGCTCTACCTTGCTCTCATCGCCGGAGCACTGCTGCTGATGATCCGCTTCGCCGACTGGCGGCGCTTGCTCGGCTGGGCGCTGTTCACTCCGGCGATGCTGTTTCTGCCCGAATTCGCCACTGTGTGGGTGCAGGATCCCTTCGTGCTCTATCGCAGCTATCTGTGGGCGATCACCTTGCCGCTGCTGTTCGCACTGCCGTTCATCGGCATGCGTCCTCGCACCATCCTGATCATCGGCGCGGCGCTCGCCTTGCTGTTCGGCGCGCTGGCGATCGAACGGGTGCAGTCGATGAAAGACAGTCTCAGCGTGTGGAGTGATGCCGTCGCCAAGCTCGATCATGACGCCCCGGCCAACGCAGTCGGCCGCGCACGCGCCCTGCTCAACCGTGGCAACGAGTATTTCGAGCGCCAGCTGTTCAGCCTGGCAATCAGCGATTACAGCCAGGCCGCCCAGCTCGGTGAGCCCAGCGGCCAGGCCCATTTCCAGCGCGCCAATGCCTTGCACGCCAGCGGCCAGCTGGAAGCCGCCCTGGCCGCTTTCCAGGCCGCCGAACAAGGCAGCGGCCTTGGCCGCAACGCCTATCTGCTGCCGCTGCAAAAAGGCGCTCTGCTGTTGCGCATGCAGCGCTTTGACGAAGCCGCTGCCAGCCTGAGCAAGGCGCTCGGCTTGCCGATGAATGATGAGGAGCGCATTCGTGCGCTTGAGCTGCATGCAAGCGCAGTCGGCAATCTCGGTCGTCATGCGGAAGCCGCGACCGATTTCCGCGCCCTGCTTGCGCTCGAACCCGCCAACTTCAGCTACCGCGCCAATCTGGCCTTTGCGCTCAGCGCCGCCGGCGAAGCCGCCACCGCACTTGCCCTGCTCGACGAAGTCGACCCGGACGGCAGACATGCCGAACTGGCTTTCCCGCGCGCAGTGGTGCTGGTCAACCTCGGCCGCCAGCAAGATGCGATCGACGCTGCACGTCAGGCCTTGCAGTTGCAGCCTGGCGATCCTCGTGCCGGCGCCCTGCTGCGCCAGCTTGGCGCCGAGCCCTGAGCCTTTCGTCGCCGCCAACGACCGGGCGACCACAAGGGTCGCCCCTACGCAGCGATCAGCGTCGCGACGGGATCACGGCAAGATTGAGTAGGGGCAGGCCTTGTGCCTGCCCTGACCACGGCGACCAATCCGACCAAGCGGCGACGAGGCTCAGCCCATGCCGCCAAGACAGAGGTATTTGATCTCCAGATAGTCGTCGATGCCGTATCTGGAACCTTCACGGCCGCTGCCGGAAGCTTTCATGCCGCCAAACGGGGCGACTTCGGTGGAGATGATGCCTTCGTTGATGCCGACGATGCCGTATTCGAGCTGTTCGGCCACCCGCCACACGCGGCCGATGTCGCGGGCGTAAAAATAGGCGGCGAGGCCGTATTCGGTGTCATTGGCAAGGCGGATTGCCTCTTCTTCGCTGTGAAAGCGGAACAGCGGCGCCACGGGACCGAAGATTTCCTCGCGTGCCAGCCGCATGCCGGGATCGACATCGGCGAGGATGGTCGGCTCGAAAAAAGTGCCGCCGAGCGCGTGGCGCTTGCCACCGCACAGCACGCGCGCACCTTTGTCGACCGCATCGGCGAGCAGCGCTTCGACCTTGCTCACTGCGGCTTCATTGATCAGCGGCCCCTGTTCGACTTCACCGCTCAAGGCCGGACCGACGCGCAGCGCAGCGACTGCTGCAGCGAGCCTGGTGGCAAACGCTTCATAAATGCCGTCCTGCACCAACAGCCGGTTGGCACAAACACAGGTCTGACCGGCATTGCGGTATTTCGACGCCATCGCGCCAGCGACGGCCGCCTCGACATCGGCGTCATCAAAGACGATGAACGGCGCATTGCCGCCGAGTTCGAGCGACACTTTTTTCACCGTCGCCGCACATTCGGCCATCAGCTGTTTGCCCACCGCAGTCGAGCCGGTGAAGCTCAGTTTGCGCACCAGCGGATTGGCGGTCAGCTCACCACCCACTTCCGCCGGCCGACTGCTGGGCAGGACATTGACCACCCCCGGCGGGATGCCGGCACGTGCCGCCAGTTCGGCCAACGCCAGCGCGCACAGCGGCGTATCTTCCGCCGGCTTGATCAGCAGCGTGCAGCCTGCGGCGAGCGCTGGCCCGGCTTTGCGGGTGATCATCGCAATCGGGAAGTTCCACGGCGTGATCGCCGCCACCACGCCGACCGGCTCCTTGAGCACCACGATGCGCTTGTCCGCACCATGGGCAGGGATCACATCGCCATAGACGCGCTTGCCTTCTTCAGCAAACCATTCCAGAAAAGCAGCGCCGTAGGCGACTTCACCGCGCGCTTCCGGCAAAGGCTTGCCCTGCTCGCTGCTCATCAACAGCGCCAGGTCTTCCTGATGGGCGAGCATCAGCTCCTGCCATTTGCGCAGCAGCGTGGCGCGCGCTTTGGCAGTCAACGCCCGCCATGCCGGCAAGGCAGCGGCGGCAGCGTCGATCGCACGCCGGGTTTCGCCGACGCCGACATCCGCTACCTGGGCGAGGGCGCTGCCGTCGGCGGGGTTGCTGACCGCAAAACGGCGACCGTCATCCGCCTCCCGCCATTCACCGTTGATGTAAGCCTGGGTGCGCAGCAAGGCGCAGTCCTGCAGTTTCATCCCGCTCTCCTTTCTCTGCGGTCGCGGTTCGCGGCTTGCGGGGCGCTTGCTGTGCGCACCGTGGGAGCTGCGCAAGCTGCGAACCTTGGCGCTGGTCGGGCAGCGGTTCGCGGCTTGCGCCGCTCCTACCCCCGTTCTACTCGTTTTACTCGTATTGGGCGGCGCGCTGGATGCGGCGCTGGCGCACGCCTTCGGCGAGCGCTTCCATCACATGCAGGCCATCGTCCCAGCCGATGCAGGCATCGGTAATGCTCTTGCCGTATTCGAGCGGCTTGCCCGGCACCAGGTCCTGACGACCTTCGACCAGATGAGATTCGACCATCACGCCGATGATGCGGTCTTCGCCAGCGGCGAGCTGGCGGGCAACGTCTTCGGCCACCTCGACCTGCAGCTTGTGCTGCTTGCGGCTGTTGGCGTGCGACAAGTCGATCATCACCTTGCCGCTGACGCCGTTGGCGGCAAGCGCCTGACAGGCGGCATCGACGCTGGCCGCGTCGTAATTGGGCTCCTTGCCGCCACGCAGAATGACGTGGCAATCCTCATTGCCACGAGTGGTGACGATCGCCGAATGACCGGCCTTGGTCACCGAGAGGAAATGGTGCGGCGATTGTGCAGCCTTGATCGCGTCGACCGCGATGCGCACATTGCCATCAGTGCCGTTCTTGAAGCCCACCGGACAGGACAGGCCGGAGGCGAGTTCGCGGTGCACCTGGCTTTCGGTGGTGCGTGCGCCGATCGCCCCCCAGGAGATGAGGTCGGCAATGTATTGCGGAGTGATCATGTCGAGGAATTCGGTGGCTGCCGGCAGGCCGAGTTCGTTGATTTCCCACAGCAGCTTGCGCGCCAGACGCACGCCATCGTTGATGCGATAGCTGTTGTCGAGACCGGGATCGTTGATCAGACCTTTCCAGCCCACGGTGGTACGCGGTTTCTCGAAATAGACCCGCATCACCACCAGCAGATCGCCCTTGAAACGATCCGCTTCAGCTTTGAGGCGAGTGGCATACTCGATCGCCGCCTTGGGATCGTGGATCGAGCACGGCCCGATCACCACCAGCAGGCGATCATCCGCGCCGAACAGGATGCGATGGATCGCCTGTCTGGTTTCATACGCCACTTCTGCCGCCTGCGGGGTGGCCGGAAACTCGCGCAGGACATGGGCGGGCGGCACCAGCTCGTTGATTTCCTGAACGCGGACGTCATCAATATGGATTTTGGTGGAAGCAGGCATGATCAGACTCGACAGACAACAACAGAAGCCTCTGATTCTATCCTGCAACGCATCATTGCGCCCAGCAACAAGACTTGAAGAGCCTGATGTTTTTTGCCAATGGCGAACTTTGCCGACAGGAAGTACTCTGATCCCCTTGCATCCTATCCCCTGATCCACTTCCCCCATCGTCCCCTATCGCTGCCGCCATGCTGATCCGTCGTCCTGCTGACCTTCTGCCGTCCGAAATCACCACGCCGCAACAGTTCGCCAGTCGGCGCGACTTCATCCGCCGCAGCGGCCTTGGCCTGGCCGGTGCAGCGGCGCTGTGGCCGGGTCTGAGCAGCCAGGCGCTGGCAGCCCCCGCCAGCGGCAAGCTGACCACGGTCGCTTCCGCGCTCAGCACCACCGAGCCGCTGACTGCACGCGACGCGGTCACCGGTTACAACAACTTCTATGAATTCGGCACCGACAAGCGCGACCCGGCGGCCAATGCCCATCGGCTCAACACCGATGCATGGACGCTGAAAGTCGAAGGTCTGGTCGGCAAACCGCGTCAGTTCGACGTCGACGAGCTGTTCAAGCTCGCGCCGCTCGAAGAGCGCATCTACCGCCTGCGCTGCGTCGAAGCCTGGTCGATGGTGGTGCCCTGGGTGGGTTTTCCGCTGGCCAGCCTGCTCAAGCTGGTCGAGCCGCTCGGCAGCGCACGTTACGTCGAGTTCGTCAGCCATCACGACCAGCAGATCATGCCTTATCTGCCTTTCCTCAGCTGGCCTTATCGCGAAGGTCTGCGGCTCGATGAGGCGCTGCATCCGCTCACCCTGATGGCAGTCGGCGTGTATGGCGAAGTGCTGCCGAAACAGAACGGCGCGCCGATCCGCCTGGTGGTGCCGTGGAAATACGGTTTCAAGAGCGCCAAGTCGATCACCACCATTCGCGTGCTGGAACAGCAACCAGGCACCAGCTGGAATCGGAGCGCACCGGGCGAATACGGCTTCTACGCCAACGTCAATCCCGATGTCTCGCATCCGCGCTGGAGTCAGGCACGCGAACGCCGCATCGGAGATCTGCAGAAACGTCCCACGCTCGCTTTCAATGGCTATGCCGAGCAGGTTGCCAGCCTGTATCAGGGCATGGATCTGCGCAAGCACTACTGATCTCAACGTTCCGCTGCCGCTCATGAAATCCGCTTCCTTCCTGCCCGCTTTCATCCGCACACCCGGCCCACGCAGCATCGCCGGCTGGAAGCTGCTGCTGTTCGTCCTCTGTCTGCTGCCGGCGCTGCAACTGCTGCTGGGCTGGCAGCGCAACGAGCTCGGCGCCAACCCGGTGGAAACCATCACCCGCGCCAGCGGTGAATGGGCGCTCCGTCTGCTGCTGCTCACCCTTGCGGTGTCGCCACTGCGCCGTTACACCGGCCTGCACTGGCTGCTGCGCCTGCGTCGCAGTCTCGGGCTGTTCACTTTTGCCTATGCCTGCGCCCATTTGCTGCTTTATCTGTGGCTGGATCAATTCTTCGACTGGCGCGCGATCGCGCGCGACATTCTCGACCGTCCGTTCATCACCATCGGCATGGCAGCTTTCGTGCTGCTGCTGCCGCTGGCGCTGACTTCGAGCAATTACGCCATGCGTCGCCTCGGCGGCCAGCGCTGGCGCGACCTGCACCGTTCGGTGTACGCGATCGCCATCTTTGCCGTCATCCATTACTGGTGGCTGGTGAAAGCCGACTGGCGCAAACCGCTGCTCTATGCGCTCATTGTTGCTGCCCTGCTCGGCGTGCGCGCCTGGTGGCGCGAGCTGGAGCGTCGTCGCCAGCTCGCCGCACCGCCACCTGGCGGGCCGCCGGCCCAGCTCAAGCACAAGGTGATCCGCATCGTGCCGAAGTGAGCGCGAGCACCATCAAGCACTCCGGGGCATGGCCCCGTCGCCACAAGAAAAACCAGCGCTTGGGCAGATGCTGCGCTGTCTCTTATAGTGTCGGGTTCACCTTTGCCCACCTGCCCTGAGCTCATGGAACAGATCCGCATTCGCGGTGCCCGCACCCACAATCTGAAAAACATCAGCATCGATCTGCCGCGCAACCGGCTGACGGTGATCACCGGCCTGTCCGGCTCGGGCAAGTCGTCGCTGGCGTTCGATACCTTGTATGCGGAAGGCCAGCGCCGCTATGTCGAATCGCTGTCAGCCTACGCCCGCCAGTTCCTGCAGCTGATGGAAAAACCGGACGTCGATCTGATTGAAGGTCTGTCGCCGGCGATTGCCATCGAGCAGAAAGCGACCAACCACAACCCGCGCTCGACGGTCGGCACGGTCACTGAAATTCATGACTACCTGCGCCTGCTCTACGCCCGTGCCGGCACGCCACACTGTCCGGAACATCCTGATCACGCGCTCGATGCGCAGAGCGTGGCGCAGATGGTCGACCATGTGCTCGCCCTGCCTGCCGGCACGGCGGTGATGATTCTGGCACCGGTGGTCGCCGACCGGGCGGGCGATCACGCCGGGCTGCTGAGCAGCCTGCGCGCCCAGGGTTTCGTGCGCGTGCGCATCGATGGCGAGGTGCACGAGCTCGACCAGCTGCCGACGCTCGACGAGCAGCGCGCTCATCACATCGAAGTGGTGGTCGACCGCCTCAAGGTGCGCGACGACAGCCGCGCCCGGCTGGCGGAATCCTTCGAAACCGCCTTGCGCCTGGGCGAAGGCCGGGCGACGGCTTTCGAAATGGAACGCGCCGTTTCTCACCTGTTTTCCGCTCATTTCTGCTGTCCGGTGTGCAATTTCACCCTCAGCGAACTGGAGCCGCGGCTGTTTTCCTTCAACAACCCTGCCGGCGCCTGCCCGCACTGCGATGGCATCGGCCGGGTTGATTTCTTCGACCCGGAACGGGTGGTCGCCCATCCTGAGCTGTCGCTGGCCTCAGGCGCGATTCGCGGCTGGGACAAGCGCAACCAGTTCTATTTTCAGCTGCTGAACAGTCTTGCCAGGCACTACGACTTCGATCTCACCCTGCCCTTTGGCGAACTGCCGGCCACCATCCGCAGCATCGTCCTCCATGGTTCCGGCAAGGAGAACATCGAATTCCACTATCCGGCCGATGGCGGGCGGATGGTCAGCAAGCAGCACCCGTTTGAAGGCATCCTGCCCAATCTTCAGCGCCGCTACCGGGAAACCGACTCGATCGCAGTGCGTGAAGAGTTGAGCAAATACCGCGCCAACCAGCGCTGTCCCGAGTGCCAGGGCAGCCGCTTGCGCCGCGAAGCTCGCCACGTGCTGATCGGCGAGCAGCCGTTGAGCACCCTCAACCAGCTCTCGCTCGCCGACTGCCTGCAGTTCTTCGACCAGCTCGAACTGAGCGGCGCGCGCGCCCAGGTGGCCGAGCGCATCATCCAGGCAATCCGCAGCCGGCTGCGCTTCCTGATCAATGTCGGTCTGGACTATCTGAATCTGGAACGTTCAGCTGACACGCTTTCCGGCGGCGAGGCGCAGCGCATCCGGCTCGCGAGCCAGATCGGCTCCGGCCTCACCGGCGTGCTCTACGTGCTCGACGAACCTTCGATCGGGCTGCATCAGCGCGACAACGACCGCCTGCTCGCCACCCTCAGCCAGCTGCGCGACCTCGGCAATACGGTGATCGTGGTCGAACACGACGAAGACGCGATGCGCAGCGCCGACCATCTGGTCGACATGGGCCCCGGCGCCGGCGAGCACGGCGGCGAAGTCGTCGCCCACGGCAGTCCGGCGGCGGTGATGGCCAATCCGGCGTCAGTCACCGGCGATTATCTGGCCGGACGGCGACGGATCGAAATTCCGCCCCGACGCCAGCCCTGCGATCCGCAACGGCTGCTGCGCATTCGCGGCGCACGCGGCAACAATCTGCGCAATCTCACCGTCGAGCTGCCGGTCGGCCTGATCAGCTGCGTCACCGGGGTGTCGGGATCGGGCAAATCGACCCTGATCAACGAAACTCTGGTTGCCGCTGCTGCGCGCCAGCTGCATCGTGCCGCCAGCGAACCAGCGCCGCATGACGGCATTGACGGCCTCGAACACTTCGACAAGATCATCAACGTCGATCAGGCACCGATCGGCCGCACCCCACGTTCCAATCCGGCGACTTACACCGGACTGATGACACCGATCCGCGAGCTGTTCGCCGGCGTGCCGGAAGCGCGCGTGCGCGGCTATGGTCCGGGGCGCTTCTCGTTCAATGTGCGCGGCGGACGCTGTGAAGCCTGCCAGGGCGACGGTCTGGTGAAAGTGGAAATGCACTTCCTGCCCGACATGTATGTGCCGTGCGACACTTGCCAGGGCCAGCGTTACAACCGCGAGACGCTGGAGATCCATTACAAGGGACTCAACATCCGTGAAGTGCTCGAACTGACCGTCGAGCAGGCGCAGACCTTCTTTGCTGCGGTGCCGGTGCTGGCGCGCAAGCTGCAGACTCTGCTGGATGTCGGTCTCGGCTACATCCGCCTGGGCCAGAGCGCCACCACCTTGTCAGGTGGCGAAGCGCAACGGGTGAAGCTGGCGCTCGAATTATCGAAACGGGACACTGGCCGCACCCTGTATGTGCTCGATGAGCCGACCACCGGACTGCATTTCCAGGACATCGAGCTGTTGCTCAAAGTGCTGCTGCGCCTGCGCGAGCAAGGCAATACCGTGGTGGTGATCGAACACAATCTCGACGTGATCAAGACTGCCGACTGGATCGTGGACATCGGCCCCGAAGGCGGCGTCGGCGGCGGCACGGTGGTTGCCAGCGGCACCCCGGAGCAAGTGGCGGCGCAGGCGGGCAGCTACACCGGGCATTATCTGGCGCGAGTGCTGGGACCGACAGGGCACGACACGCGCCGACACGGCTGAAACCGCAGCAAACTAGCGCTTCAGACTCAGGTAAGCCGTCACTTCCTCGCGGTCGTGGTAGAGCTGCTTGATGCGCAAGTCGTAAGGTCCGACGCTGTGCAGGCGTTTGCGGATCAGCTCGCGGCACTGGTTGACTGCTTCCAGGCGACGTTTCATCGGCAGTTTGAGATTGAAGATGCTGTGGCGGCAGCGACCGCTGGCAATCCATTCAGCCACCAGCGAAGCGATACGCGAAGGTTGTTCAACCATGTCGCACACCATCCAGTCCACCGGCCGGGCCGGTCGCCAGGTGAAACCGTCGGCGCGCAGATGCTCGACCATTTCGGTGGCCATCACCTGAGGGCGCAGCGGGCCATTGTCGACCGCAGTCACGCGCAGGCCGCGCTGCACCAGCTGCCAGGTCCAGCCGCCAGGCGCAGCGCCGAGGTCGACTGCACGCTGACCCGCGCGCAGGATGCGCTCGCGCTCTTCGTCGCCGAGCAGGACGACAAAAGCTTCGGCCAGCTTCATCGTCGAGCGGCTGGGCGCATTGCTCGGCATGCGCAGACGGGGAATGCCCATCGGCCACGGCGCGCACAAGCCACTGAGACCGGCGCTCAGCCAGGCCGTGCGCGCATCGGTGAAACTCACCTGCAGTACCGGCAGGCCGCTGCGGCTGCGACGCAGACAGCCGGCTTTTTCCAGCAAGCGACTGAGCGGCTCGCTGAAACGGCGGCAGAAGCCAGCGTTCGGTTTGGCTTCATCGCTGTCAGGGGTGTCGATGCTGACACCGCTGAATTTCTGGCCGCAGGCTTTGACTGCTTCGACCAGCGGCGTCGCGCGGTCACGTTCCGGCAAGTCATCGACGCGGGCAAACCAGGGCAGCAGCTGACGGGCGAAACAGCTCTGCCGCCAGTCGAGCACCGCTTCAAACTGAGCCAGCGGCAGCGGTTCGAAGCTTTCGAACACCACAAAGCCGCTGTTGGGCCGCGCCTGCAACTCGCCGATCAGCCCGGCTTCGGCACACAAGTCGTCCAGCTCACCGGCGAGCTCGCGCTCGAAGCCGGCACGACAGTAGGCGATCAGACCGGCACAGGGCAGGCGGGCAGCAGGAGAAGAGGCACTCATCGAAGACTTCCACAGAATGGGCGCGAGACGCGCAGGACGCCATTCTAGCGCCCGATGCCCGACAGGCGCCGAGTTACTGCTGAGGAAGGACGATCTGCGGACGCTGGATGATGCCGGGCGCCGGCAGGCCGGGCACGAACTGGGAAGGCACTTCGCTGAGATTGTGCGCCATCATGTAATCGTTCATCTCCCGCCAGCCGGCGAACACGGCCGCCTTGTCGGCTCCCGGGTTGAGCGCGTAACAGTCTTCCAGCGAGCGCCCGGCGTGGCGGCAGGCGCCGCCAATCGCTGCCCCTTCAGCCTTCCGTTCGGCGTTTTCGCGTGCCGGATTGGGAATCTCGAACAGCTCGCTCAACATGTCGCAGCCGCCCAGCGGCAGCAAGGCGGCACACAGGGCGACAGTGGTGAGCAGGCGGCGCGAACGAGCAAGGGCGGACATGGGAGCAGAACCTTTACAGAGTTGACCACAGACTACGGCAGCCTGGCGGCAATCTTGAGCCCCAGTCTTGCGTCCTTCTGCCACCGGACACCGTGAACACCAGCTGCACTGCCGATGATGCGCAAGCTGCCACTGGTCGCCGCAGGCCGCCCGTACTACAATCGTCGGCTCAGCTCCCCCCACTCCGCCGCCGTCATGCGGCTCTGAGGTGTCAGGCAATGACCGGCAAAACACCCTTCCTGAGCGCAGTGCTGCTCATCACCGCCTTCTCCACATCGACGACTGCTGCACTGGCGGCGGCACCGGCGGCCAGGCAGCAACTCCAGCTCTCGCACCATTTGCCGGCCAGCAAGGCGGCTGCGCTTGCAGAACTGGTGGCAAGCTTCAATGCCAGCGACACCGGCGCCGAAGTAGTGCTCAGTCGCACCGACTGGCGCGAAGCCGGCGCCCAGATGCACATCCTCGAAGGTGAGGAGGAAGAGACTTTTGTCGCCGGCAAACCGCGTTTCAAGCCGGTGCACGCGATCATGAAGGAAGCCGGCATCGCCTTGCAGACCCTGCGCCCACCCGCGATGATGACTCGCACTCCAGTGGACAGCAAAGGACAGCTGCTGGCGCTGCCGGTCGGCCTGTCCACTCCGGTGCTTTACCTCAATCGTGAAGCTTTCCGTCAGGCCGGCGTCAATCCGGACACTGCCAAAGTGGCCACCTGGCTGCAGCTGCAGGACACTCTCGGCGAGCTCGCCGACCGCGGCCACGGCTGCCCCTACACCGTTGCCGAACCCGGTCGGGTGATGGTCGAAAACCTCAGCGCCTGGCATAACGAGCCGATCGCGCGCACGGTCGCCAAAGGCAAGCAGCGCAACCAGACCCTTTCCTTCAACGGCATGTTCCAGGTGAAACATGTGGCGATGATGGCCAGTTGGTCGCGGGCACGCTACCTGCACGTCTTCGGCCCCGCTGAAGAGGCGGAACAGCGTTTCAGTCGTGGCGACTGTGCGGTGATTGCTGCCGCATCGGCAAGCTGGGCGGACTTCCGCCACCAGGGACGCACCGACATCAGCGTCGTGCCCCTGCCCTACCACGATGACTTCCCCGGGGCGCCGCAGAATACGGTAGCCGACGGCCCGGCGCTGTGGGTGGTGGCCAACCGCAAGCCGGCGGAATACAAGGCGGTCGCCCGTTTCATCGCCTTCTGGCTGCAGCCGCAGAACCAGGTCGCCTGGCAACGTGCCACCGGCTATCTGCCGCTCAACCGCGCCGGCCTGCTTGCTTCGCAAAGCGAGCTGCTTGGTGATGACCTCGACAATGTCCGCGTTGCGGTAGCCCAGCTGACCCACAAACCGGCCACTGCTGATTCGGCGGCCCAGCCGCTGCTCGACCGTGCGCGCGTGCGCCGCATTCTCGATGAAGAGCTGGCTGGCGTGTGGGACGACAGCAAGGCAGCCAAAGAGGCGCTGGACAACGCAGTCGTCCGCGCTGCCGCTCAGTAAGCTCGACCTGCGGGCTTTCCGGTTGGCTGACCGGAAAGTCCGCAGACAGACGCTTATTTGCCCACGCGCTCAAGCAGCACGTGGAGATGTTCGACCGGGATGGCGTAGGTCACGCCGGAAGGGTCGGACAGCACGCTTTCCTTGGTCGACTTGACCAGCACCATGTTGATCACCGCGATCACCTCGCCGCTGTTCGGGTCATAGACCGGACTGCCGCTACTGCCGGGATAGGCGGTGGCATCGAGCTGATAGACGCGGAACAAGTCGTTGCCGAGACGACGCACCAGCGCGGGCTTGAGATCGCGGGCATTGCCCTGGGGAATGCCGATCGGCGTGATTGCCGAGATGATGCCGCGGTGGGTGACCGGCGTGATGCCCAGCACGGTGCCGATCGGGAAGCCGGTGAATGCGATTTCCTGACCTTCGGCAACCGTCTTCTGCACACTGGCGAGGCGCAGCGCTGGCAGCGTCTCGCCTCCTTCGAGCGTCAGCACGGCCAGGTCACGCGCTGGCTCGCTGAGCAGGCGGCGCACCGGACGAACTTTGCCGCTCAGCTCCTCGCCAGGACTGACCACCACCAGCGTTTCCATCTGCTCGCCGGCGAGCACTTCCGGCAGCACGTGAGCGTTGGTGACGATGTGGCGGCCATCACCGACCACGAAGCCGGTGCCGCGAAACTGAAAAGCCGGGCTGCGAGTGCGCTGATAAGTGCCCACTGCCACCACCGCTGGCTTGACCGCTCGCACGCTGTCGACCAGACCAGCACCTGCCGGGGCGGAGAAAGTGGTCAGCAGCAGCGCACCAGCGAGCAGGACTGCGCCCAGCATCGAGGCTGAAAACCTCGCAGGAAATGCAGTGGGTCTGGTCATCATCTGGCTCTCCTCGGCAAGATCAATCATTCATCATTCTGCACCACCAGGCGCAGCGCACTCATGCGCGCGCTGGGCAGCACGACATTCGCATCATAAGCGTGACGATCACGGCCGAGATAGCGCAAAATGCGTTCGACGTAAGCTCTGGTTTCGGCGTAAGGCGGCACGCCCTGATAGCGGTCGACCGCACCTTCGCCGGCGTTGTAACCGGCAGCCACCAAGCGGACGTCCCCTTCAAAATACGCCAGCAACCAGCGCAGATAGGCGAGGCCGCCACGCATGTTCTGTTCCGGGTCGAACGGTTCGCGCACGCGGAACCGCGCTGCAGTGTCCGGAATCAGCTGCATCACCCCCATCGCGTTTTTGGGCGACAAAGCCTCGGGGTTGAGTGCCGATTCGGCCAGCGCGATCGCCAGCGCCAGCCCGGGATCGATGCCGTATTCAGGCGCAATGGCGCGCAGACGCTCGGCAAGCTGCTGCCGTGGTGCCGGCAGACGGGCAAGCAGGCGGTCGACCGGCGTGGTCTGCAACACGGTGGCGGCCGGCACCTGCAGACAATCGGGTGCTGCGCCGCTGTATTCGCCAAAACGATGCTGGATGCGCCCGGCCTGGGGATGGCCGAGCGAGGCAGCCATCGCGAACAGGGTGCGAGCGTAATCATCGTTGCGCTCGAGGCCGCGGGCGTTGGCATACATCCAGCCCAGCGCATGCATCGCCTCGGCATCTCCCAGCCGGGCCGCTTCGCAGTACAGACGCGCAGCATAAGGCTGGTCACGAACCACGCCTTCACCATGTTCGTAGCTCAACGCCTCACTGGCGAGGTAGCGGGCCTGACTCGTCAGGGCACTGGCCAGCGCGAGCTCATCACTTGCACTTGCCAGCGGTGGCATTGCCCAGTGCAGCAGACTGGCAAAGGCGAGCGTGAGCACTCTCCGGCCAGTCCTCATCCCGGCTGAACGATCGGAATCCGCCACGGCAAGCCCTCCCTGAAACCGGCTTACAGCCTCCAGACGCTGAAACCGGCAGCGCGCAAAGCCTCCCCATCATAGGCCGATTTGACATCACTGAACACCGCGCCCGGCACCAGTCTGGCGGTGAGCTCAGTCAGCGGACGGTCGAGATAATCGCGATGGGCAACGGTAGCGACAATCGCCTGCGCCTGCGGCAGGTCTTCCCAGGCACACAGCTTGACGCCGTATTCGCGCTCGGCTTCATCCGGCTCGGCCACCGGGTCGTGAACGCTGACCTTGCAGCCGTAGCTTTGCAGTTCGCGGATGACGTCGATCACCTTGCTGTTGCGCAGATCCGGGCAATTTTCCTTGAAAGTGAGCCCGAGGACGATCACTTCAGCATCCTTGAGGCTGGTGCCGGCGGCAATCATCTGCTTCACGGTCTGCTCGGCGACATACTTGCCCATGCTGTCATTGATGCGACGGCCGGCGAGGATGACCTGCGGGTGATGACCGAGCATGTCGGCCTTGTAGGTCAGGTAGTAAGGATCGACACCAATGCAGTGGCCGCCGACCAGGCCGGGGCGGAAAGGCAGGAAGTTCCATTTGGTGCCGGCCGCTTCGAGCACTTCGATGGTGTCGATGCCGACCTTGTGGAAAATCACCGCCAGCTCGTTCATCAGGGCGATATTGAGATCGCGCTGGGTGTTCTCGATCACTTTGGCCGCTTCGGCAACCTTGATCGAGCTGGCCTTGTAGACCCCGGCAGTGATCACTGCACCATACGTTTCGGCCACTTTTTCCAGCGTTGCCGGCGTATCGCCGGAGACCACCTTGACGATACGGGTCAGGGTGCGCTCGCGGTCACCCGGGTTGATGCGTTCGGGCGAATAGCCGACGAAGAAGTCTTCCTTCCAGCGCAGGCCGGATTCGCGCTCAAGGATGGGAATGCAGACTTCTTCGGTGGCGCCGGGGAAAACGGTGGATTCATAGACCACGATCGCACCACGCTTGAGGTGACGACCAACCGTCTCGGAAGACTTGCGCAAGGGGGTGAGATCGGGCTGATGCGCGTCGTCGATCGGCGTCGGCACCGCGACCACGATAAAGTCGGCATCCTTCAGCACGGCCGGATCGGTATGACAGCTCAGATGCACGGCGGCGCGCAGATCCTCGCTGGAGACTTCGCCAGTCGGATCGACGCCCGAACGATAGGCCGCGACTTTCTCCGCCGAGAGATCAAAGCCGATGGTGGTGAATTTCTTGCCGAATTCAACGGCGAGTGGCAGGCCAACATAGCCAAGACCAATGACTGCAATGCTTGTCATCAAGATTCCTTCAGGGTTCGCTTACAGACTGCGCAACAATTCGCTCGCCGCCTTGTGCAGGGCCGAGCCTTCTTCCAGACGGGGCAGCAAGGCATTGAGCGCGGCACGCGCTTCATCCTTGCGTCCGAGACCTGCATAAACCTGAGCCTGATTGAGACGCAGCTGCGGCAATTCGGGGGCAATCGCCACTGCCTGCTGCAGGTTGGCCAGCCCCTGGTCGACCTGTCCCTGATCGACCTGAATACTCCCCAGGGTATCGAGGATCGCCGCATTATTCGGGGCAAGGTCGCGGGCGCGCAAAGCCAGCTCAAGTGCCTTCGGATCCTTGAGCTTGTTCATCGCCCAGGCGAGATTGTTGAGAATCAGCGCATTGTCGGGCGACAGATCGTTCATGGCGCTGAAAAACTTCACGCCTTCAGCAAAACGACCTTCGGCAAGCGCACGTTCGCCAAGATAGCCGCGCATGGTGAGGTCAGTGGGTTGCTTGCGCTGCCAGTCGGCGGCGAAGCGCTCCGCTTCCGCTTGCTGACCGCCGTTGAGCAGTGCGGCATGGAGACGAGGTGCGATTGCCGGCCCCCCATTGTGCTCAAGTGCCCGCTGGTAAGCCTTGGCGGCCTGAGGCCAGCGACGCTCTGCCGCTTGCAGCTCAGCTTCGAGCAGATAGCCCGCCGGGCTGTTCGCCTGCTGTTGCTGCACACTCTGGGCGATCTTCAGCGCATCGTCGAACTTGCCCTGGGCACGCAGCAGCGCTGCCAGACGTTGCTGAACCGCAAGCGTATTGCCTTTCATGCCCAACGCCTTGCGCAGCACCTGTTCGGCAGCGTTGGTGTCATTGGCGCGCAGATGAACGTCGGCCAGCATGATGAGGGCAGGCACCGATTCGGGGCGCAGCTTGACCAGCCGGTTGAGGCTGGAAATCGCCTGCTGCGCATCACCGCTGGCGAGCTGAGCGCGGGCGAGCGCTTCGAGCACTCGCACATCGTCCGCATTGGCCGCAGCGAGTTTCTGCGCCACGGCGAGCGCTGCTTTCCCTTCGCCAAGGCGCAGCTGGTACTGAATGACCGCCAGTTGCGGAATCAGACTGGTCGGCACTGCGGCCCGGGCACGCTCAAGGGTGGCCAGCACCTGTTCACTGCCGGCACCGGTTTCACGCTCGATTTCAGCCAGGGCGAGATAAGCTTCGACGTTCTTGCCGTCAGCGGCGATGAGCTTGTTGAGCCGATCAAGCGCCGCCTGCGGTTTTTGCTCGGCAAGATCCATCCGCGCCAGACTGAGGGCAGCGGCCAGGAAATCGGCCTTGTGCTGCAAAGCCTGCTCAAAAGCCGCTCGCGCCCCGGCAAAGTCACGCTGGGCGAGCTTCATCCGCCCGCCAAGGCTGAGGACCAGCGGGTTGTCGGCATGCTTGCGCTCGAGTTCGGCCTGCAGCGCCAGCGCCTGATCGGTTTCACCGCGACGCAGGTGAGTGGCGATCAGGGCAAGATCGGCCTGCACCGCGTTATCGTCCAGTTCCGAAGCCAGACCGAAGTCGGCCAGCGCTCCTTCGCTGTCGCCCGCCGCCAGCCGTGCTGCACCGAGGCGCAGACGTGACTGGACATCCTGCGGATTGCTCTGGGCCGCCTGCTCGAAGAAAGTCTCGGCACGAGCGTAATCGCCGTTGGCGATGAAGACCTGGCCGGCAAGGCTGGCGAGACGGGGATTGTCGAATGGACGCTCGAGCAGGGGCTGCAGCAATTCGAGCGCACGTCCCGCTTCACCTGCGGCAAGGTGAGAGCTGATCAGCAGACTGCGCGCCAGCACCTGTCCCGGTGCGCGAGCCAGCACCAGATCGAGGTGCTCCCGCCCCAGCGCCTGCTGATTGAGCTGCAGATAAACCGACCCGGCGAGCAGGTGGGCAGGCAGGAAGTTCGGCAGTGCCTTGAGCACTTCGACCAGACCATCGCGTGCAGGCTCGAGTCGCCCACCACGCACATCCTGATAAGCGAGCAGATAGCGTGTCATCGGATGGGCCGGAGCCAGCTTCTTCAGCTCGGCCAGCTGAGCGTCGCCTTCATCAAGGCGGCCAAGCTGATAGAGGGAAGAAATGAGTGCGTACTGATAACCGACCTGCTGGGGGCCGTGCTTGACGGCCGCCTGCAGGGCAGCGATGGTTTCATCGGTCTTGCCCTGGACGCGCAAGGCATCGGCAAGCACCGCGTAGGCATCTGCGCTGTCGGCATGCAGCGCCAGTACGGCACGGGCAGCCGCTTCCGCTCCAGGCGCATCATCGGCAAACAGATGACTGCGGGCGAGACCGATTCCTGCTTCGGCACTGGTCGGGTCCAGCTTGAGCGCCTCTTCAAACAGGGCACGTGCCCGCGTGACTTCGGCCTTGCCCAGCTGAGCACCTGCCAGACTGACCATCAGATCGGCCTGCGCCGTCTTGTCCTCCAGCTTGAGCTCGGCATAATCGGCCAGTACCCGATCGAACTCTCCCCCGCGCAAGCGGGCACGAGCAAGCAGCGGCGCGACTTCCGCTTCGGGGTAACCGAGATCGGCTGCGCGCTGCAATTCCTTCAGCGCCCCGGCAATATCACCGCGCTGAAGGTGGAGGCGGCCGAGCAGGAAGCGGGCTTCCGTGAGGTTGCCGTCTTGTTGCAAGGCATTCTTGAGCTGGATCTCGGCGGCATTATGGTCATTGCTGGCGAGGTAACTGCGCGCAGACTCGAGCATCTGTTGCGGACTCTCGGCGCAGGCGCTGAGCAGCACGGCCGACAGCAGCGCTGCCAGCACGGTACGCGATGCCCGCCTGGCGGGCTGGGCGACGGAGCGGTTCAAGATGCATTCTCCTTTTTAAGGCCGAAGCGGCCCATCAGGTCATAAAGCGAAGGACGGCTGATGCCGAGAATTTCGGCAGCACGAGCGACATTGTTGTTGGTCCGCGCCAGGACGCGCAAGACCGCCTTGCGCTCGGCTTCATCACGCACGCTGCGCAGATTGAGGTGTTCCAGCTCATCATCGGCTGCGGGCTCGAGGCCGAGATCTTCGGCAAGGATGCGCTGCCCATCAGCCATCACCACCGCGCGCTTGAGACAGTTCTCCAGTTCGCGCACATTGCCCGGCCAGTGATAGCTTTCGATCGCGCTGACCGCTTCATCTCCCAGCATCATGCCGCTGCGTTGATTCTCGCCGGCAAAGCGCTGCACGAAGGCGTGGGCGAGCAGCACCGCATCGCCTTCGCGGGCACGCAGCGGCGGCAGGTCGACCACGATCTCGGCCAGCCGGTAGTAGAGGTCTTCACGAAACACACCCTGCCTGATCTGCTCCTTGAGATCACGGTGGGTGGCACAGACGATGCGGACATCAACCGGAATCTCGCTGCGCCCGCCAATGCGTTCTATGACCCGCTCCTGGAGGAAACGCAGCAGCTTGGCCTGCAAGGGCATCGGCAGATCACCGATTTCATCGAGAAACAGGGTGCCCTTGTGGGCGGTCTCGATCTTGCCCAGCGTCTGCTTCACCGCACCGGTGAATGCGCCTTTTTCGTAGCCGAACAGCTCGCTTTCAAGCAGGTTTTCGGGGATTGCCGCACAGTTGATCGCCACGAAGCGCTCCTTGACGCGCGGCGACAGCTCGTGCAAGCCACGGGCGAGCACTTCCTTGCCGGTGCCGCTTTCGCCAAACAGCGCGACGGTAACCGAAGCTGGCGCCAGCTTCTCGATCGTGCGGCAGACCTTGAGCATGCCCGGATCGCGCGTCAGCAGACCGGCCAGCGGGCTGGTATTGAGCGCTGCCAGGCGACGGTTCTCCTGCTGCAGGTCGTGCATGCGGAAGGCACGTTCGATGGTGAGGACCAGCAACTCCGGTTCGAACGGCTTGGCAAAGAAATCATAGGCGCCCATGCCGACCGCCTTGACCGCGTTGTCGCGGTCATGCTGACCGGTGAGCACGATCACCTTGGTATCCGGCGCAAGAGCGAGCATCTCGCGCAGGAGCTGAAAGCCTTCACTGACGTCGTCCGGAGCAGGCGGCAAACCGAGGTCCATGGTCACTACCGCCGGCTCATGGCGGCGCAACTGGGCCAGCCCACTCTCGCGGTCACTGGCCAGCACGGTGTCGAACTGGTCGAAGGCCCACTTCATCTGCTTTTGCAGAGTCGGATCATCCTCGACGATCATCATGGTACGACGCTTGTCTGTCATCCTGATCACTCATCTTCCGGTACTTCTGAAGTGTCACGCCGCAGACCGGGCAACTCGACCCGGACTTGCGTGCCACGCCCTTCCTGGCTGGCGTAATGCAGACTGCCACCGATCTCGCCCAGATACTGGCGAGCCTCGTAGACGCCGATTCCCATCCCGCTGCCCTTGGTGGTCTGGAAAGGACGGAACAAGCGCTCGCGGATGAATTCTTCATTCATGCCACATCCCTGATCGCTGACGAGCACGCACCAGCCCTTCCCGTCCAGCAGTTCAAGGCCCACCTCCACCTTAGCATCACTGGCACTGGCTTCCAGTGCATTTTGCACGATATGAGCCAGAATCCGCTCCAGACGCTGAGGATGGGCGCTCACCCAGGCCGGCTGGCTGAGTGCCGCCCCGACATCAAGTTCGACCCGGGTAAAATTGCGCTCGGCCAGCAATCGTTCAAGCAAAGCCTGCAGATCAAGCGCACGCGGTGGATCGATCGGTTTTTTCTCCTGCAGCTGCGACATCAGCTGCCGCATCCTGCTTTCGACGTGGGCAACCGTCTCAAGCATGTCCTGCTGGAACTCCGGATTGTGCGCATGGCGCTCGGCATTCTTGAGCATCAGCGACAGCTGGGCAACCAGATTTTTCAGATCATGCACCACAAAGGCCGACATGCGACTGAACGCCTCAAACTTGCGTGCCTCAAGCAGGGCTTCAGTGGCGATCAGGCGTTCAAGATAGCCGGCCGCCTGACGCTGGGCGGTCTTGAGCAGGTCGAGCACTTCCCAGTTGATGTCGAAAGCGGTTCTTGGCGCAGCCAGGACGACAAAGCCCAGCAGGCGGCCACCACAGCACAAGGGCACGACCAGCCAGGCCTCAGCCATGAAGGACAACCAGGAAGGCAGTTGCAACTCGCCATACTGGCGCGGGTTCATGCGGAACTCTTCCAGGTTGATCACCCATTCACGACTGGCAAGAAAGCGGCACAGCGACGAGTCAGGGCTTTCAAGCGCCTCGCTTGCAGGACGATTCAGCCTCGAGACCGGACGAAAACAATCCTGCTCGTCCCGCAGCCAGAGATTGCCCCCCGGACTTTCCACCATGTCGCCGAGTGCCTTGATCACCGACTGTCCGAGGTCGAGGCTGCGGTCGCTGGCCGTCAGGGCTTCGGTAAAGCGCAGCCATTCCTGGCGGTAATCGTAGCGGTAGGAAAACAGATGCTTGTTGAGCAGAACTTTCAGCCGCGCACGCTGAGCGCCGGAAAACAGCAATACGCCAAGCAGGACCAGTCCGGCAAACAACAAGGCCATCTGCAGCGCCCGCCCCCACTCCCCACCAAAGTAGCGCACATAGTAGGCAGCACCGGCAATCACCAGCAGATAGACACCGGCAATCGCCAGCGCCGTCGAGTGGAAGATGACTTCGCGCGACACCGCCATACGCAAGGTCCAGTGCGGACTACGCGTCGCAGACAATGCCACCAGCGGCAAGACCAGCAGATGGGCAAGTCCGCGCACCGCCATCACGTCGGCATCAAGGCGCTTGAACAGCAAGGCATCGGCAAACAGATAAAGCTCGAAGATGTAGCCCGCCCCAAGACCGATGCACAGCGGCTTGATCCCCCAGCGCGAATCCTCCGGCAAGGAGCGGTACAGTTGCTCGACCAGCATCAGACCGACAATCGCCGCTGCCAGCCAGGCTACGACGACATACTGCCCGATCTCGGCATCATCCGCCGCAGACGGCGACAACAGCAAGGCGCCCCACTGGGCAGCGATCGCAAGCAGGGCCAACCAGACCGGCCACTTGAGTTGTCGCCCCCAGAGCGGGCGGAGCAGCACCAGCACAAAACCATACCAGGCCGCGACCCTGAGACTATCGATGAAGGCGGCGGGCAGCGACCACAGACCGGCTGCGCGATGAAGCATCAACGCTTCGCTGCCAAGCCAGAGCATGGACAGCGTGACGGCGGCCAGCAGCACCGCACCAGGCAAGCCGCCACGCCAGGCAAAGAAAACGTAAAGCGCAAAAAAGCCATGGATCAGCGCCGCCAACCCATGGCTCCAGAAAGCGAGATCAGCCACGAGCCACCTCCGCCCGCGCAGCGCAGTTCAAAACGATGCTAGTGCGCACCTTCACCAGTCAACACCACCCGCACGGTTTCGAACAAGACCAGGGTATCGAGCAAGAGAGTGTGGTTCTTGACGTAGTACAAATCGTACTGCAGCTTTTCCATCGCATCATCCACGGAAGCGCCGTACTGGTAACGGACCTGAGCCCAACCGGTCACTCCCGGTTTGACGCAGTGACGGACATTGTAGAACGGCACTTCCTGCGCCAGCTGCTCAACGAAGAAGCGACGCTCGGGACGCGGACCGACCATGCTCATGTCGCCAGCCAGCACGTTGAACAACTGCGGCAGTTCGTCAATGCGGGTCTTGCGGATGATGCGGCCGATGCGGGTGGCGCGGTCATCATTGGCCGTTGCCCAGCGCGGCTTGCCGTCCTTCTCCGCATCGCGGCGCATGCTGCGGAACTTGGTGACGCGGAACGTGCGTCCGCCCAGACCAACCCGCTCCTGACGGTAGAACACAGGCGCTCCATCCTCCAGCAGGATCAGCAGCATGGTGAGCAGCATCACCGGCAGAGCCAGCACCAGCAGGATGGAGGCAACGACAATGTCGAACACCCGTTTGACGAAAGCCCGGGTGAGACTCTGCCGGAAGCCATCGCCATAAATCAGCCAGCTGGCACGCAGCGAATCCAGTCGGACCTGGCCTTGCACCCGCTCGAAAAAAGTCGTCAGATCCAGTACCCGTACGCCAGCAAGCTTGCAATCGAGCAGTTCGCGCAGCGGCAGCACGCCACCGCGGCGCTCACGCACCCCGACGACGATTTCCGACACCTTGTAGCGACGCACTGCCTCGAGCAAACTCTGCTCAGGAAGAATCTTGTCAGGATCGACCGCCATACCCTCATCGCCGCCAGCAGCCATGAAGCCAACCACGTAGGCACCACGCATCAGCGGCTTGTTCAGATCGGCATGGACACGCGCTGCATCCTCACCGGTACCGATGATCATCACCCGCCGTGAAAACAGGCAGGAGTTACTGCGCTGATTGACGATCGCACGCACCATCAGCAAGGCCACCAGTGGCAGGACGGCCACCACATGCAGTGACTGCAAGCTCATCTCCGCCCAGGGGAGCAGCACGATCACGCCGTAAGCGACCGGGATGCTGATCAGCAGCGACAGGGCGATACGAGCAAAAACCACCCGATTACCGGCGTCGAAAAATGGCCGATACAGACCGAGTGCAGTATTCAAACCAACCATCAGCACCGAGAAAATCAGCGCGGACGGGGCAATCTTCAGCCAGTGTTCGTTACCCAGCGGCACCAGCAACAAGGCGCTGGCAAGCATGATGGCAAACAGTAGGAAAGCGTCGAAGAGGACTTGTCTCAAGGTGTGCGAAGGCAGGTAATGCGCAAACACTGTATTCATGGCAGGCTCTTTTGGTGTAGGTCAGCCTCGGAGATCACGACCGGACTCGTCGGACTGAGGACGCACGTGCAGGGTAAGGCAGAACACCAAAAAGGCACTGTTAAACCGGTCACAAGTATCGGCAGATTGCCAACAAAGCGGAGTGACCCTCTTTCCAGCCCGGCACCTATAGCACCCAGAGGCTCAATCAGGTCAAAGGCGTATTGTAGCCGAACAAGCCTTTCAATGCGCGGGATGTGCTGCCCGCGCACCCGGACAATTGAGCCACGACAATCCACCACACGAGGATCTTGCGCCAGTCTGGCGAAGACGTGATTTCGGTCAA
>JAVEVA010000059.1:18128-20782 GCA_034005275.1 Thauera sp. | reverse complement strand
CAGCAATTCATTTTTCAGCGCCCATCCCGGCGGCAACTGCTCCAGTTCGGCACTGGCATCCTGGCCTTTCATTGCATACACCAGTCCGTCTTCCGCGAGCAGATGGCCAGACCAGTGGATGAAATCAACCAGGCTGGCAAAAGCACGTGACACCAGCACTTGTACCGGCCCACCGGGCAGCTGCTCGGCAGTCAATTGCTCGACGCGGCGATGGAAGATGGTGACATTCGGCAAACCGAGTTCAATCTTCACCTGTTGCTGGAAACTGGTCTTCTTGCCCACCGTCTCCACCGAGCTGAGCTGCAGCGCCGGGTCGGCAATGGCCAGCACCAGCCCGGGCAGGCCGGCCCCGGAGCCAATATCCGCCAACCGCGCCGCCACCGGCAGATGCGGCAGAATCGCCAATGAATCAAGCAGATGGTGGGTGATCACATCCTCATCGGCGCGGATCGCACTCAGGTTATAAACCCGATTCCACTTCTGCAACAAATCGGCATAAGCCAGCAGACGTTCGAGCACCGCCACATCCAGACTCAGACCGAGCTGGCCGACGCCGGCACTCAGCCTGGCAATGCGGGCATCGGGCACAGCACTCATGACGCTACTCCAGTCTGCGCCCACTGCACGGAGGTGCTACCGTGGTGGCGCTTCAGCCACACCAGCAGCAGCGAGATCGCCGCCGGCGTCACGCCCTGAATGCGGCTCGCCTGACCAATGGTTTCGGGCTGGTGAGCAGCAAGCAGATGCTGCACTTCTTTCGACAGGCCGCGCACCTGGGCATAGTCCAGCGCAGCCGGCAGCGTAATCCGCTCCGCCTCCTGCAGCTTCGCCACTTCACCCTGCTGGCGTTCGATATAGCCCTGATATTTGGCGGCAATCTCGATCTGCTCGATCACCTGCTCATCGGTCTCGAAACCCTCGGCGTCACCAACCAGGCTGATCAAGCCCGGGTAAGTAGTCTGCGGCCGACGGAGCAAGTCAAACAGACGCTGCTCGCGCTCCAGTGCCTTGCCCAGCACTTCTTCCTGCAGCGCCGCTGGCGCCTGGCCCGGCCGCAGCCAGTTGCCCCGCAGATGGGCACTGCCACGTTCGATGGCGTCGCGCTTGCGGCAGAATGCATCCCAGCGCGCATCATCGACCAGACCCAGCGCCCGCCCCTGTTCAGTCAGCCGCAGATCAGCGTTGTCTTCGCGCAGCGAAAGCCGGAATTCGGCGCGCGAAGTAAACATCCGGTAAGGCTCGGTCACCCCGCGCGTGATGAGGTCATCGACCAGCACCCCCAGATAAGCCTGATCGCGGCGCGGACACCAGGCTTCCTCCCCGCGCAGCTGCAGGACCGCGTTCGCCCCGGCGAGCAGACCCTGAGCAGCGGCCTCTTCATAGCCGGTGGTGCCGTTGATCTGACCAGCGAAGAACAGACCGCGGATCGCCTTGGTTTCCAGACTGGATTTCAGCTGGCGCGGATCGAAAAAATCATACTCGATCGCATAGCCCGGCCGCAGGATGTGGGCCTGTTCCAGCCCGCGAATCGAACGCACCACCGCCAGCTGCACGTCGAAAGGCAGCGAAGTCGAAATCCCGTTCGGATAGATTTCGTGCGTGTGCAGCCCTTCCGGCTCCAGGAAGATGTTGTGACTGTCCTTGTCGGCAAAACGATGGATCTTGTCTTCGATCGACGGGCAATAGCGCGGCCCGATGCCTTCGATGATGCCGGAATACATCGGCGAACGATCGAGATTCGCGCGGATCACGTCATGGGTGTGCACATTGGTCTGGGTGATCCAGCACGGCAGCTGGCGCGGATGCTGCTCGGCGCGGCCAAGAAAGCTGAACACCGGCGCCGGATCATCACCGGGCTGAACCTGCATCACCGAAAAATCGATCGTGCGCGCGTCGAGCCGAGGCGGCGTGCCGGTTTTGAGTCGCCCCTGCGGCAACTTGAGTTCCTGCAGTCGGGCCGACAGCGAAAGCGCCGGTGGGTCACCCGCGCGGCCACCCGGGTAGTTCTCCAGCCCGACGTGGACTTTGCCATTGAGGAAAGTGCCGGCAGTCAGCACCACGGCTGGCGCCTGAAAGCGCAGGCCGATGCCGGTCACCACCCCGGTGACGCGCTCGCCTTCGACGGTGAGATCTTCCACTCCCTGCTGGAACAACCACAGATTGGGCTGATTTTCCAGACGCTGACGAATCGCCGCCTTGTACAGCACGCGATCTGCCTGGGCACGGGTGGCACGCACCGCCGGCCCTTTGGACGCATTGAGAATGCGGAACTGGATGCCGGCTTCGTCAGTGGCTGCCGCCATCGCGCCGCCCAGCGCATCGACCTCCTTCACCAGATGACCTTTGCCGATGCCGCCAATCGACGGATTGCAGCTCATCGCCCCCAAGGTCTCGATGTTGTGCGTCAGCAGCAGGGTTTTGGCTCCCATGCGCGCAGCGGCAAGCGCCGCTTCGGTGCCTGCATGGCCGCCGCCGACAACAATGACATCAAAAACAGTGGGATAAAGCATGATCTGCCCGCAGCGCAGGGTGAATGAAGTAAGCGCTTGATTCTACCATCACTGCGCGTGGCGCTCTGGCTGATCACCGACCAGGTCAGGGCAATCGCATTCGTGGGCTCGGGGCCATGCCCCGAGCAAGCGCTCGTTGCAGCA
>JAVEVA010000059.1:0-18028 GCA_034005275.1 Thauera sp. | reverse complement strand
CGCCGCGAAGCCGACAACAGTCTGCGCGCGCTCAACGCGGAAGAACTGGCTGCCGCTGAAGCCAATCTCGGCGGCCGCATCATCAATGTACCGCTGATGGCCGGTTTCGACCTTGATGCCCCCGCTGGCGAGCCGACCGTCACCGACCTGCTCAACAAGATGACGCTCAAGAGCTGGGCGGATGACCAGCTTGACTGGGCCTACGTCGAACGTTGCCGCGAACTCGGCCAGGCACGCTTCCGTGCCGGCGTCGCCGAGGTCATGCAGACCCTGGCCGGCATGATCGGCAAAGGGCGCAAGGTGATCTTTGCCCACACCATGGCCGGCGGCATCCCGCGCGCCAAAGTATTCATGGTGCTCGCCAACCGCATCTACAAAGGCCGCGGCGAGCGCTTCATGTCCTCACAAGCCTTGCTCGACAGCGATCTGGGCAAACTGATCCTGCAGAATTTTGACGAAGTATCGGCCAACACTTTCGGTTACCTGATCGAAGGCAGCGCCGACTTGCGCGCCCGCATCGAAAGTGAAGGCGGCAGCGTGAGCTACACCGCCTATGGCTATCACGGTACCGAGATCCTCATCGACGGCCGCTACCAGTGGCAGACCTACACCAACTACACCCAGGGCTACGCCAAAATGCGTCTCGAGCAGATCGCCCGCGACGCCTGGGCGCAGGGGGTGAAGGCAACGGTGTTCAACTGCCCGGAAATCCGTACCAACTCCACCGATGTGTTCGCTGGTGTCGAGCTGCCGCTGATCTCGCTGCTCGACGCGCTCCGCCACGAAGACGGCGGCGCCTGGGCCGAAGCACAGTGGCAGCACTGCGCCAGCCTGCTCCAGCCCGAGCACAGTGTCGACGAAGTGTTGGCCAAAGTCCGTGCTTTCCAGACCAGCACGGTGATGGCTGATTTCCGCGACTTTGCCGCCTGGCCTCAGCCCAACAGCGTCGCCCAGGCCGATCTGCAGATCGGCACTTCGGAAGACATCGTCGCCCTCCACAGCGACAAGGGCGCGCTCATCACTGACCACCTCAGCACCCTGGTGCTGGAAGCCTCCGGCGCGCTGATCTTTGCCTGCGCCGCAGCACCGCAAGCGCCGGTGCTGTGGCTCAACCACGACATCATCGCCCGCCAGCTGAACACCACTCATCTCTGAAAGCCCGGCACGCACGCCTTGTGGTCAAGGCGTGCCCGATGCCTGTTCGCGACTGGCAGGCAGCATGGCTCACACCGCCAGATCAATCTGACTCACGCTGCCGACGCTGCCGTCTTCGCGCAGGTAAATGCTGCTGCTGCGCATTTCACCCAAGGTCTGATTGGCGCCATCGCGCAGGCTGAACGGCGTCTCCACCCGACCGAGATAGAACGCGCCCACCCCCGCTTCCGCCAGGGTGTACAGCAGGCCGCCGCCTTTTGCATCCGGCTGCCAGAGGCGCAGTTGCGACCAGGCGGCGTCGTTCTCGTCGATCCAGCCATTGCCGTCCTCATCGAGCGCGGCCAGCTCGCGGAAACCATCGCCAGTGGTCGGCCCGAACAACTCTCGGCCGTCATTGATGCGTCCGTCGGCGTTGCGGTCGAAAGCGAGAAAACCGCTGCCACCGAGCAAAGGCAGACGCTCGCTGACCCCGTCGGCGTCAAGGTCGAAATCGAAGAAGCTGTTGCCCAGCGCCGCCGACGGGCCGTTGAAATCCAGTACCAGTGGATCCTGCAGCCGACGCTGCTCGCCGCCGCGCACGCTGACCGAGACCGATTCGCTGTAACTGCGGGCAAAGGCAAGCTCCAGCTCAAAACGGATCTCGGCACCATCCGCGGTGCGCACCACGCCACCGGCGCTGAAACCGACGCTTTCGCTCTCTTCGTAGCGAGCGCTGAAGTCATAGCTGAAACCGGGGCCTTGTGGCCGGGTAATGCCGCTGCCGGCAGTTTGCCCTGCTGCCTCACCCAGGCCGCGCAGATCGACGCGCTTGAGCGGCTGGCCGGTGATCGCTTCAAGCAGGCGAATGATCAGCGACAGCTTGGCATCGCTTTCCATCTCTGCGTCGAGGCCGACCCTGAGCGTGGCCTCAGTCTTGCCCGCTTCCGCTTCTGCCTGCTGCACCAGCCGGGCCGCTTCCGAAATCTCCACCTCTGAGCGGCGGCTGGTGGTGCTCAAGGCAGATTGCCCGGCCCCGTTCCAGCGCTCAAAGCGCTCATTGACTTCCAGCTTGGCGCTGTAGTTGCGGGTCGATTGCAGCTCGACCTGGCTGGAACTGATTTTCATTGCCACACCCCATTCGCCATGCCCAGATGGGGTGGTTAACGGCAATCAAATCAAAAACTTGAATCCTGGCCGAAACTGCGACACAGCGCTTCGATCGCCTGCCCACGGCCACCTTCGTCCTCACCACGTGCCCACTCGGGATGCGCGCGTGCGCGGCTGATCTCCGCCGGCAGCTCACGCTCACGCCAGTCACTGGCCAGCTCGGCTTGTGCTTGTTCAATCACCGCCAGCGCGATCGGCGTCAGCGCGGCATGCCCACGACGTTCCAGCGCTGCAAGCAGGCTGAGCTGACGCAGACCGAGCACACGCAATACCGTTTCATCGACGCTCAGCTCACGCCCGCCGCGCAAGCGTGCCAGCATCCGCCCGCCGTAGTCATCAATCAGCTGCCACAGCCCGCCTGCGGCAGCCCCCAGCGCCGCCGCCGCACCGAGGGTAAGACCGCCAGCCACCAGGTCAATCCCCACCCCCAACGCCGCACCTTTCGCCATTCGGGAAGGTGCTCGCACACTGAATTTTTTCAGGGTGTCGACGCTGAACAAATCATCCTGCCAACGTCCCTCACTCAACGGCAAGGCCGCCGACAGGACATCGTCCGGACGAAAACGATACAGCGCCAGCAAGGCATCCACGCACTGCTGCTCACGGGCACGCACCGCAGCCTGCAGTTGGCCCACAGCGGCTGCCGTCGCCGCCTGATCGTCTTCACCTTCGGCGCCAACCAGCTCACGGCGCGCAGCAAGGTCGATGAGCATCGCCGCAATTTCGCGCTGTCCTGCTGCACGGCGGAAAGCCGCCGCCTGAGCACGCTCATCAATCAGCGCCTGCAAGCCGCTGCGATGTGCATGCAGCAGGGTGGCAAGCGTGACGAACAGTTCGCGCTCGCCATCAATGGCTGGCGCGACACTGTCAAAACTCACCAGCGCATGGAAGTTCAGCCGGGCAAGTGCCGCCCGCCACTCACTGACCCGAGCATCCGGCGCAGCGACGAAATTGAGCACCGGCAACAAGGGTCGCGCACAACCGGCGAGCAGGCTCAATTCATCGCGATATTTGGCCAGCACCGGCTCACGTGCATCGACTACGTACAGTCCGGCATCACTTGCCAGCAGCTGACGCAGCACTTTCGCCTCCTGTTCAAAGCGCTGCTGCGCCGCCGGCTGCTGCAGGAAACGTTCCGTGCGTTCGCGGCCATCAATCCGCTCGCCGGCCGCCACCAGCCCGTCGATGAAATCAAGCAGCGCAATCGCGTCTTCCATCCCCGGCGTGTCATACAGCTCGATCACCGCTTCGCCACCGGCAAGCAGCGACAAACCTTCGACATGCCGGGTGGTGCCCGCTTCATCGCGCACTTCACCAAAATCGCTTTCACGCGCCAGAGTGCGCAACAGCGAAGTCTTGCCGGTATTGGTATGGCCAACCACCGCCAGACGCAAAGGCTTGCTCACCTGCCGCCCTCCTCGCCCGTCACCAGCCAGCATGCCGCAGCCTCCAGCCCGACATAAAGGTCAGCGGCTTCCAGGCCCAGACCATCCAGAGCCTGCAGCCATTGCGCCCGCCGGCGAGCGAGCACGATCTCATCGCTTCCAGTCCGGGCTTTCAGCAGGCAGATCCGCAATTTTCCTGCGTGCCCGCTCAGCTCGGCGATCAGCGCCAACAGCCCACGATCCGGGACCCGCGTCTGCTCCACTGCGAGCAACAGACGTTGTGACGGACTGGCCCGCAAACGACTGAGCACCGCCTGACGTTGTTCACGGCTGTCGATCCGCCCACCATCCAGCTCGGCCAGCACGGGCGACGGTGGCGGCCAGGGGCTCGCCGGATCGATTTCCAGCGCCAGCAGCAGCGCCTCGCCAGTGGTGACGGGCCGAGTGCCCGCCGCCAACGCTGCCTGGGCAGCGGGTGCCGGATCGACAACACCGAGCTTGCTGCTGGCAGGCAGCAGGCGCGCACGCAAACGTGCGTAGCCGGGTTGTTGCAGGTCAAGCTTCAAGCTGCCCAGTTGGCGCCGCGTCAGCCACAGACAAAGCCCTGCCAGCAACAGCCTCGGCAGCACGCCATACACCAGCACCACCCCCACCAGCCAGGCCGCCCAGGCCCGTCGCCCGGCTTCCGCGACCATCGGCGCGACGCCGCTGGCGGCGATGGTCGCTGCATCCGGCATCAGCAGCCCGAGGGCCGCCGGCCCGCGCGCAAGCGTCTCGGTCAACCAGATGAAGGCCGTGGCAGGAAGAATGGTCGTTTCCCAGGCGAAGGCATAGCTATGCAAGGCAAGCAGCACCAGCATCGCCAGCACTGCACCGGCCAGGGAAACCGCCCACAGCAGGTGGCTGGCGGCCCCCATCGCCCAACGCAGGGCCGAATTGTGCGCAAACAGTCCGGGCAGCGCTGCGGCCAGTGCTGCCGACTGCGGACTGCGGTCGAGCCAGCGCATCAACCGCAACCAGAGCGGCGCCAGCCAGCCCGGTGCAGCCCCTGCCGACCGCCCCAGACGTCGCGCCGGCAACAGGCTCAACAACCACAGCAACAACATCAAGGAATTGAGCCCGAGAAGCACGCCCAGCGCCCACACCACATTCACCGCCCGGCCGGCATCACCGAGCACACCCAGCGCCGCACCACAACCGGTGACGAAGGCCAGCAACAACGCCAGCATCACGCTGCTGCGCCGCCAGCTCCGCCAGCGCAGCAAGGCGGTGATCCACTCCCTGCTGGCCGGCAGCTGTTGCGCCCGCTCGACAATCCGCAGCTCGAAATCCGCCGGCATGCGCTGTGCAGCAGCGACCGCCACCGCATCTTCCAGCGGCCCATGTGCCGCCTCGTGACGGCGCACCACCTCGGCCAGCCAGCGTCCCTCGAAAGGGCTCAGGCGCCCATGTTCCATCCTGATTTCCGAGTGCGGCGCTTACAGCGGCGGCCAGCCGAGCTGCTTGCGCGAGGAAGCTTCATCGTAGATTTTCTGCAGATGGCTCAGCTTGCCGTTCTCATCCATCTTCATGATGTAGACAAAAGGAATGATCGCCCGCGCGCCACTGGCCGGAACCGGTCCGCCTTCACCGCTGTGACAGGCAAGCGATTCGCCATGAATCAGCACGGTCTGCGTCGATGGATCATGCGCAGCGGCGCACAGCTTGTAGTCAGAACCGACAAAAGTCAGGGTAAACGCCAGTCTGATCTGCTCACAGTAGGCTTCGACCGTATGGACCCCAGCCTGACTGGCCGCAACGCAGTCGAACCGTGCTGCCGGCGCGACATACTGGGCACAGCCCGCCCAGCCTTCGGCCGACTCACAGGCGTGAAAGAATTTTTTTGCATGTTCGAGCACGGCGCTCATCATGGTCTCCACCAATGTTTTGCTTGAACGCCCATTCTACCTGCTGACCCGCTGCTGACGATTCACTCCCTGCGGCGCGGCAAGGCAGTCAGACCATCGCATGGAAGCATCCAACGGTGGCAGAATGGCGCTCACCTGTTGATTCCTGTCTGGTAATTGCCATGAAAAAACTGCTGCAAACTTCTTTCGCCGTCATCGCTACCGCCCTGCTCACCGGCAGCGCCGCTGCTGCGACGGAGTTTTCCTGCCCTGCGCTGGAGAGCGCCGTTCAGGTTGCTCCCTGCCCGACCGAGGCCGAACTGCGCCACACCTACACCGGCTTCTGTTCGGACAACGCCCGGCTCTACGGGCGCGACATCCTGCTGTGTGCCAACTACGAAGATTATCGTGCCGAGAAGAACATCGCGCTGTGGGAGTCCGCCGATGCTCGCTTCAGCGGCTATCTGAGTTGCAATGACAGCGCGGAAAGCATCCGCGCTTCCGCAGCGCTGCGCATGCATCAGGACCGCCCCAAAGGGGTGACCCGGGTGATGTGTGACTACGAGAACGACCACCGCCTCGAATATCGCAGCCGCGAACAGTGCAGGATCGAAGTCGAGAACTGCAAGGATGGCGCCTGCCGCACTGTGTGCGAGTGAACCGGCAGACGCCCGCCTGCTGCCAGCTTACTGCCAGCCGCCGCCAAGCGCCTTGTAGAGCGCGACCCGGTTGCTGGCATCGAGCAGGCGCACGCTGATCAGCTCGAGCTCGGCACCATACAGGCTGCGCTGGGCGTCGAGCAGGTTGAGATAGCTGTCCACCCCGCCGCGATAACGCGCATCGGACAGCTCGAAGCTTTTGCGAGTAATGTCGAGCAATTCCTGGCGAGCATCGATCTGCTCGGCCAGCGTGGCACGCTCGGCCAGTGCATCAGCCACTTCACGGAACGCAAGCTGGATGGCTTTCTCGTACTCGGCGACCTGAATATCACGCTGGATTTCCGCCGCATCGAGACTGGCTTGCAGCCGCCCGGCTTCAAAGATCGGCAGACGGATCTGCGGCACAAAGCTCCAGCTTGCCGAGCCACCGTCAAACAGGCCACTCAGCGAAGCACTGGCAGTTCCTGCGCTGGCAGTAAGACTGATGCTGGGGAAGAAAGCTGCCCGTGCGGCACCGATGTTGGCATTCGCCGCCCGCAAGGCGTGCTCGGCCTGAACGATGTCGGGACGACGGGTCAGCACTTCGGCCGACAGACCAGCCGGCAGCTCGGCCACCGTGGTGATGCTGTCGAGCAGGGCGGCGGGCAGCAGATCGGCAGCGACCGCGCTGCCAACGATCAGCCTGAGTGCGTTTTCGTCCTGAGTGACCAGACTGGTGAAGCTGGCGACATCGGCACGGGCGCTCTGCAACAGACTTTCCTGCTGACGCAGGTCAAGCGCGGACACTGCACCCGCTTCATGGCTGCGCTGGGTCAGCTCGAGCGACTGGCGACGTGATTCGAAAGTACGCTGCGCCACTTCAAGACGTTCCCGATCGGCTGCCAGCCGCAACCAGGCATTGGCAGTTTCTGCCACCAGACTGATCCGGGCACTGCGATGGGCTTCTTCGGTGCCGAGATAAACTTGCAGCGCCTGCTCTTCCAGGCTGCGCACCCGGCCGAAGAAGTCAAGCTCATAGCCGGCAAAGCCAAGACCGACGCTGTACTGGCGGCTGATCACCGAGCTACCGCCGCCAGCCAGATCGCCAGGAATACGCTGCGCACTGCTGCCCGCAGTCCCGGCGATGCTGGGGAACAGATCCGCCTGCTGGATGCCGTACAGGGCACGCGCCCGTTCGATGTTGAGCGCCGCGATGCGTAGATCACGATTGTTTTCCAGCGCCAGGGCAATCACTGCCTGCAAGCGCGCATCGGCAAAGTAATCGCGCCAGGCCAGCTCATCAAGCCGCGTTGCGGTCCCGGCTCCTTCCTGCCCGCTCGGTGACAACTGCCCAACGCTCGCCGGCACCGGTGCCGCAGGGCGCTCATAGGCGGGAATGAAGGAGCAGGCGCCCAGCACGCTGGCAGCCAGCGCAAGGACGAACGGACGAACAGTGGTCACGGTAATCTCCATATCAGCGCGCCTCCTGCGCATCGACTTCCGCAGGGGAGCCCGGGAAAATGCGCTTGATGACCGCATAGAACAGCGGCACGAAGAAAATGCCCAGAATGGTACCCAGAATGGTACCGCCCAGCACGCCGGTGCCGATCGCATTCTGGCTGCCGGCGCCAGCACCGGTAGCGATCGCCAGCGGCAGCACGCCGAAACCGAAGGCGAGCGAAGTCATGATGATCGGGCGCAGACGGATGCGCACCGCTTCCAGCGTCGCCTCGACCAGACTCTTGCCTTCCTGCTCCATCAGGCCTTTGGCAAATTCGACGATCAGGATGGCGTTTTTCGAGGTCAGACCGATCGTCGCCAGCAGCCCGACCTGAAAGTAGATGTCATTGCTCATGCCACGCCCGGTGGCGGCCAGCACTGCACCCAGCACGCCGAGCGGCACTACCAGCATCACCGCAAACGGTACGGACCAGCTTTCGTACAGGGCAGCGAGACAGAGGAAGACGATCAACAGCGACAAGGCATACAAGGCCGGCGCCTGGGCACCGCTGCTGCGCTCTTCATAAGACGTGCCCGACCAGTCATAGCCAATACCGATCGGCATCTTTGCCATGATTTCCTCCACCGCTTTCATCGCTTCACCCGAAGACAAGCCGGGCGCGGCCTGGCCGAGGATTTCCAGCGAACCCTGACCATTGAAACGCTCGAGGCGGGGCGAACCATAGATCCAGTGCGAAGTGGCAAACGCCGAGAAGGGCACCATCTCGCCACTGCGGTTGCGCACATACCACTTGTTGAGGTCATCCGGCGTCATCCGCGACGGCGCATCGCCTTGCAGATAGACTTTCTTGATCCGTCCTCGATCAAGAAAATCATTGATGTAGCTGCCGCCCCAGGCGGTCGCAAGCGTCTCGTTGATATCGGCAATACTGACACCCATCGCGCCCGCCTTGGCGTAATCAATGTCGAGCTTCAGCTCGGACATGTCTTCCTGGCCATTGGGCCGCACCCCGACCAGACGCTTGTCCTGCGCCGCCATGCCGAGGAACTGATTGCGTGCCGCGACCAGCGCTTCGTGCCCAAGACCGGCACGATCCTGCATCTGCAGGTTGAAGCCACCGGAAGTCCCCAGCTCGACCACCGCCGGCGGCACGAAAGCAAACACCATCGCTTCGCGGATCTGCGAGAACGCCATCATCGCGCGCTGGGCAACCGACTTCGCATCCTGCCCCGGCTCGCGCCGCTCCGACCAGTCACGCAAGTGAATGAAGGAGTTGCCCATGTGCTGGCCGCTACCGCCAAACGAGAAGCCGGCAACGGTGAAGATGGTCTTCACGTTGTCCTTCTCGTTGACCAGATAGTGGTGCTCGAGCTTCTTCAGCACTTCAATGGTGCGCTCCTGGGTTGCCCCGGCCGGCAGCACCACCTGGCTGAACAGCGCCCCCTGGTCTTCTTCCGGCAGGAAGGAAGTCGGCATGCGCAGGAAGGCATACGCCAGCACGCCGACAATCGCCAGGTAGATCAGCATGAAACGCAGGCTGCGGTTCATGATCCCCCCCACTGCCCGCTCATAACGCTCGGTGCCGGCGCGGAAGCTGCGATTGAACCAGCCAAAGAAGCCGCGACCACCGTGCTCCTCACCCGGCTTGAGCGGCTTGAGCATGCTGGCGCACAGTGCCGGCGTGAAGATGATCGCCACCAGCACCGACAAGGCCATCGCCGAAACGATGGTGATCGAGAACTGGCGATAAATGACACCGGTCGAGCCACCGAAGAAGGCCATCGGCACAAACACCGCCGACAGCACCAGGCCGATGCCGACCAGGGCGCCGGTAATCTGTCGCATCGAACGTCGTGTTGCCTCTTTCGGCGACAGGCCTTCCTCGCGCATCACCCGCTCGACGTTTTCCACCACCACGATCGCATCATCGACCAGCAGACCGATGGCCAACACCATGCCGAACATGGTCAGCGTATTGATCGAAAAGCCGAAGGCCGCCATCACGCCGAAAGTGCCGAGCAGCACCACCGGCACTGCAATGGTCGGAATCAGCGTCGCACGGAAGTTCTGCAGGAACAGATACATGACGAGGAAAACCAGCACGATCGCCTCAGCCAGCGTTTTCACCACTTCCTGGATGGAAATCCGCACGAAAGGCGTGGAGTCGTAAGCAACAACATAATCCACCCCTTCGGGGAAGTAGGGCCGCATCTCCTCAAGCTTGGCACGAATCGCCTCGGCGGTATCAAGCGCGTTGGCATCCGGCGCCAGCTTGATCCCCATGCCGCCTGCCGGCTGGCCGTTGAAGCGCGCAGTGGCACCGTAATTCTCAGCGCCAATCTCGACCCGGGCGACATCACGAATACGGACTTCGCCTCCTTCCAGGCTGCTGCGCAACAGGATGCTTTCAAATTGCTCGACGGTCTGCAACCGGCTCTGCACGGTGATGTTGGCAGTAAAGCCCTGCCCCGGCACTGCCGGCGTACCACCGAGCTGACCGGCAGAAACTTCGGCGTTCTGCGCCAGCAAGGCCAGGCGGACATCACCCGGAGTCAGCTTGTAGTTGTTGAGCTTTTCCGGGTCGAGCCAGATCCGCATCGCATACTGACCACCGAACACCGTCACTTCACCCACTCCATCCACCCGCGACAAGGGATCCTGGATGGTCGAAACAAGGAAGTCGGCGAGATCAGGCCCGGCCAGACGCTGATCGGTCGATACGAAGCCAACCACCATGAGGAAGTTGCGCGCCGACTTGTTGACCGTGATGCCCTGCTGCTGCACTGCCTGCGGCAGCAGCGCCATCGCGGTCTGCAGCTTGTTCTGCACCTGGACCTGAGCGATGTCGGCATTGGTGCCGGCAGCAAACGTCAGGGTCACCGAAGCATTGCCATACGAATCCGAAGTCGAGTTCATGTACAGCAGACCGTCGAGCCCGGTCATCTTCTGCTCGATGATCTGGGTCACCGAATCCTCGACCGCTTTCGCCGAAGCCCCCGGATAACGCGCATTGATGGAGATCGCCGGCGGTGCAATCGACGGATACTGGGCGATCGGCAACTGGCTGATCGACAGGCCACCGGCCAGCATGATGACAATGGCGATGACCCAGGCAAAGATGGGACGATCAATAAAGAAACGAGCCATGATCCGCGACCTCAGTTCGACGATGCGGCAGCAGGCGCAGCACCGGCTTCCTGGGCGACAACTTGCGCGCCGGGACGTACCTTCTGCAGACCTTCGACAATCACCCGCTCACCACTTTCGAGGCCGGCAGAGATGACCCAGTCCGCACCCAGAGTCTGGGCAGTAGTGACCATGCGGCTCACGACCTTGCTTTCGCCATCGACCAGCAGCACGTAAGGCTTGCCGCGCGGATCATGCTGGACTGCAGCATGAGGCAGGCGGACCACATCCTGGCGAACCCCCTGGGCAATCCGGGCGCGGACGAACATCCCCGGCAACAGCACATTTTCGCCATTGGGAACACTGGCACGCAAAGTGACGCTGCCGGTGCTTTCATCAACACTCACTTCCGCCAGCGTGAGGCGTCCCTGAGACGGGTAGACCTTGCCATCTTCCAGCACCAGCTCGACCGGTATCTCGCCCTTGTCGTTGGTCTGGATGTGGCCGGCGGCGATGTCCTCGCGCAGACGCAGCAGCTCGACGCTGGACTGGCTGAGGTCAACATAAATCGGATCAAGCTGCTGCACGGTGGCCAGGCTCTGGGTCTGATTGGCGGTCACCAGCGCACCGGCAGTGACGCTCGAACGGCCGATGCGACCGCTGATCGGTGCCTTGAGCTGGGTGTAATCAAGATCGACTTTCGCCTTGTCGACAGCAGCCTTCGCCGCCGCCACTTCCGCCCTGGCCTGCAGCAGAGCCGCCTGGGCGTCATCATTGGCCTGCTGGCTGACCGCCTCGATCTTCACCAGCTCGGCATGACGTTCCGCTTTCAGCCGGGCAGCGTGCAGATTGGCTTCGGCCCGGCTCAGGCTGGCCCGGGCGCTGTCGAAGCTGGCCTGATAAGGCGCAGCATCAATGCGGTACAACAGCTGGCCACGCTTGACTTCACTGCCTTCGACGAAAGTCCGCTCGGTGACGATGCCGCTGATCTGCGGGCGCAATTCGGCGATCAGGTACGGAGTGGTGCGGCCAGGCAATTCGAAGATGAAAGGCAAAGCCTGAGTGCTGACGGTCAGCACAGTGACCGCTGGTGCCGGCATGCCGCCGCCAGCAGCCACGGCCGCAGGCGGCTTGCCCTGTTCACAGGCACTGAGCAAGCAGGCAGCAACGACCAGGGGAAGGGTTTGACGAAGAACGCGACGAGAGATCTGCATTGGAGCCTCGAAAACGAGTGGCACAGCAGCAGG
Source organism: Thauera sp. (assembly GCA_034005275.1). Taxonomy (GTDB): domain Bacteria; phylum Pseudomonadota; class Gammaproteobacteria; order Burkholderiales; family Rhodocyclaceae; genus Thauera. The sequence continues at coordinate 5,983 of JAVEVA010000059.1, read as the reverse complement.
CCCGACGCTCTGGGCCAGCCCTGCAGCAACTTGAATGTTTATTCTAGATTGAACGTTCATTCTATGTTAACCTGTGTTGCACCGCAAGAAATGATCATCAGATCTTTTTTTTCCTCCGATTACGTCAGACAACGCATGCAAGAACCGGCCCAACAGCCTCCAATTGAAGCCAACCGCGCCAACGCCCGCCGCGAACAGATCCTGTGCGCGGCAGCGCAGTGCTTTCGCGAGCATGGCTTTCATGCCGCCAGCATCAACAAGATTTCCGCACTGGCCGGCATGAGCCCCGGCCACATCTACCACTACTTCGCCAACAAGGAAGCGATCATTGCGGCCATCGTCGCCCGGGATCTCGAAGTCCTGCAGGCTCTGAGCACTGAATTGCGCGCAACCGGCGACCTGCGCAGCAGCTTCGTCGAACGCGCCAGCGCCAGCGTGTCCGATCATCTCGACCCTGCTTTTGCCGGACTCAAGATCGAAATCGTCGCTGAAGCCGCGCGCAACCCGGACATTGCGGCGATCGTGCGCGCGGCCGAGGAAACCAGTCGCAGCGAACTGGTGCGCACCATCAAGGATATTCGTCGCAGCGATGGCCATCCCGACGATCCGGCCAACACGGAAGCGATTACCGAAATCATGATCTGCCTGTTCGAAGGCATGCTGGTCCGCGCCATCCGCAACCCTGACGTCGATCAGGCGATGCTCTCGCGCTGGATGCGCAGGACCATCATCAGTCTGCTCGATCAGACGGCCTGAACCGGTCACCCCTGCTCACCGTCACCACTGCCCAGATAAGTCTTGAGGGCAGCCAGCGAATGCCGGTAGCCATGGCGCAACTGGGCATCGTCATAACGCTGCTCGCTGCCGACCGGACAGGCATCACGCGCCAGGCAACGGTCACGGCATGCAGAATCACTTGCCAGACGATAACCGGCACAAGCATGCATGCTGAAACCCCGGCCGCTCATGGCCCGAGGCGGGCAGGCACTGATGCAGGGGCGCTCGCTGCAATCCAGACAGGGCGAGCGCTGCTGAAGACGGGGCGTGAGGGCAAAGCGGGTATCGGTCAACAACACCACCCGGTAGGCAAACCAACTGCCCCAGAAAGGATCGATCCCCAGCATGAAAGGCGCAGCCTGATGCCAGCCGATCAGCTCACCAAGCTGCTGCAGTCCGATCTGGGCGAGCGCCGGAAACAGTTGGGTGCAATGCTGCTGCGGATAGTGGCTGGCAAACCAGTCCCCCACCGTGCTGATGCTGAAATCATCAATCGGCTCGGCCGAGCGCCAGCCGCTGGCCTGGATGCTGCGCCACAATCCGGGACCGCCATTGCCGATCACGATCAGCTGCCGACGGGCGTGATGACAGTCAAAGCCGTCTTCGATCTGCCTGCGCAAGCCCGGCGGCAAACTCTCATAATCAAGCACCGCCTGACGATTGAGGCCAACCTGGCTCAAGATCGAAAAATCCGCCGCACTGCCCACCACATTCCACCTCCCCGCTTTCAGTCCAGCATGTCGGACAGTTCTCGCCAAGCTTGACTACAATAGCACTTTTTGTGCAGCGCAAAATCCCCATGGCAAGCCAACCCGAACTCCTCGCCCCCGCCGGCAGCCTCGACATGATGCGTACCGCCTTCGCCTATGGCGCGGACGCAGTCTATGCCGGCCAGCCACGCTATTCGTTGCGGGTGCGCAACAACAGCTTCTCCCGCCTCGAAACTCTCGCCAGCGGCATCGAAGAAGCGCATGCGGCCAACAAGCTGTTCTACCTGGTGGCCAACATCTACCCCCACAATACCAAGCTGCGCAGCTTCGAAGCCGACCTCGCGCCGGTGATCGAGCTCCAGCCGGACGCGCTGATCATGGCCGATCCCGGTCTGATCATGATGGTGCGCGAACGCTGGCCCGATGTGCCGGTGCATCTTTCCGTGCAGGCCAACACCACCAATTACGCTGCCGTGCGCTTCTGGCAATCGGTTGGCATCAAGCGCATCATCCTCTCACGCGAGTTGTCGCTGGAAGAAATCGAGGAAATTCGCCAGGCCTGCCCCGAAATGGAGCTGGAAGTCTTCGTCCACGGCGCCTTGTGCATTGCGTACTCGGGGCGCTGCCTGCTCTCCGGCTATTTCAACCACCGCGATCCCAATCAGGGCAGTTGCACCAACTCCTGCCGCTGGGACTATCGCCTCCATGCCGGCGAGGAAGACGGTAGCGGCGATGTGCACGCCGACGGCAGCAGCGCGCTCGGCAATTCACGCAGCTCGGCCACGGTCGGCACCGCAACCCGCAGCCGGCTCGAAGTGCTCGACAACCTCAACCGCGGTGAAGGACCGCGTCAACATGGCCAGAGCAAATTGTGGCTGCTTGAGGAAAGCACCCGTCCGGGCGAGCTGATGCCGATCGAGGAAGATGAGCACGGCACCTACATCCTCAATTCCCGCGACCTGCGTGCCATCGAACACGTGCACCGGCTGGTGGAAATTGGAGTCAATTCACTGAAGATCGAAGGTCGCACCAAGAGTCCCTACTACGTGGCACGCACGGCCCAGAGCTATCGCCGCGCCATCGAACATGCCCGTAGCGGCCAGGCTTTTGATCCGGCCTTGTTGGATGAGCTCGACGGTCTCGCCAACCGGGGCTATACCGATGGTTTCTATCAGCGCCAGTCGAGCAATGCCCAGCAGAACTACCTGCGCGGCCATTCCGAGTCCGCCCGCAGCCTGCTGGTTGGTGAAATGACCACTGCCGACCAGACCGAAGCGTTGATCGAAGTCGAAGTCAAGAATGCCTTTGCGGTCGGCGACGAAGTCGAATTCATCCAGCCCCACGCCAATGTGCGCTGCAAGATCGGCACCATCCTCAACGCCGACGGTGAAGCAATCGGACGCGTTCCCGGCAGCGGTCGCCGCGTGCGCCTGCCTTTGCCGGACGGGCTCGACCCGCTGCAACCCTGCTTTATTGCCCGTCTGGTCTGAGCACAACCGGGTAACGCTGCAACAGTTGATCCCAGGTCAGAGGTTCGCAGAAGTAAAAGCCCTGGGCACGTTCACAGCCCTGATCCTGCAGAACATTGAGGTGCGCACGGGTTTCGACCCCTTCGGCAATCACCTTCATGCCCAGACTCTTGCCAAGGAAAACGATGCCGCCGACCAGTGCCGCATCGCGCACATTGCGGTCGATGCCGCGGATGAACAGGCGATCGATCTTGAGCAGGTCGACCGGCAGCTCCTTCAGATAGGCAAAAGACGAATAGCCGGTGCCGAAATCATCGAGTGCCAGCTGAATCCCCAGCGCACGCAGCGCATGCATGCGCTCGACTGCGCTGTCGACGTCCTCCACCAGGATGCTTTCGGTAAGCTCGAAAGTCAGCAGACCTTGCGGCACCTGCCATTCGGCAAGCAACTCGGCAACACAGTCGACGAAATCAGGCTGGCGGAATTGGCGTGCCGAGATGTTGACCATCATCCCGATCGGTTTCCGTCCGGCACTCAGCCATTGGCTGAGGTGCCGGCAAGCATCACGCAACACCCACTCACCGATACTGATGATCAGGCCACTTTCCTCCGCCAGAGGGATGAAATCGGCAGGGCCGATCATCCCCAGCACCGGATGCTGCCAGCGCAGCAAGGCTTCGACCGCCAGCAACTCTTCCGTCCGGGTATCGATCAAGGGCTGGAAATGGAGGCGAAACTGATCACCCGCCAACGCACCATGCAAAGCAGTCTGCAAGGCCAACCGCTCCAGGCTGCGCGCATTCATTGACGGCTGGAAAAGTTGAAAGCTGTTGCGTCCCTGCTCCTTGGCCCGATACATCGCCACATCGGCATTCTTCACCAAGGTGGCGGCATCGGTCGCATCATCCGGATAGATGCTGATGCCGATGCTGGTGGTGATGATCAGCTCCCGTCCATCGGTTTCAATCGGCGGCAACAGTGCGGTCAGGATACGTCGCGCGGTCGCGGCGGCCGCTTCCGGCCGCTCAAGGGCACCGAGGATGACCAGAAACTCATCGCCCCCCATCCGGCCGACCGTATCAACTTCACGCACACTGCCGCGAATCCTGCGCGCAACCTCTTTCAGCACCTGATCACCAGCCTGGTGCCCCAGGCTGTCATTGATGCGCTTGAAACGGTCAAGGTCGACAAACAGCACACCGAGTCGATCTTTTTTCCGGGTGGCATGCGAGATCTCGACTGACAGCCGGTCTTCCAGCAGGCGGCGATTGGGCAAATCGGTCAGCGGGTCATAGTAGGCCAGGGTGCGGATGCGCGCTTCGGATTCCTTCAGGCGCGAAATATCGGAAAACAGCGCTGTATAGTGAGTCAGTTCACCTTGGCCATTACGAATCTCGGCGATATGAAGCAGCTCGGGATAGATCTCACCATTGCGCCGCCGATTCCAGAGCTCGCCCTGCCAGTAGCCATGCTCCGCCAGGCTGTCCCACATCCGACGATAAAAAGCCGGACTCTGGCGTCCCGACGACAGGATCGAAGGATTCTGCCCGAGCACTTCCGCTTCGCTGTAGCCCGTCAGGCGGGTGAACGCCGGATTGACCGAAATGATCACACCTCTGGCATCGGTCACCATGATGCCTTCGAGGGAGTTGTCAATCACTCGCTGGGCCAGGAACAGATCATCGCGGGAGCGCCGCAAGGCGTGATCGGTTTCCTGCAAAGCCTGCTTCAATTCATGGACATAGGCCAGCTCCATGCCGGTCAGGATGTCGGCGAAGCTCACCACATCGACCAGCTCACCGTCTTCATCCAGAACACCAATGTGGCGGATCTTGCGTTCCGCCATGATGTTGCGCACCCGATAGAGGTTTTCAGTATGCCTGACCGTCAACAAGGGGCGCGTAGCTACATCGCCAACACAACGGTAATCGGCATGAAATGCCAGTACGCGGACCAGATCCCGCTCGGTAACGATGCCATAGCGCTCGTCAGCCTCAACGCCTGCAGCGACAAAATCAATGATCACTGCATCCCGGCCATGATCGCGCATGAAAACCAGCAATTCGGCAAGACTGGCGCCGGCATCCAGGGCCACTCCCTGTTTCTTGACCAGTGAATGCACTTTGCGCAACCGGAGGTAGTGTTCCAGCCCCTGGTTGAGCACGATGTCCGACAACGAAACAATGCCGAAGCGTTGTCCATCTTCGATCAGATAGTGGCGCACGCCCTGTTCGCGGAATCGCTGGGTCAGTTCATGCAAGGCCATCGATGCTGGTGCCGAACGCAGCGGATGGCTCATCACCGCACGCATCGGCAGGTCAAGGGTTTCCGCCTTGCCCAGATCCAGTGCCAGCGTATCGCGCTCAGTCCAGATCCCGACCGGCTGCCCCGCCTCGATCACCAGAATCGAGCTGACCTTGCGCTCATGCATCCGCCTGACCGCCTCTTCGAGCCGGTCATCAGGCTGACAACTGAGCAGATCCCACCTGGCAATTTCACCCACGGTCAGTGAATCTGAAAAAGCCTGCTGGTAAACCTGTGTCAGCCCCTGGAGCTGTGAATCATCGTCTGCAATGCTCATATGAGTGGTTCTGGATGGCCTCGGAAGGAATGGCGTTTATACAGCTTTTTGTAGAGCAGCGCTTGCGCCTGCCTTGCGCTTCCCCGGCAGTGCGCCCACAAGGGTCGCCCCTACCCGGCGATTTCTGTCCGGAGTTCCACGAAGGTTTGCGGCGCTGGATCTGTCCCTGGCCGGCAATCGCTGAGCGGAACTCCGGGCACGTTCGCATCGCCGGGCTGCCCTTTGGCAATTTCGGCCTGGAATTCCGGGCACGTGTGCATCACGTAGGGGCGGCCCTTGTGGCCGCCCGGCACCGCTCGGATTTCCGGTCGCTGTGGGCTGCATGGCCCGGATCGTTTTGTAGACGCGGAAACGCCCGTACAGGGTTCTGTACGGGCGTTTTCTTGTAGTCAGTCTGACGATGACCTACTTTCGCAGGGGCAATCCCAACTATCATCGGCGCGTTG
>JAVEVA010000058.1:0-20973 GCA_034005275.1 Thauera sp. | reverse complement strand
GCTACAAGGATCTCGCCTACGTCAAGAACATCACTGCCCACTATCGCCGCCTGCTGGACGAGATCATCGACCATCCGCAGGCTGCTGAAGATCCAGATGCGCCCGCGTATCGCCGCGCCTCGAGCGGTCGCAGCACTTTCCTGTTCACCCCGCAGGCAGAAAAAACCTTCAACCGCGGCTACACCGACTATTTCACCAACGAGCGCCAGCACGGCATCGAAGCGTTTGCCTCACCCACTTTCGTCGGCGAGCCGATTGGCCGCGTCCATCGCATCGACAGCAAGCAGGGCAAGTTCTTCGATCTCGAACGCAGCACTCCCGTGCACAATGGCGACGGCCTGAGCTGGTACACCCCGCACGGCGAAGTGAGCGGACTGCGGGTCAATCGCGCCGAAACCCACGGCGGCGGCATCGACATCGACCGCATCTTTGTCGCCGGCAGTCTGCCGCCCGAGCTGGTGCCGGGCACTTCAGTGTTCCGCAACCACGATCAGGACTTCGAGCGCGCTCTCGCCCGCGAAGATTCCGCCAGCCGTCGCATCCGCATCGAAGCCTGCTTCCACGCCGATGAACACGGCTGCCGCCTGGAACTGAGCGACGAAGATGGCATCACCGCCAGCGCCAGCCTGCAGCAGCCATTGAGCGCGGCCGACAACGCCGAAATCGCCATCTCCACCCTGTCCGACCAGCTCGGCCGTTTCGGCAACACCGACTTCAAGCTCGAAGCGCTCAAGCTCGATCTGGCCGGGCCGATTCCCTTCATTCCCACCCGCCAGCTCAACGCCTTGCGCCGCGAAGCCGCCAGCGCACTGAGCGCCGCCCGCCTGCACGCCTACCAGCGCCCGGCGCGCGCGGCAGCCGTCGAGCCGCCCGTGCCCTACCCGCAGGACGGCTTGAGCTATCTCGGCAATGTGCTCAACGAGGCAGCGCGCAATTTTTACGCCCGTCACGGCGTCAAGCTGATCGAAGACGCCTACGAAACCAATCAGCACCTCGACGAAGCCTCGCTGATGATCACCAAGCACTGCCTGCGCTACAGCTTCAACCTGTGCCCCAAGGAAGTGAAAGGCATCCGCCCCGACCCGATGCAGCTGGTGCATGGCAAGGAAACCCTCACCTTGCGCTTCGACTGCAAGCGTTGCGAAATGCACGTCATCGGCAGCATGAAACCGCACATCGCCCAACTCGGCCTGCCACCGGCGGTGCAGAAGATCAGCTTCATGCCGAAAGCTGCACGCGCCTGAGCTGCTGCGCGGCGCAGCTTCGGTGCAGTTTCAGCGCAACTTCAGCTCGACCGTCGCCGGCAGCGGTACGGCGGTGACGTTGTTCTGCGGACTGCCGTCGATCAGGCGGTCGCTGTACACCAGATAGACCAGGGTGTGACGTGCGGCGTCGACCATGCGCACGATGCGCACTTTCTTGAACAGGATGGAAGAACGTTCGGAGAACACTTCTTCCTTCGCTTTCAGCGCTTCGCTGATGTGGATTTCGCCGACCTGACGACAGGCGACCGAAGCATCAGCAGTGTCTTCCGCCAGACCGAAGCTGCCTTTCAGCCCGCCGGTGCGCGCACGCGACACATAGCAGGCCACGCCCTTCACTTTCGGGTCATCGAACACATCGACCACGATCTGATGATTGCGGCCGATGAACTTGAACGCGGTATCGACCGCCCCCACCGTCTCTGCCTGCGCACTGCCACTCCAGCCCAGTGACAGCGACGTCATCACGAGCAGACCACCCATCACTTTCTTCATCTTGATCCTCTTTTCCCGGCAATGCTTTCCCGGCAAACGGGCACGCTCTCAGGGCGACTTGCCCTGGCTCAATGTGAGCCACGCCGCAAAGCGCAATAATGCCTGCATCCGCCTGCCGGAGCTTGATGATGTCAGACACGCTTGCAATTTCACCACCGACTGAGTCATCACCGACTGAGTCCCCATCTACTGAGTCACCAAGGCCTGAAGCCGCACCACCGGCTCACCCTGCCGGCAACCGCATTCCCGGCAACAAGGCGATCTGGGTCGGGGTATTTTGCGAAGTCACCGAATTCTGCGTCATGTTCGCGGTGTTCTTTGTCGCCCGCGCCCATTTCCCGACCGAATTCGGTGCCGGACCGGATCGCCTGTCGCTGCTCGCCGGCACCGGCTACACCTTGATGCTGCTCAGCAGCGGCTGGTGTGTTGCCCGAGCGGTGCATGCCATCCGCCGTAACGACCGTCACCGCAGTCTGCGCTGGCTGCTGGGCGCGTTTGTCTGCGGGCTGGGCTATCCGCTGATCAAGGTATTCGAGATCCGCTGGAACTTCGCCAACGGCCTTGACGGCAGCGCGGGGATTTTCATCATTACCTACTACTACCTCACCATCAACCACCTGATGCACGTGTTCTGGGGTTTGCTGGGGATGATCTGGGTGATGCTGCGCACCGCCAGCGGCATCTACAGCAGCGAAGACTACGCCGGCCTGGAAGCGTTTGCCGTCTATTGGCACACCACCGACATCATCTGGCTGATGATCTTTTCGCTGTTCTACGTGCTGCGCTGAGCCGGGAGCCAACCATGAGCGACACACGCAAACTCGATCTGGCCTGGCTGGCACTGGTGGGCCTGAGCGTGATCGGCGCCGGACTCGGCGGCCAGCACAGCAGCGGTCTCGGCATGAGCGCGCTGGTAGCCTTGGTGATGGGGATCAAGGTGCGCATCGTCTGCGACCATTTTCTCGAACTGCCCACCGCCCACCGTCGCATTCGTCAGGCGATGTACACCTTCTGCTACGGCATGCCGCTGCTGGTGATTCTCACCACCGCCTTCGCCAGCCAGTTCGCCTGGCTGACTGCGATCTTCGTCGACTGAGTACCCCCGGCAGACACCTGAGGCACTCAGTTGTTGGCATTTCAGCGCAAGCCGAGCACGTCCTGCATGTCGAACAGGCCATTCGCCCGCCGACGGAGGAACTTGGCGGCACGCAGCGCACCCAGTGCATACGGCATGCGGCTGCCCGACTTGTGGGTGATTTCGATGCGCTCGCCGATGCCGGCAAACAGCGCAGTATGGTCACCGACCACGTCGCCACCACGGATGGTCGAAAAGCCGATCGTCTCGGCCTGACGTTCGCCAGTGTGACCTTCACGGCCATAGATCGCACACTGTTCGAGATCCCGTCCGAGTTCGGCCGCGATCACTTCGCCCATCCGCAGCGCAGTGCCGGAAGGTGCGTCGACCTTGAAACGATGGTGGGCCTCGATGATTTCAACGTCGTAACCCTGATCGAGAATGCGCGCAGCGACTTCGAGCAGTTTGAACACTGCATTGACACCGACTGCCATGTTGGGCGCAAACACCAGCGGAATTTCCTTGGCGGCAGCAGCAATTTCCGCCTTGCCGGCGGCATCGAAGCCGGTGGTGCCGATCACCATTGCCTTGCCCAGTTCTCGTGCCAGACGCAGGTGTTGCAGACTGCCTTCCGGACGAGTGAAATCGATCACGCAATCGGCGGCGGCAATCGCCGCGCGGACATCATCGGTGATGCTCACTCCGGTGACGACACCGGCCATCTCGCCGGCATCCCGGCCGATGAAAGGCGTGCCCGCCTGATCGAAAGCCGCAGCAAGCCGCACCTCAGCATCCTGCAAGCCCGCTTCGACCAGCATCCTGCCCATGCGTCCGGCTGCGCCGGCAACCGCCACTTTCACCACCGTGTCATTCAAATCCGTCACCAAACCAATCCTCATTGCAAATGTCGCTGCCGGGCAGCGTGCAGAAAATCCGGCCCCAACCAGACGAAACGAGACCAGACCACCGCCAGAGCAGCCGGTCTGACCCGGCCTCAGCATGAAATCCTGTTGCGAAACCTTACTGCGCAATCGAACCGGGGACTTCGATCACCCGGCTGCGCGTTGACAAGCCGCCGGCTTCGCCCTCTCCGCCTTCCACGTCACCAGCAACATGATCCAGCACGCCATTGACGAAAAAGACCGACACCACACGCTGCTCGGCTTCACCCGAACCCGGTTTGAAACGGTAGATGTAGTCCCAGCGATCGGAACGGAAAGCATCGACCACCAGCGGCGAGCCGAGGGCAAAACGCACCTGGTCGGTCGTCATCCCACGCTTGAGCTGGGAAAGCATTTCCTGGTCGACGTAATTGCCCTGACGTACATCGATCCGGTACGGATTGACCACCCCGACCACGGAGTCGACGGAGCAGGCGGCAAGCAGGGAAGAAGCAAGAATCGCTACGGAAAGATGAATGCGCATGTGGGCGGAAAAATGGGGCCGAAAAAGGGAGACAGGGAGGCGCAGCAGGTGCGCAGTTCTCAACAAACAATAAAAAATATAACATAGGCCTGCAGGACGCGGCGCATCAGGCCGCGCAGATCGCAGATGCAGACTGCCGGCAGCACCGGAAATCTGGCCATCCTGCCCTCTCCCGGCCCCTTCATCGCCCCCGCCGGCCCCAACCGGCCACTCCCGAGGACACATGCACGACAATACCAAAAGCCTCAAGAGCATCGGTCTGAAGGCAACCTACCCCCGCCTGAAGATTCTTGACCTCTTTCAGAGCTCGGAAGAGCGCCACCTCACTGCGGAAGATGTCTACCGCACCCTGATGAACGAAGGCATGGACATCGGTCTGGCCACCGTCTACCGCGTCCTTACTCAGTTCGAACAGGCTGGCTTGCTCGAACGTCACTTCTTCGAATCCGGCAAAGCCGTCTTCGAACTGAGCGAAGGTGGCCACCACGATCACCTGGTCTGTCTGCAGTGCGGCAAGGTGGAAGAATTCTACGACGCCGAAATCGAACGCCGTCAAAAGCAGATTTCCGAAGAACGCGGTTTCGTGCTGCGCGAACACGCGCTCTATCTCTACGCTGACTGCACCCGCGAAAACTGCCCCAACCTCAATCCGGACGACCCTCCACCCGCCGCCTGACACGGCTGAACGGCAGCACTCCGGCCAAGGCCTGCAAGCCGGGGCATGGCCCCGGCGCCACAAGAGGAGAAACCTGGGTTCCGCTCCCTTTAGCTCACGATCTTGCCTGCTCCTCACCCCGCTGACGCCCTGCCAGCATCTCGGCCGCATGCTGGCGAGTGGTGGCGGTGATGTTGACACCGCCAAGCATGCGGGCGATTTCTTCCACCCGTGCCGCTTCATCAAGCACGCTCACTTCACTCAGCGTCTCGCCCCCCTGCTCGCGCTTGGCGATCCGCCACTGCCAGCTGGCACAGGCCGCCACCTGCGGCAGGTGGGTGACGCACATCACCTGTCGGTGTTCGCCCAGGCGAGCCAGCAGGGTGCCGACGATTTCGGCCACCCCGCCGCCAATGCCGACGTCGACCTCATCGAAGATCAGCGTCGGGATATCCGCCGAGCGGCTGGCGATGACCTGAATCGCCAGACCGATACGGGACAACTCGCCGCCGGAGGCCACCTTGGCCAGACTGCGCAGCGGCTGGCCGGCATTGGCCGCAACGCGGAATTCGATTTCCTCGTCGCCATGCGCACTGGGCGTGCTGGCCTCCAGCGCAATCTCGAAGCGGCCACCGGCCATCGCCAGGGTCTGCATCGCGGCACTCACTTCCGCGCCCAGCGCGGCAGCTGCCGGTGCGCGCAGCGCGCTCAGCGCCGCCGCCGCCTGGCGATAAGCCGCTTCAGCGGCTGCTTCGGCGGCGGCCAGACGTGCCGGATCGAAACCCGCTTCCAGTACTTCAAGCCGCGCCTGCCACTGCGCCCGCAAGGCCGGCAGCTCTTCCACCGTCACCCGATGTTTGCGCGCCAGATCGGTCAGCGTACCGATGCGCTGCTCCAGCTCGCCCAGCCGTGCCGGCTCAAGCTCGAGTCGCTCACGATAACGACGCAAGCTGTGGACACATTCGTCGAGCTGGATTGCCGCCGAAGCCAGCAGCTCGCAGCTTTCGCCCAATGCCGGATCGATGTCGAGCAGCTGGGTCAGCCGTCCCTGCAAGCGGTGCAGCACGCTGCTGGTGGCGTGATCACCTTCACCGAGCGCTGCCAGCGCATCGTCGGCACCGTCGAGCAGACTCGCAGCATGGGCGAGCCGGCTGTGTTCGGCATTCAGCTCGGCCCACTGCTCCGCCCAGGCAGCTTCGGTCTCCACGGCAACGCCCTGCAACTCTTCGAGCTGCCAGCTCAACAACTCCCGTTCGCGCGCATGAAGGGCGACATCGGCCTCCGCCTGTTCGCGCTGACGCTGGCACTGCTGCCAGCGCCGGAAACATTCGCCCACTTCAGCGGCCAGCGCCTGTGCGCCAGCCTGCGTATCAAGCAGGTTGCGCTGGGCTGCGCTCTTGAGCAAGGCATGATGAGCATGCTGACCATGGATGTCGGCCAGCCAGCCGGCGACCGTACGCAACTGGGCCAGACTGACCGAAGTGCCATTGATCCAGCTGCGGCTGCGCCCGCCGGCATCGATGGTGCGCCGCAGCAGCAGACAGCCCTCCTCCGCCGGCAAACCCTGCTCATCAAGCCACTGCTGCAGCTCGGCGCTCGCCGGCAGATCAAAATCCGCCACCACTTGCGCCCGTTCGCAACCACTGCGCACCATGGCCGCTTCGCCCTTGTCGCCCAGCGCCAGACCGAGCGCATCGAGCAGGATGGACTTGCCGGCACCGGTCTCACCAGTGAGGGCGCCGAAACCGGCATGGAATTCAAGTTCGAGTTGGTCGACGATGACGAAGTCGCGAATGGACAGGCTTCTCAGCATGGGAGATCAGGAGTCAGAAGTCAGGGATGGTGATCAGCGGTGAGGACAGACGGCCACGCTCAGCCTTCGCGTGGCGTGGTGCTCCAGTGCAGCTTCTCGCGCAGGATGGCGAAATAGCTGTAACTGCGCGGATGAAGCAGGCGCAAGGCGTGTTGCGAGCGCACCACCCGCACCCGATCGCCAACGCGCAGATCAAAGCGCACCTGGCCATCGAAATGCACCCGCGCGTCCTGCTGCGGCAGCAGCTCGATCTCGATCTGGCAGCTGTCGGCAAGAGTGATCGGACGCGCAGTCAGCGCATGCGGACACAAGGGCACCAGCGCAATGCCGCCCACCCCCGGATGGAGGATGGGACCGTTGGAAGACAAGGAATAGGCGGTGGAGCCGGTCGGTGTCGAGATGATCATCCCGTCCGAACGCTGGCTGTAGACATACTCGCCATCGACGAACAGATTGAACTCGATCATGCGGCCGATCTCGCCCTTGTTGACCACCACGTCATTGAGCGCCAGGGTCTGGAACATGCGTTGTTCACCACGCAGCACTTCGGCATCCAGCATGAAGCGATGCTCTTCACTGAAGCGCCCGTCGATGATTTCGTCAAGCCGGCAACGCGCCTCGGCCAGATCGATGTCGGTCAGGAAACCGAGCCGGCCAAGATTGACGCCGGCCAGCGGCACACCATGCTCGACCAGGCGACGGGCGGTATGCAGCATGGTGCCATCGCCGCCGACCACCACCGCCAGATCGACTTCGGCACCGATGTGCTCGTAGCTGGCGACCGGGAAGTCTTCCGCACCACCGATCGCGCTCGCCGTGCCCTGCTCGATCCACACCGTGAGGCCGCGCTCACGCAGGAAACGGGCGATCGCCGTCACCGATTCGGCAACGTCCGGACTCTGATACTTGCCCACCAGGGCGATGTGTTTGAAGTGCGCACTCATGACTGTGATTAAACCATAGACACTGCGCCGCTGCTCGGCAGGCGAAGCAGGCCGCGCCAGCAAAAAATGCCCGGACGGCAGGAATACGGGCTATATTTGCCGCCTGCCATGACCGAAACCATGACCCGCCTCGACGCCCGCTCGCAGATTCTGCTCAAAACCCTGATCGAACGCTATATTGCCGACGGTCAGCCGATCGGTTCACGTGCGCTGTCGCGCTTTTCCGGTCTTGAACTCTCGCCGGCCACCATCCGCAACGTGATGAGCGACCTCGAAGACGTCGGCCTCATCGCCAGCCCGCACACTTCTGCCGGCCGCATCCCGACCGCGCTCGGCTACCGCTTTTTCGTCGACTCCCTGCTCACTGTCCAGCCGCTCGACAGCCAGCGCGTGCATGAACTGAAAGGTCAGCTTCAGCCCGATCAGCCCCAGCGCCTGATCAGCTCGGCTTCACAGCTGCTGTCCCGCCTCACCCAGTTTGCCGGCGTAGTGGTGGCGCCACGGCACCAGCGCATCCACATCCGCCAGTTCGAATTCATCAGCCTGGCGGAAAACCGCATCCTGCTGATCATCGTCACCACCGCCGGCGACGTGCAGAACCGGCTGCTGCTCACCCGCCGTCCTTACAGCGCCAACGAACTGAGTGCGGCAGCGAGCTATCTCAACGAACATTTCGCCGGTCTGTCCTTTGACGACATCCGTCGCGGCCTGAGCGCGGAGCTGCACCAGCTGCGCAGCGACATGAGCGAACTGATGGCCGCCACGGTAGACGCCGGCAGCGCTGCCGCCGCCGAAAGCGCGACCAATTACGTTATCTCCGGCGAAACCAATCTGCTCGACAGCGAAGATCTCGCTTCGAACATGAGCCACCTGCGCGAGCTGTTCAAGCTGTTCGAACAGCGCACCAGCCTGATGCAGCTGCTCGAACTGTCGAACAAGGCCGAAGGCGTACAGCTGTTCATCGGCGGCGAATCCGGCCTCGCGCCCCTTGACAGCTGCAGCGTGATCACCGCGCCTTACGAAGTTGACGGCCAGGTGGTCGGCTCGGTAGGGGTGATCGGCCCGACCCGCATGGCCTACGATCGTGTCATTCCGCTGGTCGACATCACTGCCCGCCTGCTTTCCAACGCGCTATCCTCGCGTCCGGAACAGGCCTGAACTGGAAACTTGCCATGGCCCGCTTCTGGCCCGAACCTGCCCCGTCCACCCGCTCTCCGGCGACTGCCATCCTGCTGGTCAACCTCGGTACGCCGGCCGCGCCCACCGCTGCCGCCGTGCGCCCTTATCTGGCCGAGTTTCTTGCCGACCCGCGAGTAGTGGAGATCCCGGCACTGATCTGGCGACCGATCCTGCACGGCATCATCCTGCGCCTGCGCCCCCGTGCTTCAGCCGCCAAATACGCCAGCATCTGGAGTGAGCAAGGCTCACCGCTGCTGCACTACACCCGCCGCCAGGCCGAGCTGCTGGCCGAGGCACTCAAACCGCAGCATGGCGAAGCGCTGGTGGTGGACTTCGCGATGCGTTACGGCCAGCCGTCGATTGCCAACAAGCTGCAGGATCTGCGCGCTCGCGGCTGCCAGCGCATCCTCATCCTGCCGCTTTATCCACAATACGCCGCCAGCACCACGGCCACGGTGGTCGATGAGGTCGGTCGCTGCCTGGCGAAGATGCGCAACCAGCCCGAACTGCGCTTCGTGCGCAGTTTTGCCGAGGATGAAGCTTATATCGACGCTTTGGCAAGCCGGGTACAGGCTTACCGGGCCGAACATGGCGCAGGCGAACGGCTGGTGATGAGCTTTCATGGCATCCCGCGACGCAGCGTCGAACTTGGCGACCCTTACCAGCAGGAATGCCTGCTGACCGGCAAACGTCTCGCCGAGCGCCTCGCACTGCCGGCCGAACAGGTGCTGGTCACTTTCCAGTCACGCTTCGGCAAGGCTGAATGGCTGCAGCCTTATACCCAGCCCACCATCGAACAGCTCGCCCGCGAGGGCGTCGGCCGCATCGATGTGCTCTGCCCCGGTTTCGTCGCCGACTGTCTGGAAACGCTGGAAGAAATCGACATGGAGTGCCGCGAGGCTTTTCTCGCTCACGGCGGCCAGGCTTTTCACTACATCCCCTGCCTCAACGACAGTCCGGTCTGGATCGACGCCCTCGCCCGCCTTGCCAGAAGCCAGCTCAGCGGCTGGCGCTGAATCCGGCCTGCCGCCGGATTGCTCCCGGGATCAATCGAGCAACTGCAGCCCGACGCCGCTGGCCGCCAGTGCCGGCTGGCTCTTGCCGACCACCGCGGCCTCACCGCGCGCACTGAACTCGCGGGCAAGCCGGGCAAGCCGGCGCACGCTCACCGTGGTCAGCTCACGCCGAAAGCCGTCGAGGACTTCCTCGCTGGCCAGATCAAGCGCGGCCGGATTGATTTCAAGATAGGTCAGCTCGTCGAGTGAAACGACAGTCATCGCATGCTGACGCTCGAAACTGTCCAGCCAGGCCTGGGCACCAAAGACTTCACCCGGCCCGAGCTCCATCACCCGTCTGCCCTGGACCGACAGCTCGACCCGACCCTCGAGAATGATGCCGAAACGCTGATCGGTCTCGCCTTCGCGCATCAGCAAACTGTGCTGCGGCAGCTTGCGCCAGGCAGAGATCCGCAACACTTCCCACAATTCAACATCTTCGAACGGGGTGAAAAATCCGAGTCGGCGCAACTGACGGAAGCGCGCATTGTCGAGTTCGACATCGTTTTCATTGAAGATCTTGTAACGCACCCCGGCCAGCGCCTTGGCAAACTCGGCACCGTTGCGATAACGCGAATAGAGATCCTTTTCCAGCGCCTTGCGAATCACCGCGTCCATCTGCTCAGGTACATCGGGGTTGAGCTGCGACACCGAAGGCGGATCGGCATTGATGATCTTGTACACCAGCTGCGCCGGATTGCTGGCACGAAACGGCAGCCGCCCGCACAACAGATGGAACAGCATCACCCCCAGGGAATACAGATCGGTCTTCTGATTGAGTGGATAACCTTTGATCTGCTCCGGACTCATGTAGGCGGGCGATCCCACTCCCATGATGAAAGTCGAATCGGTATCGACACGCTTGCCGATGTTCATCGCCAGGCCGAAGTCGGTGATCTTGACATTGCCTTCCGCGTCGACCATCACGTTGGCCGGCTTGATGTCGCGATGGACAATGCCTTGCCGGTAAGCGTGGTCAAGCGCCATGCAGCACTTGAAGACGATGCCGATGGTGCGATGAATTGGCATCAGACGGTCGAAACGGCAATATTCCTCAAGCGACTCCCCGGGGAAATACTCCATCACCACGTAGGCTTCATCGGGCTCCAGCGCAACATCGAAAATGCGGATGATGTTCGGATGATCGAGCCGGGCGGCGACTGCCTGCTCGGCCTTGAGCAGCTTGAGCAGACGACGGTTCCACTTCGCCTCATCCTTCTGTTTCTGGTCAAAGCGCACGTGCTTGACCGCCACCGGCTCAGCATGATCCGGGCTCTCGGCCAGATAGACCACCGCCGTTGCTCCGCGGCCGATCTCGCGCACGATACGGTACTTGCCGATCTGTTCAGGAATAGCGCTCATTGCACAGAAATATCAGGAAAACAAGGAAGAATTCAACACTGCACTGCAGACGGTATTGTGGCACGAACAACCCGAGTGGCACGAACAAGCCTGCACTCAGTCCGCACTTGCCTGCTGCCCGCCAATCGCCAGTAGAATTCCCGACCGCTCTCCACTGAAGCCTGCCCATGCGCCACGCCATCGACCTGCTCATTGTTGCACGCTGGATCATCCCGGTTGAACCGGCGACCCTCACGCTCGAAGACCATGCGGTCGCCGTTGATCAGGGGCGCATTGTCGCCGTGCTGCCGGCAGCCGAAGCCCGCAGCCGCTTCAGCGCCCGCGAGACAGTCGAACTGCCTGAGCACGCGCTCATTCCCGGTCTGGTGAATGCCCACACCCATGCGGCGATGAACCTGATGCGCGGCCTCGCCGATGATCTGCCGCTGATGCGCTGGCTGCAGGAGGCGATCTGGCCAGCTGAAGCCCGTCATGCCGACGCCGACTTCGTCCATGATGGCAGCCTGCTCGCTGCCGCCGAAATGCTGCGCGGCGGCATCACCACCTGCAACGAAATGTATTTTCACCCAGATGCAGCTGCCCGGGCTTTTGCCAGCGCCGGTCTGCGTGCGGTGATCGGCCTGGTGGTGATGGAGTTTCCCACCTCATGGGCACAATCCTCCGACGACTATCTGGACAAGGGACTCGCCGTCGCCGACCGCTGGAGCCAGCATCCGCTGCTGCGCTTTGCGCTCGCACCGCATGCGCCTTACACGGTCAGCGATGACAGCTTCCGTCGCATCACCGCGCTCGCCAGCGCGCAGGCACTGCCGCTGCATATCCACATTCACGAAACCGCCCAGGAAGTCGCCGACTCGCTTGCCAGCCATGGCCTGCGCCCTCTCGCCCGCCTTGAGCAGCTGGGTGTGCTCAGTGAACGGCTGATCGGCGTCCATGCGGTCCACCTTGATGAGCAGGACATCGACCTGCTCGTCCGCCATCAGTGCGCGCTGGTGCACTGCCCGACTTCGAACATGAAACTGGGCAGCGGCATCGCCCCGTTGCCCAGACTGCTCGAACACGGCTTGCGCATCGGCCTCGGCAGCGATGGTGCGGCGAGCAACAACCGCATCGACCTGTTCCAGGAGATGCGCCACGCTGCGCTGCTGGCCAAGGTCGGCAGTGCCGACGCCGCCGCCCTGCCCGCGCATCAGGCCTTGCACATGGCGACCCTGGGCGGTGCCCAGGCGATCGGCCTGGGCAGCGAGATCGGCTCGATCCGTCCCGGCAAACTGGCCGACCTGTGCGCCGTCGACCTTGGCGGCCTGCTCAGCCAGCCGTGCTACGATCCGGTTTCCCACCTCGTCTACGTCGCCGGTCGCGAGCAGGTGAGCGAAGTCTGGGTCGGAGGTGAAGCCCGTGTCGCCAAAGGGCAGTCACTGTTGCAAATTAGCGACAAAGAATTGCTCAGACTGGCGTCGCTATGGCAAACTAGACTCGCTAAATGAACTGGACGGCGTGTTCAGACCGGGTGCGGGCAGGGAGCACCTGCGCAGGACACGGTTTTGGCAAGACCATCCGTTGCAGCGATAATTCCGGCGATTCGCCTTTGAAGAGGAAACCATGATCAAACAAACCAAAAAGCAGATGCTCATGCTGGCCGCCATCGCCTCGATCGGCCTCACCACCACCGCTGTCCAGGCCCAGGTCACTGACATCGTCGTCAATGGCGCTGGCGAGATCCCCTACGTGATCGACGCCCGCAACGTGGTGGCACGCAACAGCACCGGTCTGTGCTGGCGCACTGGCTACTGGTCGCCGGCAGCCGCTTCGACTGCCCTGGCCGGTGAGTTCCCGGTTGGCTGCGCTTGCGACAGCGACATCGTTCCCCAGGACAAGTGCGTAGCCCCGGTTGCTGCAGTCGAGCCTGCTCCGGCCCCTGCTCCCGCTCCGGCTCCCAAGCCTTCGGCCGAGAAGATCAAGCTCGCCGCTGACGCCCTGTTCGATTTCGACAAGGCTACCCTCAAGCCGGAAGGCCGTGCCAAGCTGGATGATCTCGCCGCCAAGGCTCAGCAGCTGAAGCTCGAAGTGATCCTCGCCGTCGGCCACACTGACCGCATCGGCAGCGACGCCTACAACCAGGGCCTGTCCGAGCGCCGTGCTGCGGCTGTGAAGACCTACCTGGTCTCCAAGGGCATCGAAGCCAACCGTGTCTACACCGAAGGCAAGGGCAAGAAGCAGCCCGTGACCGGCACCCAGTGCAACAACGTCAAGAGCCGCACCGCCCTCATCGAGTGCCTGCAGCCGGATCGTCGCGTTGAAGTGGAAGTGATCGGCTCCAAGTAAGCCACACTTCAAGTCAGCTCAAAGCCCTGCTTCGGCAGGGCTTTTTGTTTGTGCTTTTGTTTGTCGGTTTTTTGCTGATCTCGTGGTCGAGTTTTTCTCCGATCACGGCAAGGCGTTGGACTGGCCGCTGCTGCCGGCCGATAATGGCGGACTCAGACCGTCATTCAAGCGCACCGGAGTAGCCCATCATGAGCACCGCCAACGTCGATCCCGCCGAAGTGCAGAAATTCAGCGAAGTCGCCCATCGCTGGTGGGATCTCGAATCCGAATTCAAGCCGCTGCATGAAATCAACCCTTTGCGCTTGGGCTGGATTGATGAAAGGGCAGGCCTGGCCGGCAAGAAGGTGGTCGATGTCGGCTGCGGCGGCGGCATCCTTGCCGAAAGCATGGCGGCCAGCGGCGCCACAGTCACCGGCATCGACATGTCGGAACAGGCGCTCGGCGTTGCCCGCCTCCATCTCTATGAAAGCGGCCAGCAGGTCGACTACCGCCAGCTCAGCGCTGAAACGCTCGCCGAAGAGATGCCGGGCGCCTTCGACATTGTCACCTGCATGGAGATGCTCGAACACGTACCGGATCCTGCAAGCGTGATTGCCGCTTGCATGCGCCTGGTGAAGCCGGGCGGTGACGTATTCTTCTCCACCCTCAACCGCAATCTCAAATCCTACCTGCTGGCGATCATCGGCGCCGAATACGTGCTCAACATGCTGCCGCGCGGCACGCACGACTGGGCGAAATTCATCACGCCCGCCGAGATGAGCCGCTACTGCCGCGCCGCCGGGCTTGAGGTACTCGAACTCACCGGCCTGCACTACAACCCGTTGAGCAAGCTCTACCGCCTCGGCAGCGACACCGGAGTGAACTACCTGCTTCACACCCGGCGCCCCTGAAAACAACGCTCAGCGGCGCACGCCTTACACCGGATCGCTGCTCTTGCGCAGCGAGCTGACAAAGGCCGCGCCGATCAGCGCCGCGCCGAGCAGGCCGGTGACCACTTCCGGCACTTCGACGTGCACGCCGAGGAACATGATCGCTGCCAGCGCACCGATTGCCCAGAACGCGCCGTGTTCGAGAAAACGGTAAGCGCTCAAGGTCTCGCGCTCAACCAGCATGAGGGTGAATGAGCGCACGAACATCGCTCCCACCCCGAGGCCGATGGCAATGATCGGCAGACTGGTGGTGAGTGCAAACGCGCCGATCACGCCATCGAAGCTGAACGAAGCATCCAGCAGTTCCAGATAAAGGAAACCGCCCAGGCCGGTGCGCGCCACGGTTTTGGTTGCCGCATCCTCATCACCAAGAATGGCGCTCACACCATCAGCCAGGATGTAGGTAATCAAGCCCCAGATGCCGGCAATGATGAACTCGATCCGCTGCTCGGTACTGTCAATCCAGGCGGCAGTGAGCAGAATGGTGAGCAGGGTGAGCATGATCTGCGCTGCTTCCAGGCGTCCCAGCTTGGTCAGCGGGGCTTCGATGATGCGCAGCCAGTGCAGATTCTTGTTGCTGTCGATGAAAAACTTGAGAAACACCATCGCCAGGAAAGCACCACCGAAGGCGGCGATTTCATGGTGGGCGGAAATCAGCAGACGGGCATACTCCGCCTCATCGAACAAGGCCAGTTGCACCGCTTCGAACGGGCCGATCTGGGCAACGATGGCCACGATCGCCAGCGGAAAGACGATACGCATGCCGAACACTGCAATCAGGATGCCCCACAGCAGAAAGCGCTTGCGCCACTTCTCGTCCATGTCCTTCAACACGGTGGCATTGACCACCGCGTTGTCGAACGACAGCGAAGTTTCCAGCACTGCCAGCACGCTGACGATGAACACCCCCTGCCAGCCGGCAAGCAGATAGCCGCAGCTGATGCCGATCGCAGTGACGATGAACGACCATTTGAAAAAAACCAGATTGCGCATGCAAGGACTCACGGAAAATTGATTGAAACCGGACGCGGCTGCGAGGCGGCGCCGATTCTAAAGCCAGCTTGTCGCAACGCGGCAATTTGCAACAGCTGGTGACAACATCATTCAGCGCGCTGCACGCAAGGCGGCAAGACTGCGCTGGCCAGCACGGCCATCGACCGGCAAACCAAGTTCGGCCTGCACCAGCCGCAAGGCTTCGCGGCTGCGAGCGCCAATCATGCCGTCCACTTCACCGATCTCATGACCACGCGCCAGCAGCAGGCGCTGCAGCTCACGCCGTTCAGCGCGCGACAGGCCGGGATCATCCGTTGGCCATCGCGTGACGAAAGCACTGCCGCCACGCAGCCGGTCCGCCAGATGGGCAATCGCGAGCGCATAGCTTTCTGCAGCGTTGTAGGAAAACAGTGCATCGAAATTGCGTGTCACCAGAAACGCCGGCCCTTCCCGTCCAGCTGGCAGCAACAGCGCCGCTGCAGTCTGGCCGCCCCGGAAAACGTCCTCCAGCGCACCGCCATCAAGCAGACGCACACCGCGCCCGCTCCAGCTCGCTACGCTGTGCTTGTTGCGCCGCCCGGCCAGGCTGACATCGAAACCCGCCGGCAGCTTCACTTCCCGCCCCCAGGGCAGTTGTTGCTGCCAGCCGGCACGACGGAGAAAGTTCGCCGTCGACGCCAGTGCATCCGGTACGCTGTCGACCAGGTCACGCCGGCCATCGCCATCAAAATCAACAGCGAGGCGCATGAACGTCGACGGCATGAACTGGGTATGACCGAAAGCGCCCGCCCAGGAGCCGGTGAGCCGTTCGGCCGCCACATGACCTTCACCGATGATCTTCATGGTGGTGAACAGCTCGCCGCGGAAGAACTTCTGCCGCCGTCCCTCGCAGGATAGGGCGGACAATGACTGCAGCAGCGGACGTTTGCCAAAATTGCGCCCGTAATTGCTTTCCACTCCCCACACGGCGACCACCGTCGCCGCATCCACCGCATATTCCGCTTCCACCCTGGCGAGCACCGCCTGCCATTCGGCCAGCATCTGCTGCCCATCCTCGATGCGTTCCTCATCGACCAGACCGGACAGATAGTCCCAGATCGGGGTAATGAACTCCGGCTGGGCATCCAGAAAAGCGAGCACTTCGCGATCCGGCTGCAAACCTGCAGTGAGACGATCGAACAAGGCCGGCGTCACTCCGGCTGCGGCCGCTTCGCCACGCAACTCGCGCAGGCATTTGGTGAAAGCGTTGGCACCAGCGGACGCATCCTCCGCTGCGAGACTGCCAAATGGCAACAAACTGACTAACAACACTGCAGCAATGCTTTTGAACAATTTCATCTTCTCTTCAATCATCAATGGAGAACGGAAGCAGCACAGCGCTGCCAGCTTTCATTGCTGGCGCACCGGCCGCATCGCGGCAGCGGCTGGCCATACGCCGCGCTGCAACAGGCGACTGCCGTCAAAACTCAGCCAGCTCTGCCCGCCATAATGTGGCAACGGCCGCAACAAAGCCTGCGCTGCCGCTTCATCGCGCACGGCGATCACCAGCAAGGCCCGCCCCTCACCCGGCTCGCCCAGTTCTTGACCCAGTCCCTCTCCCAATCTCTGAGTCCACACCTGGGCACTGCCCTGTTCAGCAGGCAGCGTCGGCGGCGCAGGCAGCCCCAGACGGGCATACCAGGCGTCCAGTGCGCCAGGGGTGCCGATCAGCAGCATTTCTCCGGCAGCCTTGCTCAGTGCAGCCGGCGAAATGCGCCGGGCCGGCTGCTCGAACAGCCGCGCAGCCAGCGCTGCGGCCACGGATTCCAGTGCCGGCCCCTCATCGGCCAGCGCAAACTGCGGCGCCGGACTGAGCATCCACTGCCGCAGGATGAGCGGCAGCTGCGCGGCCGGCAGCGTCCGCCACAAGCGGAAATCGACATCGATGCCGACTGCCTGCGGCACGCCATCCAGCTCGATGACCAGCGTCTGCTCGCCAGCCGCCAGCGCCTGCCAGCGCTGCAGACGGCGTCCATCCTGCAGCTCGATGGTGATCGGCAACCACCAGTCCTGGCTGCGCCCTTCGTTGGCAAAGTCCAGCTGCAGCTTGCCCTGGGGCGACTCGCCCGGCACGGCGTCGGACAGATAGCGGGCATCGGTGAGGGTGATCGACTGACTGCCAGTCTGGTCGAGCCAGTGCGCGAAAAAATCCTTCAGCGCGCAGTTGCAGGCGCTGGCAAACGCTTGCTCAAGATCCGCCCAGCTTGCGCGGCGGAAACCTTGCGCCTGCCACAGCTGACGCAAACCTGCGGCAAACGCCTGCTCGCCGATCCGGTCGCGCAACATGACGAACACCATCGCTGCCTTGCCGTAGCCAAGCGCTGCTGCCGCACCATGGCTGCGACTGCGGAAAGTCCGCAAGCTGCCGGTCGCTCCGTCCGGCGAGGCCGCATGATCACGCAGCCAACCCAGCCGCATGGCCCGCGCCGCATCTTCTCCCTGCGCTTCAGCGTAAGCGTAATCGGCCAGAAAAGTGGTCAAGCCTTCCGCCCAGTTGCCACGCGCGTAATCGACCAGCACCCCATTACCCCACCAGTTGTGGAGGATTTCATGGCCGAGGGAAGTGGCACGGATGAAGGGCAAGGCAAGCACCTGCTCACCCAGATAGGTCAGCCCCGGCATGCCGAAGCCGGTCGGCAAGGGACTCGCCACCACCGAAAATTCGGTAAATGGATACGGGCCGATCAAGGCGCTGTAACGATCGATGTAGCGCGCACTGTCAGCGAGATACCCTGCTGCAAGGCCGTCCTGCGCCTGCAGGCTGGGCGGAAAATAAGTGCGCAGGCGCAAGCTGCGACCGTCCGTGCTCTCGTGCAGCAATTCGCTGACCTGCCACGGCCCGGCCATCAACTCGATTCCGCTCGCCAGCTGATCGAATTCGAAGCGGGCGCGATACACACCTTCGGCAGTGGACGGCAATTCCTCGCTCACCAGTCTGCCGGCGACCAGCGCACGCTGACCGCCACTCACTTCGAGTTCGACCGCATAACGGAACAGCGCGGACGGTGCCGGATACCAGCCACTGCCTGCCGGCAGGAAGCTGCCACGCTCGCCAGCCATCGGCTGCAGTCCCTGCAACACCTGACGGTGATCGAGCGCATCGTCGAGCGCCGGCAGCTGGCCTCGATAGCGCAGTTGCAGTCGCCCACCCTGCTCCGCAGCCAGCGGCAGCCGCACTTGCCACAGCTGCAACTCACCATCACGGGCCAGCACTCGCGCCGGCAGCACACGTTCGCCCTGACGGGCGCTGTCCACCTGCAAACTGCGATGAAGGACAAAACGAAACTCACCGGCGGGTGGCGCCAGCGCAGCCTCGACTGCCAGCAGGCGGGTGTGCGGATCGAACCTGAGTTGCAGCGCCAGCTCGCTCGCCAGCGCCGGCCCAGCACTGCCGAAAATCAGCACCAGCACGCACTGCAGCCAGCGCATCAGACGCAGCTTCATTCCTCATCCACCGGAAAACGCACCACCAGCTCAAGCTCCGTGCCTTCACGCACTACACGCAACGGCAGCCAGGTGCCCGGCAGCGCGCTGCGCACCAGCGCAACCAGCGGCAAAGTGCGCGTCAAAGGCTTGCCGGCTGCAGCAACGATGACATCACCACTGCGCAGGCCGCTATGCTCGGCGAGACTGCCGGCCTGAACTTCGACCAGCTTCACCCCCTCCTTGACCGCTTCGAGGTGCACACCGAGCCGCGGTGGCGGCGGAGGTGTCTGCGGCAGCAAAGGCAGGGCGAACACTGCATCCGCCATTCCTGCGGTGACTTGCGTGCACGGCGTATCCACCGCCAGCGGCAAAGCCAGTCCAATATCGTCCACACCCAAGGCACGCAGCTGGTGCGCCACGCCATGACCGTGACGGACATGACCGCTGCCCATGATGCCCACCACCAAACCTTGCGGCTGACGCAGCAAAGCAGCCTGCAGCCCTTCGGCCATCGCCCGATCCCACACCAGCTGCGAATCAATGAAACGTTCGAGCGCTTCGACTTCAGCTTCGGCTGCAGTTTTGGTCGCATTTTTGGTTTCGACAGCTGGTGCCGCTTCCGCTGCAGCTTCAGCCTGCAGCCGGCTGCGCCGCGCGTGATGGAAGTGATGGATTTCGCTCAGCTGCTGACGATATTCCGCACTCGCCGGCGCCGGATCACCGACCCCTTCACGTTGCCCGGACGGAATCGCCGCCCAGCCGCTGGCGGCAATGCTGCGTGTCAGGCTGGCATCGACATTGAGCGCCAGCATCGGAATGCGGTTGATGCGGGCAAACTGGAACAATGGCAGGTAGAGCTCGACCGGCATGCTCCACACTTTGTCCCACTCGACTTCACGAATGAAATCCGCCACCGACAGCTCACCTGCCACCCAGCGGTCCAGCACCGGCTGTGCCCGACGCGGGAACATCTCGAAACCGATCTGCAGCTGCGGCTGGCGGGCATGGAGTGCCGCCAGGGTCTGCAACTGCCAGCGATGATGATCAATGTCATCATGCTGCTCACCCAGCAACACCACCGCGCGCGCCGCCAGGCTGTCGATGATCGCAGTGCTGTCCGCATCGAGCTGCACTCGCTCGCCGGTGAGCGTCCACCGTCCACCTTCGAGACAGCTGTCCGCCGGCTCGGTCGCAGACGAACAGGCTGCAGTCAGGGCGGCGAAGCTGCACAAGCCGATGCGCAACCAGCGCTGGAAATGATGCGTTTCTTTCATCTGCGTCCTCCGCAACACGCTGCCGCTGCCGGGTCGAAAACATCGACCCGGTCCGTGATGATGCCTTCCACTGCCCAGTCCAGCAGGCGCGCTGCGACCTCGCATTCATTGACCGTGTAACACAGCACCGCCAGCCCGGCGGCGTGCACCGTGGCGACTTCTGCCTCGGTGAGCGCTCCAGCTTCGAGCACCATCGCCACGCAGCCCAGCTCCAGCGCCGCCGCCAGCGCCGTCGCGCTGCAACGTTCTGCCAGCAAGGCACGCGGCAGCTGGGGGGCCTGAGCGGCAGCCGCAGCCAATGCCGCGACCGAGAACGAACTGAGCAGCGGCCAGGGCTGGGTCGTCCACTGACGGACAACGCTGGCTGCCACCGCCCTGCCGGTGCGTTCTTCCTGCCCAGGCGAAGCTTTCAGCTCGATATTGAGCGCACAGCCCGCTTGCTGACAGAAAGCAAGCAGTTCGTCGAGCTGGAGCAAAGGCTCGCCGGTATGGGTTGCCGAATGCCAGCTGCCGGCATCCAGCCTGGCCAACGCGGGCCACGGACAATCAGCGGCCACGCCGGTGCCGGAAGTGGTGCGTTCAAGACGATCATCATGCAACAGGAAAAGCTGCCCGTCCTTGCTCAGGCGGACATCACATTCAAACATCCGGTAAGCCTGTGCCAGACCATGCCGGAAAGCGGCCAGGGTATTTTCCGGCGCCAGCAACCCGGCCCCGCGATG
>JAVEVA010000140.1:0-4381 GCA_034005275.1 Thauera sp. | reverse complement strand
GGTGCCGTTTGGTGCCGGTCAGCAGCAGGAAAAAGTGCCTGGGTAGTATAAAACCGAGGAGAAAATCGGAAAAATCTCAGGGTTGTGGCATGGGAAAATTGTCGGGGTCGTCGAACACGGATTCAGGGATACGGCTGCAGCGCCTCGTCCACGAAGACACTGGCGCCTCGTTCTCGGGCCATCTTCTGCAGCGGCAGAGCAATCAGGTTGCCGAAACCTCCCTTGGGCAATGTGTCCTGATTCGGAAACAGGCGATCATACGAACTGAGTTTCAATTGCCGCGTGCGTGCGCAAGTGTGACTGATGAGGGCCGTGCCCAGGCGGCGGGCATCGCGGGCAGCGATGCGATCGGAAAAGAATATCCAGGCGTGAGCGCCATTACCGGAGCGCGAGATTTCCAGTGCGACGGGAATATCCAGTTCGCTACAGGACTGAACGAAGGCCTGGGCATCGTCTCGCCAGTCCGATTCGTCAAAATCGACAGCAAGCAAGTGACAATGATCATCGCTCAGCAAAGGGTATAGGCCGATGACATGGTGCCCGGCGAGATGGTCGAAGACGACCTGATCAGTCAATGGCAACAGCTGCCTTTGCCGACAGTCACCGCACTTGATGCGTGGTTTCTCGCAGATCCCTGGGCGCCATTCATTTGCACAGGCCGGTGCATAGCCGCTCTTGCCGGCCTTGCTTTCCCAGCGGATCGCATAGACATCGGTTCGCCCTCTGAACAGCCGACGGAAGAGCGCCACTTTTTCGTCGGTGTTCAGCAATGAACTGGTGGAGAGCGTGAGCGCCGGTGCGGGTTTTTGCCAGGCGATGCCATGTGTTTCGAGCAGGCCGACCAGGCGGGCGTTCTCGGCACGGAGGCGGTCGAGCTCGTCATCAGGGCTGGTCATCGGCAGCGCTCACCCTGACCACCGTCCGACGCTGAGCAGGAAGGCTGCAGGTTTGGCATGGAGTGCCGGAAAGCACCACAGCACATGGTCGATGACTGCGAATGCCGGGGCGATCGCATGAATGTCGTTGTTGTTTCTGACGCGAAATAGAAGCGGTTGACATCTTGTCTGAGCCTGACATCTCAGACAAGGAGGAGCGGTCGATTTTTCATGAGCCCGGGGCTGCAAGAAAAACCTGCGATCAAAAAAGATGGCGGAGTGCGGAGGAGCATTCATGCGCTTGCTTTCCTTCCGTCATTCCCGTGCAGGCGGGAATCCAGGCTGTTTGTCATCGCCCCGGCGGTTCTGGATGCCCGCCTGCGCGGGCATGACGGTGGTTTGCTCCGTATTTTTTCGCTGCTTGACACCTGGTCGGAGCGCCTGCTCGATGCGGAGAGCATTGACGAGATGTTCAAGAAGTGCTGAAACGGCACTGACGCCCTGCTGCGAATGCAGACTGTTGGTATTCGCTCAAGATTCTGCTGTCTTGTCTGGCTCAGCGGACATTTCAGCACAGAACGCATACCGGGCTCCAAAGGAAAGCAACGATGTAACTATTGGCGGCACACTCATTTCGCGGAAACCGCAGCGTAAATCGCGAGACAATCGACCCCTCATCCAAAATCCCATCCCCAACCAAGCACTGCCAGGCAAAGCTCCAATGACCTTTCCCGCCCAGACACTCGCACAACAGCTGGCGACTTTCGGCACCAGCGGCAGTTTCGCGACACGTTTTACCGTCGAGGCTGACCCGCAACTCAATGTTGAAGGTGTCGGCGAAGTGTCGCTGCCGATCAGCATTCACACCGCGCATCAGCTGTGTGCAGTGGCCCGGCCGGCATTTCATGGCTACAAGGATGAAACGAGGCTGGATCCGCGGGTGCGTGACACCTGGGAAATTCCGGCGAAAAGTCTGCGCTTTGCCGCGCCGCAGTGGCCGGAAGTCCTGGATCGTGCGCTGACACGCATCAGCCACGACCTGGGGCTGCCGTCCGGGATCACCCTGGAGGCGGAGCTGCATAACTTGCTGGTGTACGCGCCGGGGCAGTTCTTCGCGGTGCACCAGGATTCGGAAAAAGCCGACGGTATGCTCGGTACGCTGGTGGTCACCCTGCCATCGACGTTCACCGGCGGCGAGTTCGTCATTTCTCATCAAGGGCAGACACTGCGCACAGGTGACGCAGCCGGCAAGCTGGGCATGGTGGCTTTCTATGCCGATTGCCACCATGAAGTGCGCCCGGTCAAGCAGGGTTATCGGGTGGTGCTGACCTGGAATCTGATCGCACGTGGTGACACACCGGTCGCCGACCTGGCCGAGCAGGATCTGGTCGCGCTCGCCGATGCAGTACGCAACTTCTGGCTGACCCCACCGCCGCCGCGCTGGCGCAGTGACACTGGCCGCACGCCGCCGGAGCGACTGGTCTATCTGCTTGATCACCAGTACACGCCAGCCGGTTTGTCGTGGACACATCTCAAGGGCGCAGATGCACAGCGGGCGACCGCACTGCGACGAGTGGCCGAGCGCCTGGATGCGGAGATCTTTCTCGCGCTGGCCGATGTGCACGAAATCTGGTCAGCGGAGAATGATTACCGCACAGCTGGCCGCTGGGAGGAGGTCGACGATGAGAATGAGGACGACGGCGAGGACGGCAGCAATACCGGCGACCCGGTACTCAGCGAACTGATCGACAGCGAGATCGAGTTGCGCCATGCGATTGCCCCGGATGGCAGTCGGCTGGCGGCGGAGACTGATTTCGCCGCCGAAGCAGAGCTGTGCATGAATCGCCTCTCGGTCGATTGTGCGCCGTTCCGTTCCGAGTACGAGGGCTATATGGGCAACGAAGGCAATACGGTGGATCGCTGGTACCACCGTGCAGCGGTGGTGATGTGGCCGCGCGAACGCGCTTTTACCATCCGTGCCCGGCAGTCGCCACGCTGGGGTATCGAGCAGATCAACGAACGGCTGGCGGCTGACGACAGTGTGCAGGCATTGCAATCGGTGCAGTCGATG
The DNA here is from genome assembly GCA_034005275.1 of Thauera sp. Classification (GTDB taxonomy): domain Bacteria; phylum Pseudomonadota; class Gammaproteobacteria; order Burkholderiales; family Rhodocyclaceae; genus Thauera. The sequence goes on along the minus strand of JAVEVA010000140.1, from coordinate 1,435 downwards.
CTGCCGTTCTGGACGCGCAGCGTGGCGAGGGACGAGCGCTTGTTTGCGGCCACACTGGCGGTGGCGGCGGCACTCGACGATGTCAGCGCCGCCGCAGCGCTGCTGGCACCCTTTGCGTTGTCGCAGCTGACGCCGGACATGGCTGCGCAAATGCTGCAACTGCTGGAACGCCACGGTCTGGATTGGTGCCAAGAGCGCTTGCAGCAATGGGCCAAGGCTCAGTTGGGTGATGAGAATCAGCTGCACTGGCTGACGCACAGCCTGCCACCGCTGGTCGATGCCTGGAGCACGGCAGCCTCGGAGGAGGTTCGCGCCTTGGTCGCTGCCCTGCTGGCTGATCGTTCTGCCTGGCTGCGTGAGCGACATGCCAACATACAGCGATACGATGGTGGCAATGCAAGGCAGAAAGCGCTGGAGGCCAGCAGTCCGGTGTTGCTGGCCCTGATCCGCTGCAGTCATGTCGCCGGCCTGACCGCACTTCGCCAGCAACTTGTCGGCAGTCTGCATTCCGGCGAGTTGCCGTTGCAGGTTTCACTGGCCGTGCTGCGTGCGGCGGACACGGACACCATCAGCACGCAAGTTCTCGCACCCATCCTGGCGCCGGTGCATGCTTTCTGCACGCAAGCGCTTGCTGCGGCCCTGATGCGTGCCGAACGTGCGGATGACGATTGGTCGATTCAGTGGCCGGAAGGAGATTCGAGGCTCGGTGAGCTGAGCGATATCCTGCAACGCTTCCTTGCATCCCCTGTGCAGCGGCGTCTGGCATGGCCGCTGGCCAAGGCTCGGCGACAGCTTGTCCACCAGTTCATTGATCGCCACGAACTGCCGGTGCTGCATCAAACCCAGCGCATCGGCCGGCCTTTCACCCTGATGCTGGAGAAAACGTCCGCCCTATTTGAGCGCGAAGCCGCCAAGCGCCGCCAATGCGCCAGTGGCCTGGACTGGCTGCGACAGACTGCCAGCCGCTTCTCCCAATCCAAGGCAGAAGAGCGCTGAAACGGCATGATGAGCAGAAACGGATCGCGCTCTCTCTCTCAAGATTTCCGGCGAAACTGCTGTGCCTGTTGCCAGCGGACGGGCGGTCAATGTTAGAATCACGCACTCATCCAGGCAGGCTCTTTCTCACCGCCGGATCGTGTCGATGCGGGTGTAGTTCAATGGTAGAACGGCAGCTTCCCAAGCTGCATACGAGGGTTCGATTCCCTTCACCCGCTCCACCGCATCATTCTGCGGACTTCCGCAGAAGTCCAAGAGAGTCTGCAAGTCGTTGCCACACAAGGACTTTTCCTCTCTTTGACGTTCTGCCGTGGTCCACTGCGATCCATCTACAGCCGGGACTTTTAAGTCCACAAACAAGTCCATTTTTGCGGGCGCGGCTGATTCCGGATTGTTGATGGAGGGGCGAGGTCGACGTGACCAGCATCTGGTTCCTGAC
>JAVEVA010000057.1:0-21281 GCA_034005275.1 Thauera sp. | reverse complement strand
CTGCGGCAGCAGCGCCTGGATGTCCCGTGCGCGCTGGACACCGGGCAGCGGCGGCTCGGTTTCAAAGAAACTCGCCTCGGTCAGCGTGCGCAGGCGGGCAGCGAGATCGGAGGGAATCATGTCAGCTGATCCGGTCGCAACTCAGGGGGCGTGCAGGAGCGGTGCAGGAGTCGCGCGAACTGCGATTGCGCGGAGCAGAAGGGGGCGCTTCGCGGCTTTCGTCGCGCCTGCGGGCGAGCAGGTCTGGCTTCAGACGCTCTGGTAGGCGTCACGTACATTGCGTCCGCGTACGCTGCTGGCGAGCAGTTTGCGCGTACTGGCAAGAGCAGGCTCGGCGTGCAGGCGGACTGCAGCATCCAGCGCGAGAATCTGCTCGATCAGGGTGCGCAGTTCGGCCGCTTCTGCGGCATCCGGTGTGCTGGCTTGGTGGCCGGATGCTGGGCGGCCGGATGCTGCGCTGCGCAGGGCGTTGGCGCGGGCTTCGAGCGCGGCGAGGTTTTCCCAGTCATTGCGCTCGGCAGCGGCGGCCATCTGCTGATACAGCTCAAGCAGCTCGCGGCAGTCGGAGACATTCAGCATTGCGGTCTTCCTCAGTTTGCCGCGGCCACAGCCGGTGCGGCGGCTGCGGTTTCGCCCTGCTCGGCAATCCCCATCCAGGCTTCGCGCAGGGTGTCGAGCAGACCGATCACTTCCTGCACTGCGGCTTCGTTGCTATGCAGGTTGGCGTAGAGCAGGCGTTCGCTCATGTACTCGTAGAGCGCGCTCAGACGCGCCGCCAGCTCGCCGCCGGCGTTGAGGTCAAGGCTCACTTTCAGACCGTTGTCGATGATATTGATCGCCTTGGAAATCGAAGAACCCTTGGTCGGGATGTCCTTGTTGTCCATCGCCACCACCGCAGTACGCAGTGCCACCAATGCGCCGTCATAGAGCATGAGGATCAGCTTGTGCGGACTGGCCGCCTGCACGCTGGTTTCTGCATCCACGCGAGCGTAGGCGGCAGCGCGATTGGCACGGGAAAAGCCGAACATGGTCGTCTCTCTTCAGGTTTCAGGTGGCTGTTTAGTTCCCAATCTTGGGCAGGCTGGCCAGTTGCTGCATCAGGTAGCTGCTGGTCTGCGACATGCCGGCGAGCAAGCTATCCAGCCGTGAAAACTCGAGCCGGTAGCGTTCTTCCATGCGGCTGATGCGCTCGTCCACCCGCTCGTAACGCTCCTGAATGCTCTTGATGTTCTCATTGATGCTGTTGGTGCGACTGGTGAGAATACCCGAACTGCTGTTGAGCAGGCCGTCGAGGCGGGCACTGAAACGGGCAGCCATGCCCTGGGCACCGTCCTTGCCGGCGAAAAAGCTGACAACATCCTTGTCCGGGTTGGCCAGTGCCGTGGTGAACTTTGCGCTATCGAAGCTGAGTTCGTTGCTGATGGAAACCTTGCCGGTGTCCTTGTCGGTTTCGGTCTTGCCCATGCTGATGCCCAGTTCGGCAAGCGAGCTGATCCCGCCCAGACTGCCGAGGCTGTCGTTGAGGGCTGTGCGCAGCGTGGTCTGGACATTGCGCACGGTGGAGTCGCCGGTGAGGATGGACGCTTCGCGTGTACTGGGGTCGTAGGCGGTCAGGCCGCGCAAGGTCTCGTTGACTTCGTTATAGGCCTTGACGAAGGCTTCGATGGCTTTGCGCGCTTCTTCGTTGTCGGGAGCAATGCTCACCGAGCCTTTCAGGGCGGCGGCGCCAGCTTCAGGGGCTTCGGTGAGGGTGAGGGTGAGGCCTTCGATGACGTCATCAATGGTGTTCTTGCCGCGGCTGATCTCGATGCCATCGACCTTGATGCGGGCATCCTGCGCTGCCTCGATGACTTGCATCTGGCCTGAACTGGCGCCATCGGCAGGGTCGTAGCTCAGGCCGGCGAGGCCATCGAGACCGTCGAGCTTGAACACCATGTCTTCGCCGGTGGCGTCGCCAGTGAGCACGAGCTGCTCGGCGGTACCGTTGTTGATCAGGCTCGCCTTGATGCCGAGGCTGTGATCCTTGTTGATCGCGTCACGCAGTTCGGCGAGGGTGCTGCCCTCGAAATCGAGGATGGCCGTGCGCGAACCGTCACTGATGAAGTTGTTGTCGCCATCCATCTTGCCGAACTGGATGGAGAGCTTGCCGTCGGCAGGGGCAAAGCTGGTGCTGGCGTCGGTGGCCAGGCGCTGGGCACTGGCCATCTGCAGCACTTCGATGCTGTGGCTGCTGGCCGCAGTGCCGGCCTTGGCGGTGGCGGTGAAACCCTTGCCGCTGACTGTGGCCTTGGTGGCGCCAAACAGATCGGCTTTGCCAAGCGCGTCGACGGCGCTCTGCAGACCGCCCAGTGCACCCTTGATCTGACCGAAAGCGGACAGCTTGGTGGTTTCTGTGGTTTCGCGCCGCACCAATGGCTGCTGATTCTGCACGCGCTCGGCGGCAATGAGCTGACTGACGATGCCGGTGACATCGATGATCTGTCCGCTGGAAGTGATTGCAGCCATGGTCTTGTTCTCCTTTGCAACAGTGGTGAGCGACGCTGGTCGCTCACACTTCCTGCTTGATGAGCAGGCCTTGCAGTTTGTCCATTGCCTTGGCGATGGCAACGATCTCTTCCGAGGGAATCTGGCGAATCACTTCGTCAGTGGAAGAATCGACCACCTTGACAATGGTGCGATTGATGTCCTGGTCGATGGAAAATTGCAGGTTCTGCGCGACTGGCGCGATGGCAGTCTGCACTTCTTCGACCGCGTTGGCGAGCTCGGCTGGGGTCGGGGCCTGCTGCTCGGCCACCGCGCTGGCCTCGGCCACGCTGGCCTTGCCGGTGGCGACCGCCGCGGCAGCTTCCTGGCTGGCAGCGGCACTGTCCTGGGTGGCCTGGGAGAGAATGCGTGCCGTCTGCGGGATGGCGTTACCGATAGATTGGATGTCCATGTCCTGACTCCTTGATGGGCCAACGGCGCGGGCTGCCCTGGGGCCCCCGCGCCGTTCATTTTACACCGTCAAGCGGCGAGACTTAACGCAGCAGCGAGAGCACGTTCTGCGGCAGCGAGTTCGCCTGTGACAACATCGCTGTACCGGCCTGCTGCAGGATCTGCGCGCGGGTCAGACTGGCGGTTTCGGAGGCAAAGTCGGTGTCGCGGATGCGGCTGCGCGATGCGGCCATGTTTTCCGAAGTGGTCTGCAGGTTGGCGATCGTGGTATCGAAGCGCGACTGCAGGGCACCGTACTTGGCACGCTGGCTATTCACCGCTGCGAGAGCGGAGTCGACGATGGCCAGGGTGCGCTGGGAAGAATCGACCGAGCCTACGTCCAGATCGCTGACTTTCTGTAGCTGTGCTGCGGAGGCTGCTCCGGAGAAGTAGGATGTTGCGGGGGTGGCGACGGCACCGGTTGTTTCGTAGCTGAAGCTCTTTTCCGAGTCGAGACTCAGTTGCCCGGCAATGCTCACCTCAGCGCCAACTGCCATGTTCTGGCTTCCTGTGCCAGCTGTATTCATCACCTTTGCAGCGTCAGAGCCCGAAGCGGCGTTGGAGATCGACACATTTTCACCACTGGCATTCAGCAGCGTGATCCCGGTGCCTGCATCATTGACGCGTGCGGTAACACCGGTCTTGGCGGAGACATCGTTGAAAGCATTGACCGCAGAGGTCAGTCCGTCTGCTGTATTGGCGCTGATGGTGAAGGAAACGGTTACCGCTGTATGTTCGTTGGCCGCCTTCAGATCCATCTTGTAGGTGCCCTTGTCGTTATCGAAGGTCATGTCGAATTCGGTTTTTGCACTGGCCTTGACGCCGGTGTAACCGGAAACGGCATTGATGTTGGAGGCAACCGTCTTGGCACTGTCCCCAGCGGTGATGGTCACTGACTTCGCTCCAACTGAGCCGTTGATGGTGACTGTGCCGCCTGCAATTGCGCTGGTGGTAGTGCCAGCGGTGACGGTGGACATGTTGGTCCCCAGCACGGTGGTGCCGATGGTGAGGTCGCCACGGGAATTGTCCACTTTGGCTGCTTGGGAGCCCATGCGATAGTTGCCGTACTGGTTGGTGCTGAAGTTGGCCGAAGTGGTGGTGATGCTCTGGCCGGCGTTGGCACCCACCTGGAAGGTGGCCGAGGTGAAGGAGCCATCAAGCAGCTTGGCACCGTTGAACTCGGTGGTCTTGGCGATGCGGTCGAGCTCGGCGGTCAGCTCATTGACTTCGGCGTTGAGCGCCTGGCGGTCGGATGCCGAGTTGGTGGCGTTGGACGACTGGACAGCGAGCTGACGAATACGCTGCAGCACATTGCCGGCGGACTCGAGGGCGCTTTCGGCAGTCTGCGACATCGAGATGCCGTCGTTGGCATTGCGGCGGGCCTGGTCAAGGCCGTTGATCTGGGCGGAGAAACGCTCGGAAATGGCGAGGCCGGCGGCATCGTCCTTGGCGCTGTTGATGCGCAGACCGGAAGACAGACGCTGCAGCGATGTGCTGAGCGATTCACCGGACTTGTACAGTTGGCGTTGGGCATTCAGCGACTGAACGTTGGTATTGATGACTTGCGACATGACTGCTCTCCTGAGAAAGACCTAAAAAGATCCGGCGAGTTGGGTTGTGTTGCCTTGCACTCGGGCCGGGGAGTTTGATGAGCCAGTTCGATGAAGCGATTCCCCTGTGCTCTTGGCACCATTAACGGCAGCAGCTGGGGAAACTTTAGGCATCTGCTGTCGATCGACGGCAATTCTTGCCGCTGCCGGCATGCCTCGCCCGTGGTGTGCCGCTGCTGCGCTGCCGCGTTGGACTGCGGTGGAGAAAGCGAGCGCGTCAGGCGTCAGGTTGGCGCGTTACGTTAAGATGGCAGCCCTTGTTTTGCTGTGTAAATATGAGGTGGCTCTGTCATGTCAGTATATCGTCCTCCTTCGGCAGCGTGGCAGCATCGCTTGAATGCGGCAGCGGGACACTTCAGCGCGGGCCGTTATCGTCAGGCGGCCGAGCTTGCGCGCGATCTTTGCCGGCAGCAGGCAGACTTTGGCCCGGCGCACAAACTGCTTGGCAGTGCCTTGCATGTACTGGGCGAGCATGAAGAGGCCGTGTCGGCGCTGCGTCGCGCAGTGCACTTGCTGCCGCAGGACGGGCAAGGCTGGAGCAATCTGGGCAATGCGCTCGCTGCGCTTGGCGAAAGGGCGGAGGCGGTTGTTGCCCACCAGCGGGCGGTGGAGCTGCTGCCCGAAGCCGCGACACCGCGCTACAACCTCGCTTGCGTACTGCTGGAACAGGGTGAGCGCCTTGCTGCGCTGGAGCAGTTCTGGCTGGCTTACGAGCGCGCGCCGCAGGACGCCGAACTCGCCCGGCTGTGCCGGGAACTGCTGGCTGAGCTGAGCGATGCTGGGCTGGGGCAGGCTTTCTGCCGGCTGAATCTGCAGCATCTGCCGCAGGATGTCGGGGCGCTCGCGATGCTGGGTGCGCTGCTGGTCGATGACCCGATGGCCGACAAGGCCGAAGCCGAGCGTCTGTTGCGTGCCGCGCTGGTGCTGGTGCCGGAGGATGCGCGGTCGTGGTCCAATCTCGGGGTGTTGCTTCATGAGCAGATGCGGCTGGCGGAGGCGATCGAGGCCGGTCAGCGTGCGGCAGCGCTGGCGCCCGACTGGGCGCTGGCATTCAGCAATTTGGGCGCGGTCTTGCGAGATGCTGCCGCCTGGCCGGAAGCGAAGCAGTGTTTTCATCAGGCGCTGGCCAATGATGCGGAATGTGTCGATGCCTGGTACAACCTGGGCTGTGTCTGCGTTGATCTCGGTGAGCACGAGGAGGCGCGTGATGCCTTCGTCAAGGCGGTCGCACTGTCGCCACGCCCGGCGTGGTTGCTGCAGGCTGCTCATGCCTGCCGTCAGGTGGTCGATTGGGATGGGGCGGAGCTGATCGAGGCCGAATTGCAGCGTCAGCTTGCTGCCGGCGCTTTGTCGTCGGTCAGCGGCCATCGCCTGTCACCGTTTGCCTGGTTGACCACGCCAGGGGCGAGTGCGGCGCTGCAGTTGCAGGTGGCGAAGAACTTTGCCAGCCAGTTTGCCGCTCATGCAGCGCTGCCGCCGCGTTCGAGCGCTGCCGGCGAGCAGAGAGCCTTGCGGATCGGGCTGTTGTCGGCAGATTTCCACGACCATGCCACCGCCCATCTGGTGACTGGCGTGCTGGAGGCGCTGGATCCGGCACGCTTCGAGCTGATTGCCTACGATCACAGTCCGCCCGGCTGTGAGGATGATCGTTATCGACAGCGTCTGCAGGCAGCGATCCCCGAATGGGTGGTGGTGGCAGGAATGTCGGATCTGGCGGCGGCGCAGCGCATGCGTGCCGACGGCGTCGATATCGTCATCGACCTCAAAGGTTGGACGCAGGGCTATCGTGCCGGCATTCTGGCTTATCGCCCGGCCCCGGTGCAGATGCAGTGGCTGGGTTTCCCCGGCACCATGGGCGCGCCCTGGCTGGACTACATCATTGCCGACGCGGTGGTGATTCCGCCAGGTGCTGAAGCTGACTATGCCGAACAGGTGCTGCGCCTGCCGGTTTGTTATCAGCCCAATGATCGCCAGCGCCGCATTGGCAGCATGCCCGCCCGCAGTCAGCTTGGCCTGCCGGATGAGGCGGTGGTGCTGGCTGCTTTTCATCAGTATTACAAGATTACCCGCGACTGTTTTGCACTCTGGCTGCGCGTGCTGGCGCGATGTCCGCAAGCGGTGCTGTGGTTGCTCGATGGGCCGGAACCGGCCAAGGCGGCTTTTGTTGCGGCAGCGCACACTGCGGGGATCGATCCCGCCCGCCTGATCTGGGCGCCGCGTGTGGCGGCAGCGGAACATCTGGGGCGGCTGGCTCAGGCTGATCTGGCGCTCGACGCCTTTCCGGTGAATGCCCATACCACGGCGAGCGATGCCTTGTGGGCGGGGGTACCTCAACTGGCCTTGTGTGGCGACAGCTTTGTGTCGCGGGTCTCGGCCAGCATCGTCCGCGCTGCCGGTCTGCCGCAGCTGGTGGCAGAAGATGCTGCCTCTTACGAGACGCTGGTGGTGGAACTGGTCAGGGATGGGGCGCAACGCGCGGCCTTGCGGGCGCAACTGCGGGCAACACGCGAACAGATGCCTTTGTTCGATGCTGTGGCATTTGCCGCGCATCTTGGCCGGGGGCTGGAGCTGGCCTGGGCACGCCACCGGCAGGGCTTGCCGGCGGCGCACATTGAAGTGAGCGCTGAAGGCTGAGAGAGAATCGCTTCAACGCGTCCACGCGGCCAGCCATTCCGCTCGTCGGGCATTGATCATCCAGTCAGTACGTACCGCGTCATACAAAGCTGAGCCAAGGGCTGTTCGCTCGTCACGATCGGCGATCAGGCGGCGGAGCGCTTTCAGCCATTGTTGAGGAGTGTTTGCCACCCGGACGACGGGGAGACTGCCCTGGTAGGGCAGGATATTGCTGCACACAACTGGATAGCCAAGTGCGCCGTATTCGAGCAATTTCAGATTGCTTTTGGCTTCGTTGAAGGCATTGGCGGCGAGTGGAGCGACCGCAATGTCCAGACGCAAGGCAGCGAGCGTGGCTGGGTAGGTTTCAACAGGAACTGGTGGATGAATTTCTCGTACCAGCGATTGCAGCGCTGGTGGGCAAAAGCCGAGAAATATCCAGTCCACCTGGGCGGCAGTGGCGCGAATCACTTCTTCGAGCAGCATCAGATCACCACGATGGCTGGCGCTGCCGGCCCAGCCCACGCGCAGACGCGAGCCTTCGTTCGGCTGTGCCCGCAGCGGTCCCCAGACTTGGTCGTCGAGCAGATTGGGGGTGACCACGGTTGCTGCTGCATGGCGGCCGTAGGCGGCAGCAAGTGGTTCAGTTGAAACCACCAGACGGTCGCACAGACCGATGGCGCGGCTCATGCGTGCTTCGAGATCTGGCGGGAATCCTTTGCCGAGGTCGTTGTCGGGCGAGATGCGGGTGAGTAGATCGTCCACTTCGTAGATCAGCAGACTTTGCGCGTGGCGGCGATAGCTTTGCAGCCAATTCAGTCCAATGTCAGTGTAAGTCCGTTGCAGGAGTATGGTGTCGGGAGCCAGCGCAGCCAGATCCCAGGGGCCAAGAAAGCGGGTGCCGGCATTCCCCTGGATCTGACCAGCGCGGGCGAGGGCACGCATCGGCCCGAGGATGCGCATCTCGCCGCAGCCAGTAAGATCAGCTGGATGGGCGTAGATGCGGGGTATTGGGCGCCAGGGCAGCGGGTCGTGGGCCAGTGCGAGGTTGAACTGCAGTCGCGGCCGAATTCCCTCGTGATTGAGCTGGCGGTTGGCGTAAGGGTCAGTGGGCAGCTCGCGCAGCCAGTCATCGAGCAGCGGAACGTCGGCGGCCTCAGGCGGGGCGAAAGGCCGGGGTGCGGCGGCAGTGGGCGCTACCAGCGTGGCATGTGGCGTCCATAGTTGACGCAGCCCGCGCTGGTGCAGACGCAGGCACAGATCAGTGGCGGCATGGGCCAGCGGGTAGCGCTCGGCGCGCAGGCCGCCGGCAGCGAGAAAATGCGCGCGCGCCAGCATCATGCCGCGGCCGGAGACGGCGATGCAGTTCTGCTCCAGATGCAGTTCGCCGCCGTTGCCGGTGTAGTTGGCCGACACGCCCAGATATGGGCTGCCGGCGACGCCGCTCTGGCCGAGCCGCACGATGCCTTCGCACAAGCCGCCGTCGGGGGCGATGATGCGCGCGCCCACCGCGCCGATGTCCGGCCGCCGGGCATGGCTGGCGAGCACTTGTAACCAGCCGTCGTCGAGCGGCGCCAGGCCGCAGTCGAGCAGCAGCAGCAGCGGGGCGTCGGTAGCCGCGGCGAGCTGGTTGAACACCGCCGGCGGATTGCCGCTGGCGACGTCGATGATGCGGATGTTGGGCGAATTCAGCGCGGCAAGTTGGCCGAGGCAGCCGCGCAGTTCAGCCGTGACATTGGGCGCGCGCGGCAGCAGGATGGACAGCGGGAAGCCGTCGCTCCGTGCCAGCAGGCCTTCGACGCTGCGCAGCACGTCCGCCGGCGAGTCTGGCGGGCCGAGCAGCACGGCGACGGCGGGCGGAGGGTCTGCATGTTCGTACCGCACCTGGCAGGCGTCGTCGATCAAGGCATGCTTGAGGGATGCGGTGTGGCCGAGGCGCGCCAGATGCAGACTGAGCAATTCGGCGCGGAACGCAAGCGGAATGCTGTCCTGATCCTCAGGCCGGCTGAGGGCGATGCGCGGCAGGTGATAGGCCGCGGTGGGGGCTTCGAGCGTGCGCAACACGGCGGCCAGCGCCAGTGCGTCGCAGGGTGAGGCACCGATGTCCTGCAGTGCTGCGAGCAGGATTTCGCCGGAAGCGACTACCGCGCCGCCGATGTGCAGCGTGGAGCGCAGCCAGTCCGGGTTCAGACCGGGCGCCAGCCAGGTACGCAGCGGGATGCCGTCCACCGCGCGCGTGTCGCCGTCGGTGAGAATCAGCGGGCAGTCCGGGTGGTCGAGCAGGTGTTGGGCGGCGAACAGCAGTGCGTCTTCGGCGAGGATGTCGCCGCCGATGAGTATGGCGTGGCGATCCGCTGTGCTGGTGGAGATCAGTTCGGCCACTGCCTGGCTGGCCTGTTCCGGTGCGATGGTGTGCCAGCCGAGGCGGGACGAGGTGATCTGCGGCGCAGGTCGAAGCGACAACACGTCGAGTTGCCAGTGCTCGTAGAGCTGGCTGGAGATGGCGTTCAGTGAGCGTGACAGGGCGTCGTCAGCGCAGCGGGTGGCATCGAGCACGAGATGGATGTGTGGCGGCGTGGTACCGGCGAGGCGTTCGTCATGCAGCGGCGCGATCGCCTTGCTGATGCGTTGTGCGGCGAGGTGTTTGAGGTAGTGCTGACGGATGGCGAAACCGTGGTGTACCAGCGGATCGGTCAGCGGTAGCGGTTTGACGGCGTCCGGTGCTGGGGCCTTGTCGAGTGCGCGGCGGGTGGCTTCCAGATAAGCGCGGCCGAACTTCTGGTCGGGTTCGAGGTGGTTGCCCTCTGCCCATTCGTTCCAGGCGTTGATGAACACCAGCTGTTGGCCTGGTGGGCGGTCAGCAATATTACGCAGCGTTTCCGTGAGCCAGTGTTCGTAGGCTTCGGGGGTACTGTCGGCAATGATGAATGCGCTTTTCTTGCGTCGTGCCGAGTTGTCCCAGGATGGTGTGACGCCGGGGAAACGCAGGTGAGGAACTTCTGGTCGGGCAAGTTGAGTTTCGACCATGTTGCGGTAGTCGATGACGAAATGCTCGTCTGGCAGCACCATGCTCGGATCATCGTCGTCAATTGCTTTCCAGTCGGGCTGGAAATCGACCGAGGCGTCAAAACCGAGCTCGTGCGGGTCGTCACGGTCATTGAAGAAATTTTCCACTCGGCAGATGAACAGTTCTCCGATGCCTGCTTTGCGTGCTTCGTTGCGCCAGATGGTGAGTGAACGTTTCGGGTCAGGCAGATGGCGGGCGCGGTAGATCAGGACCAGCGGTTTGCCGTCGACGCGGATATAGCGTGGATCGCGGAAGAAGGAAATCAGATACTGGATGTGGGCGCGGTCGTCATTGTCGTTGTAATGCTGGGCGATCAGTACTTCCTGTTCGGCGCCGTCCCAGCGCCGCGTCCAGTTCTCGTTGGCCCAGCACAGGCAAAAAGGAAAGTCAGGCTCGCCGGAGGCGAGGATTTCCTCGACCGGGCGTTCCAGCAGAAGTTTGCCGTTGAACCAGTAGTGGTAGTAGCAGAAGCCATGGATGCCGTATTCGCGGGCCAGCTCCGCCTGCGCGGCTCGTGCCTCGGGCAGGCGCAGGTCGTAGAAACCCAGGTCGGCTGGCAACTGTGGCTGGTGGTGGCCAGGAAAGTGCGGCGTGGCACGGGTGACGTTCGTCCATTCGGTGAACCCCTTGCCCCACCATGCGTCGTTTTCAGGGATGGGGTGGAACTGGGGGAGGTGGAAGGCGATGAGTCTGGGCGACATGGCGGGCTGGCTATCCGATGAAGCAGTGCGTGTGAGATGAGCCGGGGAGCAGGATGGCAGGATAACTTGTTGATAGTGAAAATTTTTTCATTTGACTTTCATTTGAAATATGTTATTTCAGCGCGCTGACCTTGGCTATTTACCTGGCTTGCCATTTGAGGTCGGTCAGCAGTCGTGCCCATGCAATCGTGTCCAGTTCGGGCAATATTCCGAGCGTGCGGCGCAAGAGGGAGTAGGCCTCGGGATTGCGTGCGGGACCGTAACGAAGCAGGGGGCTCAAGATGTTCAGCGTATTATTGAAACGTTCAGTGTCGAAAAACAGTTGGGCCAGTTCGAGATGGGCTTCGCCGGGTGGCTGCTCGCGTTCGCAGGCAAGCGTGAGAAACTCTTCGGCAATGTCGGTTTCACCCTGCCTTATCGCCAATTGAGCGATCTGCCTGTAGGGCGCAGCAAGTGGCGTGCCAGAATGCACGAGAGTTTGGAGGATGGCAAAAGCCTCCTCGACCCGATCCAAAGCCAGCAGACGCAGTGCGGTGGCGAGCTGGATTTCGTCTTCCGGGGCGATGGGATTCCGCACTGCTTCAGGTTGTACCGATGGTTCTTCGGCATAACCAGGTGAGCTCGCTCTCTCAGAGGGCGGAAGCTCTTGACTGCTCGTGAGGGTAGGAGAGGAGGCTGGAAGGCTGGAGGGCGAGGGGCGAACCAGAATCTCCACGTGTGTTGAATGCGGTGTGTGCCGGCTTTGCATGGCTGCTTCGGCAAGGATGATGTCGAGCACGTGGGCTGCGTCGAATTGCTTCACACATGGTTGTGCGGCTTTGGGCGGATGGGTGAAGTATTTGGGAAAATCGGCATAGCTGCTCAGGACGCACCCAGGCAGGCCACTCAGGAAGCGTTTCTGGAAACCTGGGGCGAGGTAATCCTCCAGAAGATTGATGACCGGGGTGCCCATGTAGGCGGCTTCGACGGAAATGCTGCTGACGCTATTGGATACGATCAGGCGGCTGTTTTGGATCAGTTTTCCCGCAGATGTGCTGGCTGCGATGACATGGGCTCCACGGTCGGTAAAATATTCTTCGAGAGCGATGTGGCCGGGCCACTCGGGAAATTTGATTGCTGTGCCGGTTTCTAGGATGGGCAGAAGCTTGGCGTATGTGCCGGCAATACCGAATTGCTGCGTGTGACGGCAGATATCCGAAAACAGCAGCACGCTGTCGTACTGGCGATCTTCCGGGGGCAAAAAAGGATCGGAAAAGCCGACCCAGCCGACTTCCATCAATTTGTGTGGCCTGGGCTGATAGCCAAAGAATGGGGTCGGCCATAACACCAGATCGAATGAACTCAGCAATAGTGGTTCGTTTATGACCGAGGGCGTGGCGAGATCGTGCGGATAGAATACCGACAGGATCGGAGGGCAATGGTGGAGAAGATCCAGAAATTCGTTGCCGATACGGATGTCGGGATAAAAATCGTGAAGAATGCGTGCATCGCGGCCGAAATGTGCCGAAGTCAGCAATATGTATGGAAACCTCAATAGCTCGAGTAATTCAGCCATTCGATCCAAGCTTTTGTCTGGCAGGCATAGTACTTCATAGCCTTGGCTGATGAGTGTGAGGCCAAAATTACGGAAAATATTTTCTGATCCATAGCCCCAGATGACGAAGCGTGGCTTAGGATTCATCAGGTTTCTCGCCGGCAGGAGTGATTCGAAATGATGGACTGGGAACTTTTGATGCTAGTAGATATAAAGGGCCGTCCTCTGACGAGGGAGGGGTACCAGTCAGTGAATAGTAACTTTGAGATTCGTGCATCCGGGTGATATAGAGATTTTCACCAGTTTCGAATGGGCGAGAAACTTCAATAAAACCGACGCGATGCAGAATCGATCGGGCGTCATGCTCCTCCCAGTCCTCAGTGTCGAGCGTAAACAGCAATTGGCGGTGCACTCGTTCGACAAATCCCTCGAATATGCCGTTGCACCGTAGGAGAAGACTGGCAAGGAAACGGTCTGGAATCCAGAGGAAGTCGCAACTTTTAAGGAAGGTCGGCAGTGAGTGGAGACCGGAAAAAATGTTCCTGCTTATTGGCGAGGTGTTGCTAGCGTACTCGATTGCCTCTATCGGGCCATTGATGTCACTTGCCCGGAACTCCTGTGCTGAGACGGCTTTGGTGATGTTGAGAAGATCGGCTAGTTCGGCGTGTGGAGTGGTAATGGCTGCGACTCGTCGTCCCTGCAAATTCAGAGCCTGAATTTGTCGATAAAGGATGTAGGCAGCGTTGGGGAGCAAAGTATCGGGTGCTGGGTGAAAAGCACCTTGAATGTCCCGCCAGACAGCATCGAGCGCCCCTTTTCCCGGCCGAATTGTACCTCGTGAGCTTATCAAACCTGAAGGAAGAGATAGGCTTGCTGAGTGGCTGGTTCGTTGTTGAACCTCGATGCAGGATCTGTTTTTGAGTGCTTCGATTTGATGGCTCAGATTTTCGCAGAGACGGGTGAGTTGGCTAAATTCTGCACGCATGGCTTCCTGTGCTTGTAGTAAGTCGAGAAGCAGCTTTTCGGTCGATGCTGTTGAATTCATGAGTCGTTAAATGTGCGAGTAAATTCGAACCACCAGATCGCTGTGTCAGGCCGGTGTTGGTATAGTAGAGCAGCCTCGCAAAGTGTCCAGCCAGCATGGCGTGCATCTTCGATGATCTCACTTTTGGTGCGATAATAAGCGGTGTATAAAGTACCCAGTTCTTTCGAGAAATAGTTGATTAAGTCGATTCTTTTGTCGAGCGAAATGGATGTTCGGATCAGTAAACGTGACTGAGGATGGGCTAGCTTCGCAGTCTTTTCTAATAATCTTTCAAGCTGATCGTCATCAAGACAAGGCGTGAGCCCGGAGAGCAGGATCAGGTCGAACTGTTCTGTTGTATTGAATTCGACGATATCTGCTGCGTGGAACTCCAGGTGGGTCCGCGAACTGATGGCGTTTAATTTTCTTTGTGCAAGTGCTATCAGTTCCGGCGCGAAGTCAACGCCGGTGATGCGCTCGAAACTGTTGGCGATTTCGACCAGGTGACGTCCATCACCGCAGCCCAGATCGATCAAACTTTTGGCCTCTAGGCGTTGGGCGCATTGGCGAATCAACAGACATTCACGCAAGGTTTGTTGACGCATTTGTTCTTGGTCGCCCTTGAAGCTACCGAGTGTGGTCACTCCTGCCGGTAACTCGGCAGCTTTGGCTGCGCGAGTAGCCCAGAACTGACGGAGATGAGCGCGAACGCGAGTCGATGAGACATGATCTGTGCGCGGAATTTTTATGATCTTTATGTTGTTTTTAGTGCAAAATTCCAAGGTTTTCTGCTGATCCGGATAACGCGAATCTGCGCCATATTCTTCACTGCAAGCGAATATGTCAATACCAAGCGCCTCCAGCAACGGGCCTTGGAATATATCGGAGTAACTGACAACCTCGCTAACGAAGCGAAGTTGCTCGATCAAAGCCATGCGTTCTGCCAGAGGTGTGACAAGCTGGATATTTTTTTGTCGTTCTGCAGCGCGGTCTTCTTGTACTGCTACGACCAAAACGTCACCGTATCGACTGGCTGTCATCAGGTAATTGAGATGGCCGATGTGGAAGACGTCAAAAACGCCTGGTGCAAGAATGCGGGTCATGATTCCCCCGTTATTAATCCGGTAATCAAATACCTGAATCCGTGTTCGATCACCTCAACAATTTTCCCATGGCGCATTTCTGAGATTTTCTCAGTTCTTCTCTTTGGTTTTGCGCCGCTCAAGCACTTTTCCCTGCTGCTGACCGGCACCAAACGGCAGCTCTCAGCACGCCACCGCGCAGTTTTGCTCACTGCGCACACGGAACAGCCTTCCGCATGCGCAGATTGCTGCAATTGAGCGCTCCTGCAAACCAATTCAGTCATGGTGACGCAGCACTGAGCAGTCGCTGTTGCACATTCATGAACACCTGGGCGTGCGTGGCAACGCCACGGCCAAAGTCGAGCACCAGGCGGCGGGCATGGACAACGAATTTTGCCGCCCGGTACATGATTTCCTGCAGCACCGTGCGCAAGCGCCGCCGTTTGGCTGGATGGCGGATCGGCGTGATGCTTCCCGTCAGTCCCAGTTGGCCGAGCAAACGCAGGCAGTTGTAGGCAAAGGACGCCAGATGCACGATCGCATCATTGGTGTCGAACTTGCCCGAAGGCAGGCGCTCCAGATCGAGATCGGTCTTGATCTCCGAGTGAAACTGCTCGTGCGTGCCGTGGTGCTTGTAGAGCGTGATGACTTCGGCGGCCGGCAGCTCGAGACTGGTCCACCAGCCCTGCAACTCAATGGCGGGCTCAAGCAGACACTGGCCTTTCTTGTCGATGGTGCGCTCGATCACCTGCACCACCAGGCCAAACTCACGCTTCACCTTCTGCCACGCTCGCTTGACCTTGACGCTGAGCAAAGCCACTCGCTTGCCCGGACGAGTCTCGACGAAAGCCCCTTCAGCTTCGGCCTGACTCACCCAGTTCAGCTTGTTCTGCCTTCTCGGATTCCATTTGGTGATGAAATCGAAGCTTCGTTCCATCGCAGCCCAGCGTTTTTTCTCTGCGGCCTGCAGGAACAGCAGATGAGCGCTGTCAAAGCCACTGTCCTTGCGCAGCAGCACTTTGCTGTCTTGCGAGCAGCGCCTGCTCACCAAACGCTCAATCCGGGGGAAGATACGTTCAAGGAAGTAGTTGGTTTCAAAGGAGGAATGCTGCGACCCAGCACGCAGCTCCAGGCCAATGTTCCAGCCTTCATTGCCCAGATAGGCGGCGATCGGCGTGTAGCCATCGACCCCCTGGTAAGTGCGGCTGACTGCTTCCTTGTAGGTCTTACTGTTGTCCATGACAAAAGTGTCGATGTCGCAGCAGACATAACCGCCGTGAGCGGTGATCGGCGCTTCCGTGCGTTCGAGCAGACGCAGACTCAATTCGTCGGTCAGCTCACGCAGTTGCGCGCCACGCGCATCGAGCCGCTGGCGCATCCAGACGCTGCCCGGGATCTTGGACAAATGCAGCGCCTCCTTGAAGAAGCGATCGTCTCGAAACGGCTCGATCGCTTCAAAGTCGCTCTTGCCCAGGCTGAGCACCCCGACCATCGACTTCACCACGTCCGATGTCCGCATTCCCTGCGAAACCGGCAGTCGCGGATCAATCACCACATCCACCTGAGCAGCCTGACAACACTGACCAATCAACGCCAGGCCAGAATAGGAGGTCAGATTCAATTTGTCGGCCTGGCGGATTTCGAAGCGTGCCATGTTCACTTGGGTGAAAGATTGGTTGGCGGCATTATATCAATAATTCAATGGCTTATCTTGAATTTGTCACCGACGAGCACAGATTCAGGAATTACTGATGAATTGGGGCGTAATGAGTACCTGCCGGGGCGGTCGGTTTTCCCGGATCGGCTGCGCCTGGCTGGGCCATGTTCTGTGGGCTGCGCGTGTTTCTGTGGCGGACTCAGTCCTGTCTTATGAGTGTCAGGTCGGATCGCTCTGTCGAAAAATGTCCGCTACGGATTCGGCGGTGAGCACGGTGTCGATCCAGTTTTCCAGTTGCGCAAGCTCAGCCTGCTCCAGCTGCTGCTCTGCCCAGGGCGGCAGTGGGCCGAAGCGCAGGCGCAGCAGGCGGGAGAGCAGGCGGCGGGCGGCAATGGCTTCGCCTTCCTGACGCCCCTCCTGACGTCCCTCTTGGCGCAGCTGCATTCCCCATTCATCGATACGTTCGGCGAGCATGGTGTCGATCTCCTGTAAATCTCTGAATTCTTCGACAGTTTGGCGCGGATTGAGTTTTCTGAACACTGCACGGTTGAAAAAAACGACAAAGGCGCGGCGCAGGCTGTCGTAGGCGGGGGCCTTCAGATGGCTGGCCAGTTCGCGGGTGGCTTCGCGCAGGGCGTGCGGATCGGGGGCGCTGGTCTCCAGCTGGATGAGCAGGGACAGCAGGTTGTCCGAGAGTTGGTGAAGTTTTTTGGCTGGCACCCGGCCTTCGTCGAGCAGGTGGTAACGAAAACTCGGCCGCCAGCGTTTGAGGCTGGCAGGGGCGGCGATGAGATCGGCGATCTCCTGACTGGCCTGCCAGCGGGGTTGGCCGTTGTAGAGGACGAGCGGAAACACCGGTGGCAGCTTGTCGCCGGGCTTGATCTGTCCGGCCTTGATCAGATCCTGGTAGAGCAGGCAGACATAGGTGAGTACGCGCAGCGCCATCCAGGGTTCGTCGCGGCTCTGGAATTCGATCAGTCCCGTAGCCCGGATAAGCGCCAGCGCATCCGGGGTTCAGGTCTGACGAAGATGAAAGGTATTCCGATAACAATGAGTTGCGGATTTATCGGGGACTTGTGAGTGTTTGCCGAGACGGGTCGCTTTCCCGGATGCGCTGGCGCTTATCCGGGCTACGTATTGTGCTGCCCGTGCGTGTGTTTTTTGCTCTGTCCCCATGCGCGTCAGGTCGGATCACTTTGTCGAAAAATGTCGGACAGGGATTCGGCGGTGAGCACGGCGTCGCTCCAGTTTTCCAACTGCGCAAGCTCAGCCTGCTCCAGCTGTTGCTCTGCCCAAGGCGGCAGCGGGCCGAAGCGCAGGCGCAGTTGCCGGGAGAGCAGACGGCGGGCAGCAGCGGTTTGGCCGTCCTTGTGGCCTTGCTGCCACCCTTCCTGGCGCCCCTCTTGGCGTCCCTCCTGACGTCCCTCCTGACGTCCTTCCTTGCGTCCTTCTCGACGCCCCTCTTGGCGCAGTTGTTGTGGCTCAATTCACGTAGACAACTTGATAAGGTCTTTCTTCTGGAAAACTTATTTTGAACACGATGACAACATCTCGCGTCCGCAGAAAATTTGATGCGGCCTTCAAGCTCCATGCAGCGCAACTGATCCGGGAGCAAGGACTGAGCGTTGCTCAGGTCTGCCAGGATCTTGATGTAGGTGCGACCGCTGTACGGCGCTGGCTGGCCCAATATGATGCAGAGCAAGCGGGTCATCCAGGAATTGGCCTGCCACTGACACCTGAGCAGCAGCGTATCCGCCAGCTCGAGCGTGAGAACCAGAGACTACGCGAGGATGTGTCACTGCTAAAAAAAGCATCGGCCTTCTTCGCCCGGGAATTGAAGTGATTCACACGATGGTGGAACACTCGATGAAGAAGGCTGGGACCGCCCGACTGTGCCGACTCCTGGGCGTGAGCCGTTCAGGGTTTTACGCAGCACGTCACCGTCAGCGTAACGAGCGTCCCTGCACGCTTTCTCGCTCGGTTCGTGCAGTGTTCGAGGCCAGT
Organism: Thauera sp.; assembly: GCA_034005275.1. Lineage (GTDB taxonomy): Bacteria > Pseudomonadota > Gammaproteobacteria > Burkholderiales > Rhodocyclaceae > Thauera. Next base: position 3,016 of record JAVEVA010000057.1, on the reverse strand, counting down.
GGCAGGAACTACGGTAGCCGCCGACTGAGCGCCGCTCTGAAAGCCCTTGGGCTGCCTGTTGGCCGCTTCCGGGTTCGCCGGTTAATGAAGAAGAACAAGCTTCAGGCACGCTGGAAGCGCAAATTCATCCACACCACGAACAGTCGGCACAGTCTTCCTGTCGCGGCCAACATTCTGGATCGGAAATTCTCTGCAGGGCAGCCAAACCAGGCGTGGGTGGCGGACATTACCTACATCCGGACCGGGCGTGGCTGGTTATATCTGGCCGCAGTCCTTGATCTTTACTCGCGCAAGATCGTGGGCTGGGCAATGGCACCGGGCATGAACGCAGGACTGGTCTGCGCTGCTTTGAAAATGGCCATCACGCTACGCAATCCCAAGCCGGGACTGATCGTGCACACCGACCGAGGCAGTCAATATGCCAGCCAGGAATATCGTGATCTGCTTGTACAACATCACCTGGTAGCCAGCATGAGTCGCAAGGGGGACTGCTGGGACAATGCCGTCATGGAGCGCTTCTTCCTGAATCTCAAGATGGAGCGTGTCTGGCAGCGTCGCTACGCCAACCACACCGAAGCCAGCGCCGACATTGGGCAGTACATCGTTGGCTTTTATAACACCCAGCGATTGCACTCGACGCTGGGCTATCGCTCACCGGTGGAATTCGAAAAAGCCACCAGCCTTTAACAACCTATCTCAGTGTCCATGAAAACTTGACCACAACAATACGTTCGGCGAGCATGGCGTCGATCTCCTGTAAATCTCTGAATTCTTCGACAGTTTGGCGCGGATTGAGTTTTCTGAACACTGCACGGTTGAAAAAAACGACAAAGGCGCGGCGCAGGCTGTCGTAGGCGGGGTCCTTCAGATGGCTGGCCAGTGCGCGGGTGGCTTCGCGCAGGGCGTGCGGATCGGGGGCGCTGGTCTCCAGCTGGATGAGCAGGGACAGCAGGTTGTCCGAAAGCTGGTGGAGCTTTTCGGCGGGCACCCGGCCTTCGTCGAGCAGGTGGTAGCGAAAACTCGGCCGCCAGCGCTTGAGGCTGGCGGGGGCGGCGATCAGATCGGCGATTTCCTGACTGGCCTGCCAGCGGGGCTGTCCGTTGTAGAGGACAAGCGGAAACACTGGCGGCAGCTTGTCGCCGGGTTTGATCTGTCTGGCCTTGATCAGATCCTGGTAGAGCAGGCAGACATAAGTGAGCACGCGCAGCGCCATCCAGGGTTCGTCACGGCTCTGGAATTCGATCAGCAGGTAAAGGTAGAGCCATTCCTGCTGCCTGTCGGGCAGGTTCAGACGTACGCGCCAGATGATGTCGTCGCTTGAAATGCTGCCATGCCGATCTCGGCTTGCTGATCGGGCCAGCAAATTGGCCGACTGTCTTGCAGGCGTGTGCTACAAGGGGAGGGGACTTGGGTCTTGACTACCGCCCAGCTCGAGTGGAGCGGGGAGAACGCTTGGGTATCAGGCTATTGCTGTGTGACGAGCAGCCACTTTCGCCTGTCCCCGCTGCTCAGCCTGCCACAGATCATGAGAAATCTGACCCTTCAGCCAACTTTCTGCAGTCGGGCCGTCGAGCCAGGCCTCCAGGCGCAAGGCAAGGTCGATGCTGATGCCTGCCTTGCCGTTCAAGACGCGGGAAAGCGTTACGCGGTTAACGCCGAGTTCCTGTGCTGCCTGGGTCACGGTCAACCCTAGCGCGGGTAGCACATCCTCGCGCAATGTTTCGCCGGGGTGCGGTGGATTGTGCATTCTGGCCATATCGTTGCTCCTTCTCAGTGGTAATCCTGGTAATCGACCAGAATCGCGTCTTCGCCTTCAAACACAAAAGTCATCCGCCAGTTGCCATTGACCGTCACTGACCAATGCCCCGCCAAGTCGCCGGAAAGTGGATGCAACTTCCAGCCAGGCATATTCATCTCGCAAGGGCTTGCTGAATCGTTCAATTGCCTGAGTTGGCGTGCCAGGCGGGGGGCATGATCAGGCCGGATGCCGGACTTGTTGCCCGTTGCAAAAAACGCGTGTAGTCCTTTGTGTTTAAAGTGCTTGATCATGGCGTAAAGTGTAGCGTTGTGCGCTACACTTTACCATCAAAACGAGAAGGTCAGTCATATCGGCTGTTCGACTGCTAGCAGCAGCCGATTGCCAGCATGAGCTGGAGTTTCCGGTGACAAAGCTGCTCGAAACCGCGACAGACTGCTGAACTGGAGCGGTAGGAGGATCCGAATCCGTTTGCGCTGGTGACTGCTGCGCACTCGCCAGACCCGCCACGATCCGCAGGCACGTTACCGCGTCAAGCTGGCGCTTATCCGGGCTAGGTACTGTGAGCGTGCTTTTGTCCTGCCTCATGAGTGTCAGGCCGGATCACCCTGTCGAAAAATGTCTGGCAGGGATTCGGCGGTAAGCACGGCGTCGCTCCAGTTTTCCAGTTGCGCAAGCTCAGCCTGCTCCAGCTGTTGCTCTGCCCAGGGCGGCAGCGGGCCGAAGCGCAGGCGCAGTTGCCGGGAGAGCAGGCGGCGGGCGGCAGCGGTTTCGCCGTCCTTGTGGCCTTGCTGCCACCCTTCCCTGCGTCCCTCTTGGCGTCCCTCCTGACGTCCTTCTTGGCGCCCCTCTTGGCGCAGCTGCATTCCCCATTCATCAATACGTTCGGCGAGCATGGCGTCGATCTCCTGTAAATCCTTGAACTCTTCGACAGTTTGGCGCGGATTGAGTTTTCTGAACACTGCGCGGTTGAAAAAAACGACAAAGGCGCGGCGCAGGCTGTCGTAGGCGGGGTCCTTCAGATGGCTGGCCAGTGCGCGGGTGGCTTCGCGCAGGGCGTGCGGATCAGGGGCGCTGGTCTCCAGCTGGATGAGCAGGGACAGCAGGTTGTCCGAGAGCTGGTGGAGTTTTTCGGCTGGCACCCGGCCTTCGTCGAGCAGATGGTAACGAAAACTCGGCCGCCAGCGCTTGAGACTGGCAGGGGCGGCGATCAGGTCGGCAATCTCCTGGCTGGCCTGCCAGCGGGGTTGGCCGTTGTAG
>JAVEVA010000139.1:0-4489 GCA_034005275.1 Thauera sp. | reverse complement strand
GCAACAGGAAAAGCTGCCCGTCCTTGCTCAGGCGGACATCACATTCAAACATCCGGTAAGCCTGTGCCAGACCATGCCGGAAAGCGGCCAGGGTATTTTCCGGCGCCAGCAACCCGGCCCCGCGATGGGCGATCCAGCGCGGATAAGGCCAGCGCGCCCTGAGGACATCCACCCCGGCTGGGTTTGCGCTCATGGCTGCTCGCGGTCGGCAGCCGCCCCTGCTGCCGCATCCTGCACAAGCGCATCAGCGCCCGACGTGGGCGACGCATCCGGCGCGGCGGCGGCGGCTTTTCTGGTCGTCGCAGCACGTCGACGTCCATTGGCACCCGCGCTGGCGGCCTTGCTCGCGACCTTGCTTGCGGAAGCTTTGGCGCTGGCGCTCTTGGCCGGTTCAGCCTTCTTCTCTGCCGCCGGTTCGACTGTCTTCTTCGCCGCCACCCTGGTCGCGGTCCTGGCCACAGTCTTGCCGGTGTCGCCATCATCGGTTTTGCCTGCCGCACCACTGACGGTTTTGCCGCTGGCCTTGCTCCTGGCTCTGCTTGCCGATTTGGTGGCGGTGGATTTGACAACCGCGGATTGCGCTGCCACCTTGCTCAGCGCCTCATTCGCAGTCATGGTCTGATCCGGACTGCGCTCAACATCGCTTGCTGCAGGCGAGACAGCAGCCAGCAATGCCGCTTCCGGCAGCACTGCCGGTGCAGTCGCCCGCATCACTGCTGGCGGCTGTTGTACGACAAGCGGTTCTCCGGCAAGCGCTGGCTCCACCGCTTCTTTCGCGGTACCTGCTGCTGTTGCTGCCACTGCGGGTTTGCGCGCACTGCGTCGTGGCCCGCCTTTCGCCACCAGCGCGGGACTGGCAACTGAGGCCGGCTCTGCTTCGCGCACGACCGGGTTCAAGTCAGCGATCTTTGCCGTGCCTGGTTCGACTACCGGCAAGATCGGCTGCGGCGTCGGCAACACGGCCACATTGCCGTTATCCGCCACCGCGCCCGCGCGCTGCACATAAGTGCCGGACTTTTCGTCCCGTCCAACACTGAGCAGGCCGCGCGCCTGTGCTTCATCAAGCAGATTGCCAAAAGCGCGAAAACCGAAATAGCTCTCGTTGAAATGCGGCTTGCGGCGCTTGATCGCCTGCTTGAGCATCGACGCCCAGATCTTGCCACCATCACCACGTTCTGCCATCAGATCATCCAGCGTTTCGACGGCAAACTGGATCGCTTCGCTGCGCCGGCGCTCCTGCTCTTCCCTGTTCTGATTTTCGTCTTCGGCCACACGCTTGCCGGCCACGACCGGCTCGCGCGCATCACGACGCGCAGCCCGCTGGCGATCACGTACCAGGTCATCGTAAAAGATGAATTCATCGCAATTGGCAATCAGCAGATCGGAAGTCGATTGTTTGACGCCAACGCCGATCACCTGCTTGGCGTTCTCACGCAACTTCGACACCAGCGGCGAGAAATCCGAATCACCGCTGATGATGACGAAGGTGTCAACATGGGATTTGGTGTAACACAGGTCAAGCGCATCGACCACCAGGCGGATGTCGGCCGAATTCTTGCCTGACTGGCGCAGGTGGGGAATCTCGATCAGCTCGAAATTGGCCTCATGCATGGTGGCCTTGAAACTCTTGTAGCGCTCCCAGTCGCAATAGGCCTTCTTGACCACGATGCTGCCTTTGAGCAGCAGGCGCTCGAGCACCGGACGAATATCGAATTTGTCATATTTTGCGTCGCGCACCCCGAGAGCAACGTTCTCGAAATCGCAAAACAAGGCCATGTTGATGCTGTCGGCAGCTGCCGTCATGGGTAATTCTCCTGTCAACCGAACGCTGATGGTACGGCCAAGGCCGCCCAGCGCCAAGCGGCCCGCACGCGAAGCCTGTCCAGCCGGTGAGCAGCGCCATTCGGACGCAAGCAAAAATTGATCAGAAAACACGATCAGCATATTGACAACGTCATGATCACGACAGATGATGACCATGCATTCATCATCAAGGAGAATGACATGAAAACCTCTGCCGCCAGCCGCCCGTTGTTGACGGGCACGTCGCAACACGGTCAGGGCATGACCGAATACATCATCATCGTGGCGATGATCGCGGTCGCGGCGATCGCGGTCTATCAATACTTCGGCCAGACCGTGCGCAACCAGACTGCGGCAATTGCCCAGGAATTGTCAGGCAAGGACGGCAGCAGCGCCAAGACTGCCGCACAGACCGCCTCCGACAAGGCCGGCAGCGTCGGTGACCAGAAGCACACGCTCGACACCTACGTCAATCAGCTCGGCAAATGAGCGCCCACGGCCGGCATCGCCATGCATCCGCACCCGCACCCAAACCCAGGCCCAGGCCCACGGCAGCGCCACAGCTCCGGCCAGGCGCTGCCGCTGGCGCTGGTGCTGCTGCTGGCGGTGCTGGCCAGCCTGCTGTGGATGTTCAACAGTGGTCAGCTGGTGGAAGAAAAACTGCGCCTGAGCAATACCGCCGATGCGGTCGCCTACAGCGCCGGCGTATTCGAAGCGCGGCTGCTCAACTACGACGCCTACACCAACCGCGCGATTGTCGCCAACGAAATCGCCATCGCCCAGGCAGTCGGCGTCGCCTCATGGGCGAAATACATGGGCACCACGGCCGACAACATCGGCCCTTACCTGAATCTCATTCCCTACATCGGTCCGATCCTCAGCCAGGTGATGGACTACGTCAAATCGATCATGGACATCCTCACTCCAGCACTGGCCGCGACCATTCCGGTGCACGACGCTGCCATCCAGGCGCTGTCCTGGTCGCAATTTCTCGTCCATGGCCCCGGCAACAGTCTCGCCCTCAACAGCCGGCACCAGCTGATGGAAGCGGTCGCCCATGCCAATGATCCCGCAATCAGGCTTGACCCGTTGCCGCTGCACGACGATTTTGCCGCGTTCACCACTCGCTGGCAGAGCATCGACGAGCGCCAGCGCCTCGGCAGCGTGGTCAATGACAGCCGTGACAGCTTCCTGCGCAGCCGCAACTGGGCATTCGGCGATGTGATCCTGTGCACCGGTATTGCACTGCGCAAACGCGGCAGTACCGAGCTGATCAATCTCACCGATGGCTGGAAATCGATGGACACCCTTTCCGCCCATCACTACCGCCTTCGCCGCCTGCGCTGTCGCCACCGCGAGCACGCGCTCGGCTACGGCAGCGCCTTTTCTGCCGATGAGCTCGACGATCGTGCTTACAGCTATGCCGGTTCGCGCCACGACAACCCGCGCGCCAGCGCCGAAGCCGACTCCAGCGAAGGCATTGCCGAAGGTTTCGACCCGGCACCGACAAGCATTGCCGGCGGGGCGATTCCTTCCTTTCATGAACTGTCGAGATCTGCCCTGCGCCAGCACGAACCGCGCAGCGCCTTGAGCATCCGGGTATTCAAACCGGCTGCCGCCCAGGTTTACAGCGCCGGTGACAGCAGCATCCAGCCTGGCGGACGCCTTGAGCTGTATCAGGGCCGCCACGCCGGCGGTGGAAGCGCAGCCATTGCCCGCGTCGAAGTATTCTTCGCCCGCCCTGACCGTGGCAACAGCCTGCACCCTGGCCGCCGCGAAATCGGCAGTCTGTTCAATCCCTACTGGCAAGTCCGGCTGGCACCGATCAGCAGCAGCGAGCGCATCGCTGCCCAGCTGCGCCAGAGCAGCAGCCAACTGCCCTGAGGTTTGTCCAATGAACAGCCGTCGCCGCGTTCCTGTCACGCTTCCTGCCCCACTCCCTTCCCTGGCACCTGCCGCCTCATCCCGGGTGCGCACCACCGGCTTTGCCGCTTGCGCCGGTCAGGCAATGACCGAATTCCTCCTCGCCCTCCTGCTCCTGATGCCCTTGTTGCTCATCATCCCCCTACTCGGCAAGTATCTGGATCTCGCCCACCTCACCACTCTCGCCAGCCGTTTTGCCGCCTTTGAAGCCAGCGTCCGCCACGGCAGCAGCCATCACGGCTGGGCAAGTGCCGAGCAGCTGAATGAGGAACTGCGCACCCGCCTCTACAAGCTGCCGGCCCCCTCGGCGGCGTCGCCTGACCGCGGCAGCACCGAGCCGCTGTGGTACGAACATCGCGGACGGCCGCTGTTCACTGCCGAAGCTGCAAGCCTGAACGTCAGCACCACCCAGCTTGTCCCCAGCGGTCTGCCACGTCCCCACTTCGCGGACGATCTCGGTCTGGCCGATGATCACCTGTTCCAGGCCAGCGTCACCCTGTCCTTGCACAATATTGCCGACCTGGCGCCGTTCGATGAACTGGATCTGCGCTTCGAGCGTCACCACGTTCTCCTGGTCGACAGCTGGGCGGCAGCCAGCAGTGCCGCCGTGGTCAACGCTTTGCAGCGCCGGCCGGGCAAGCTCAATGGCCCCTTCCCCTATCAGCCGCTGCAGTCACTGCTGACACCGATCCGGCCTTTCATCCGCATTCTCGAAGGCGAACGCGCTCCTGTGGGGGGCGAAGTGGCGGCCGATGTTGTGCCG